>NZ_SUEO01000019.1:40139-48728 GCF_004962925.1 Mesorhizobium sp. | reverse complement strand
TGAAGAAGAAGGGGAGTTGGGATGCGTGAGCCTGGCGCTTCTCCCTTCTCCCCGTGAACGGGGAGAAGGGTGTATGAGCCCCGCCAGGAAATCCGACCTTTTGCGCGAGAACGAGCTGATCTACGGCCGGCTGTTGACCATCGAGGAGCCGCATCTCATCCAGCGCTACAACAAGGCTTTGGTCGCCTTCGGCCTGAAGCCGACCAAGCTGAAGAGCTTCGACATCGACCGCACCGGCTTCTCGCCTGAAGTGGCCGAGGAATGCGGCGACTACAACTACCTCGATCCCAACGAGATCAACCGCCGCTTCATCATCCTGACGCCGTCGCAGATCGACCTGCCGGTGGTCCACACCGCCTTTTCCAACACCTCGCAGCTGATGTTCGAGTTCATGTCGAAGAATCAGCGCGCCATCGACGCGCTGACCATCAAGGATGTCATCTATGGCGAGATCGAGGATTCGGTCCCGGAGGTCAACGACATCGAGGATCTGCTGTCGATCAACCAGGTCGAGTTCAGGGTGCTGTCGGCGGAGGACGTGATGGGCAAGGCCGCCGAACTCGGCAAGCTCGTCGACCAGCTGAAGCAGGAGCCGGACGCCTGGCGCGACAACGCCATGCTCACCCGCATGGTGGAGCTTGCCAAGATCTGCGGCGACATCCGCGAGAACGCACTGGTGCCGGATCAGGTGATCTTTCGCCACAGCGCCTATTGGACCAGCCATTTCGGCGGGCTCTATGTGTTCATCGATCCTGACATGACGACGGTGATCAGCGACCCGGCAGCCCCCGGCTTCCGCCGCTCGCGGCCGTGGCAAGTGAGCTACCTCTCGATCAATGATGCCGACAAGGTGTTCAAGTTCCTCGCTGCCACCGGCCGCATCGAACTGCCGCGCGCCTCATGGATCGAAACCTCAGGTTATCTCGAACATCGCGCCGAGATGGTGGTGCGCGCACTGATCCGCGACGCCGAGCCCGATCGCAATCTGACCGACGTCGACAAGGTCTGGCTCCAGACCTGGATCCACGGCCATACCGACCTGATCACCAGGGACGGCAATTTTCCCTTCCTCAACGCTGCCAAGCGCGAGATCGCTCACCTCGGCCGTCTCAAGATCGAGGACGTCTTCCCGCAGCAGCGTTTCCTGGTGATCCGGGCCAAGCCCGACCATCCCGACGCCTGGTTGACCAACCAGCTGATCTCGGATTTCGTGCCGCAGGATTTCGTCTCGCGTTACGTCTTCAACAAACCGGGCTTCTACAGCGACTATGACGGCTTCAGCGACGCCTGGCGATCGCATGTTGTGGACGTTCTGAAAACCACATATCTGAAAGACAAGGTGGCGTTTCGCACACGCCTCTACGGCCTCACTGATTGAATGCCTGACTTATCGAATTCTTGGCTGACTGACGAGGGGGTGACATCGCCATGCTTGATCCGATCGTGAATTTCTTCACACGGATTTTCCAGTGGATCGGCCGCGGTATCGGCTTCGCCATCGGTGCGATCCTGTGGCCGTTCATGTGGGCCGGGCGCTGGTACACACAGCGCGGCTGGATCCTGAAGGCGGTGCTCGGCCTCGCTCTGCTCGTGCTGATCGGGCTCTATGCCAACTTCTTCTACGCCACCCAGTGGTGGAACAATTTCAACCCGAACTACGTCGCCAATTACACCTTCGAGAAACGCAACATTTCCGCCGGCGAGCAGACAGCGGCCGGCGCCGGCACCGACACCGCCAGGACGTGCGGAAACTCCGGCATAGCCCAGGTTGCGGCCGACCTCACCGACTTCAACGTCAACCAGAATGCCTGGGTCTCGTCGATGATCCTCTACAAGGTCGGCCTGTTCGGCATCGACTGGGACCACACGCCGTTCATGGACAACAAGGCCTCGTTCCAGCGCGGTATCAACCAGGCGGTGCGGCGCACGGCGACCGAGCTTGCCGACAATCTCGGCCGCGTCCGCACCACCTCGCAGATCGACGCCGACCTGCAGGATGCGCGCGGCAATCTGCAGTTCGATGAAGGAACCTGGTACTTCGGCATCAGCCCGTTCGGCCCGAAGACACCGACGCCCAGCTATTATCGCGACGCGGTGCGCAAGCTGCGTTCGTTCAATGCCCGGCTTGCCCTTTGCCAAACGACGTTCGACGCCCGCGCCGACAATCTGAAGCAGTATATCGACCGTATCGCCAGCGATATTGGCTCGACTTCGGCGATCCTCAAGGAGCGCGCTGAAAACCACAACAATGGCTGGTTCGACACCCGCGCCGACGACCGTTTCTGGTTCGCCTATGGCCAGCTCTATGCCTATTACGGGCTGATGAAGGGTGCGCAGGCCGATTTCGAGGACGTGATCAAGGAAAAACACCTGCAGAACCTGTGGGACACGATGGACTCGCAGTTCGTCTCGGCGCTGCGCATCCAGCCCTTCATCATCGCCAATGGCCGCGAGGATGGCTGGCTGTTGCCGACGCATCTGACGACGATGGGTTTTTACATACTCAGGGTGCGCTCGAACATGGTCGAGATCAGCAACGTGCTGTCGCAGTAGTTCGGCTGCGCATCTCGAGGAGCGGAACCTGATCGTCTCGTCGTCGTTCAACCGCTGGGCGGCAGCCAGCGAGGACACGAGATGGATATCCGGGAAATTGCTCGAAACTTCTATGCCACGATCGACACGCAAGACTGGGATAAACTGTCCAGTCTGGTTTCCCCGGATCTCGCCGTTCATCTCGGCAGCACCAACCCGGTCGGCTTCGCTGACTGGCGCAAATCCCTGACCGAGTTCTTTGTTGGATTCCCGGACGGACATCACGTCATCGACGACTATGTCAGCGATGCCGACAGGGTGGTCACGCGCTGTCGCTTTGAGGGCACGCACACCGGCATCTTCCATGGCGTCGAACCGAGCGGAAATCGCGTCTCGGTTGGCGTAATTCACATCGATCGGCTTGAGAACGGCGTCGTGGTCGAACATTTCGGCCAGCTTGACGGCTTGGGGCTGATGCACCAGATCGGCGCATTCTAGCGCGACCGCTCAGAGCGTCGACCGGCGCCTAACCCTGTCGCATTCCGTGCATTCCGCGGCTGTTTTGAGACGGCAAAACGGCGCGTGCTCTGGCTTCTATACGGCGCGACAACCGGGCGCGAAGACCCGGGACAGATCGCCCGGGAAACAGAGCCACCTTTCTTCATAGGAAACATAGTTGCATGCAAGTTGACGCCATGGCAGCGACAGGGTTAGAACGTGCCCTCGCCTGCTGTACCGGGCTGTTTCGAACAGGCTTGCGACCACACTGATCAAACCCGTCCCCTCCACCGTCCAATCCAGAGGAAAGCCGCCATGGCCGAAGTGAAGTCCGACATCGAGATCGCGCGCGCCGCCGACAAGAAGCAGATCCAGGCGATCGGCCAGAAGATCGGCATTCCAAGCGAGCATCTTTTGCCTTACGGCCACGACAAGGCGAAGATCTCGGCCGAGTTCATTAAATCGGTGAAGGCAAACAAGGACGGCAAGCTGATCCTCGTCACTGCCATCAACCCGACGCCGGCCGGCGAAGGCAAGACGACGACGACGGTGGGCCTCGGCGATGGTCTCAACCGCATCGGCAAGAAGGCGATCGTCTGCATCCGCGAGGCCTCGCTCGGGCCGAATTTCGGCGTCAAGGGCGGTGCTGCCGGCGGCGGCTATGCGCAGGTCGTGCCGATGGAAGACATGAACCTCCACTTCACCGGCGATTTCCATGCCATAACGACGGCGCATAATCTGCTTTCGGCGCTGATCGACAACCACATCTACTGGGGCAACGAGCTCGGCATCGACAATCGCCGCGTCGTCTGGCGCCGCGTCATGGACATGAACGACCGGGCGCTGCGCGAGATCATCTGCTCGCTCGGCGGCGTCGCCAACGGTTTCCCGCGCGAAGGCGGTTTCGACATCACCGTCGCCTCGGAAGTCATGGCGATTCTCTGCCTCGCCACCGACCTGAAGGACCTGGAGAAGCGCCTCGGCGACATCATCGTCGCCTATCGCCGTGACAAGTCGGCCGTCTACGCCCGCGATCTCAAGGCCGACGGCGCCATGGCCGTGCTGTTGAAGGACGCCATGCAGCCCAACCTGGTGCAGACGCTGGAGAACAACCCGGCCTTCGTCCATGGCGGCCCCTTCGCCAACATCGCGCATGGCTGCAACTCGGTCGTCGCCACCACGACGGCGCTGAAGCTCGCCGACTATGTTGTCACCGAAGCCGGTTTCGGCGCCGATCTCGGCGCCGAAAAATTCTTCGACATCAAGTGCCGCAAGGCCGGCCTGAAGCCGGCGGCAACCGTCATCGTCGCCACCGTGCGCGCCATGAAGATGAATGGCGGCGTCAAGAAGGAAGACCTCGGCAAGGAGAACGTCGAGGCGGTCAAGAAGGGCTGCGCCAATCTCGGCCGTCACGTCGAGAATATCAGGCAGTTCGGCGTGCCGGCGGTGGTCGCCATCAACCATTTCTACTCCGACACCAACGCTGAAATCCAGGCGATGAAGGACTACGTCGCCTCGATGGGCGAAGAGGCGATCCTTTGCAAGCACTGGGCCCACGGATCGGCCGGCATCGAGGAGCTCGCCAGCAGGGTGGTGGCGCTTGCCGAATCCGGCGCGTCGCAGTTTGCGCCGCTCTATCCCGACGCCATGCCGCTGTTCGAGAAGATCAACACCATCGTCCAGCGCATCTATCGCGGTTCCGAAGCGATCGCCGACAAATCGGTGCGCGACCAGCTCCACGCCTGGGAACACGCCGGCTACGGCCACCTGCCGGTCTGCATGGCCAAGACGCAATATTCCTTCTCGACCGACCCGAACCTGCGCGGCGCGCCGACCGGCCATACCGTGCCGGTGCGCGAGGTTAGGCTGTCTGCCGGCGCCGGCTTCATCGTCGTCATCTGCGGCGAGGTCATGACCATGCCCGGCTTGCCCAAGGCGCCGTCCTCGGAGAAGATCTTCCTGAACGAAATGGGCCAGATCGAAGGCCTGTTCTGAGATTTTGAACGCCGGAATGATAAGGGCGCCGCATCGCTGCGGCGCCCTTTGCTTACCACGACAGACGTCTAGGCGGCGTTCCGTGCCAGCGCGCGCTGGTTGGAGGCGTAGATCGTGTCGCGTTCGGGCAGCGTGCCGGTCTTCAGGCAGTCGATCCATTCAGCAGTCTTGAGAACGGCGGCAAAGCGCGATTGCAGAATTACAGTCACAACGCGGTGGATGTCCTCGGCCGAGGCGTAGCCGGCGCTGTTGGCATAGGGTACCGAGCCGGTGGCGTCGGACAGGAACTCCACCGCAAAGCCCATATGGACGGCGTGGATGATGGTCGACAGATCGCAATTATGCGTCATGTAGCCGACGACCGTAATCGTATCGATGGCGTTGGCGCGCAACCAGTCCTCGAGGTCCGTACCGGTGAAGGCGCTCGGCAAGGTCTTTTCGACGTAGTGATCGCGGCTTCGCCTTGATATCTCGGGATGCAATTCGGCGCCGTGGCTGCCCTTGGCGAAAATCGGCGACGTTTCGGGCGCCAGCTGCTTGATGACCACGACCTTGATGCCTGCCGCGGCGGCCGCGTCCATCGCTCGTGCTGCGTTGACGACGCTGTCGCGAAACGGCGGGTGCTGGATGGCGAGGTTGCCACCGTCATAGTCGTTCTGGATGTCGACGACGATGAGGGCACGGCGTGGCGCTGAGGTGGCTGGTTCAGACATGGAGTTTTCCTTTCGCGTTTGGCTTTGATTGGTCGAGGATAGGCCGGCTACCGACTTGCAAAAAGTGTCCCAATTGACATTGTTCGAAATAATTGGGACAATCAGGATCTAATCCTTGTTGGTGCTCATCATGGCCGATCCGATCGTTGCCGCCATCGCGTTCGATGGCATCAGCCCGTTCCACCTCTCCGTGCCGTGCCTTGTATTCGGCGAGGATCGCGCCGCACTCGGCCTGCCGCGCTTCGACTTCCGCATCTGTGCAATCGAAAGCGGGCCTATCCATACCGAAGCAGGGTTGACCGTGACCGCGCCGCATGGACTGGGCAGCCTCGACGGCGCGGACATTGTGATCGTCCCAAGCTGGCGAGATCTCGAAGATCCGCCACCGGCGTTTCTGGTAGAGGCGCTGCGGCGAGCGCACCGGAACGGCGCATTGATCGTCGGACTGTGCCTCGGCACCTTCGCTGTGGCGGCGACCGGACTGCTCTCGGGGCGGCGAGCCGCGACGCACTGGGCCTATACCGAGCAGTTGCAGGCGCTTTATCCCGACATGATCGTCGACCCGGACGTGCTTTACATCGACAATGGTGATGTCATGACATCTGCCGGCGTCGCCGCGGGGCTTGACTGCTGTATCCATATCGTACGGGCCCGCTACGGCGCCGAGGCGGCTCTTCGGCTTGCCCGGCAGATCGTCCTTTCTCCCCATCGGCAAGGCGGGCAGGCGCAATTCATAGAACGTCCCATCGCCAAGACCGGCAATGCGGATCGCTTCACACAGGCCCTCGACACGGTGCGCAAAACGCTGGGCGAGACGCACAGCCTGGACAGCGTCGCCGACGCCGCCGGCCTCACCCGCCGGACGTTCACGCGCCGCTTTCAAAAATCGATCGGCACCAGCTTCGGCGACTGGCTGATCGATCAGCGCGTCGCGCTGGCGCAGCGGCTGCTGGAAGCGACGGAAAAATCGATGGACACGGTTGCCTTCGAAGCCGGGTTCGGCAGCGCCACATCGCTGCGCCAGCACTTCGCGGCGCGGCTCAGGACCTCACCCGCGCAGTACCGGCGCGAATTTTCGAAGAATGCCGATCAGGACTCGCATGCCGTCCCGCATTGATCTGAATGCTCAGCCGCGCCTGACCGGCCGCGCCGGGTTGCCGACCACCGTGGTGTTTGGCGGCACGTCGCGGGTCACTACCGCGCCGGCGCCGACGATGGCGCCGTCACCGATGCTGATCCCGCCGAGGATGATGGCACTGCCGCCGATCCAGGCATTGTCGCCGATCTCCACCGGCTTCGCGATTTCCAGTCCTGCCTGTCGACCCGTCGCCTCCTTGTGATGCTCAGCGCAATAAATCTGCACATTGGGGCCGAGCAGCGTTCCCTTGCCGATGTGGACTGGTGCCGTATCAAGAATGGTGCACCCGGCATTGAGGAAGACGCCGTCGCCGAGAAAGAGATTGAAGCCATAGGCGCAGTGGAACGGCGCCTCGATCCGGGCGCCCTCGCCTACTGCGCCGAGCAGCGACTTCAGGACCGGTCCGATGTCGCCGCGCTGCCGGGGCGGCAGCGAATTATGCTCGAACACCGCGTCGCGCGCCGTGACCCGCAGCGCCTCTAGCTCCGGGTCGAGGCAAGTATACCACTCGCCCGCCGCCATTTTTACGCACTCGCTTCTTTTCAAGGTGATGTCCTCCTGCCTTGCCATGCTGTTTCAACGTGGTGTCAAAGCACAGTCCATAAAGATCGGGTAACGCCAGAGATCGCAGGCCTCTGGTCAAATGCCGCGCCTATGCTAGCCTGCTCTGGGCAGGGTTGTCCTGAGCCCGGCCATCGAGGGGATCAATCATGCTGCATATTCTGGCACTCCTGATTGGCGTCATTGCGGGCCTTCGTACCATGACAGCGCCCGCCGCCATCGCCTGGGGCGCCTGGCTCGGATGGCTGCCGGTCGCCGGCACCTGGGCTGCTTTCATGGGCCACTGGATCGCCGTCGGCATCTTCACCATCCTGGCCATCGCCGAGTTGGTCGCCGACCAGTTGCCGTCGACGCCGAGCCGCAAGGTGCCACCGCAGTTCGGCGCGCGCATCGTCTCGGGCGCCTTCACCGGCGCTGTGATCGGCGCGACCGCTGGCGCCACCATCGGCGGCCTGATCGCCGGCGCCATCGGCGCAGTGATCGGCACGCTGGGCGGCGCCGAGCTGCGCAAGCGCCTAGCCGTCGCTTTCGGCAAAGATCCGCCCGCCGCCTTTGTCGAGGACGCAGTTGCGATCATCGGCGGCCTATTGATCGTGGCGGCGGTGGCATGACGGCAAAGACATTCGACGCCATCATTATCGGCGCCGGACAGGCCGGCCCGTCGCTCGCCGGCCGGCTGACGGCGGCCGGTATGAGCGTGGCGCTGATTGAGCGAAAGCTGGTCGGCGGCACCTGCGTCAACACCGGCTGCATGCCGACCAAGGCCATGGTGGCCAGCGCCTATGCAGCACACCTTGCCCGCCGCGCCGCCGACTACGGCGTGACGCTCTCCGGTCCGGTCGGCGTCGACTACAAGGCGATCAAGGCGCGCAAGGACAAGGTGTCGAACGACGCCCGCGGCAACCTCGAAAGCTGGATTGCCGACATGGACAAGTGCACGCTCTATCGCGGCCACGCGCGCTTCGAATCCGCCAACACCGTGCGCGTCGGCGATGATCTTTTGACCGCAGAAAGAATATTCCTCAACACCGGCGGCCGCGCCTCGGTGCCCGACCTGCCCGGTGTCAACGACATTTCGTACCTGACCAACTCGTCGATGATGGATCTCGACGAGTTGGTCAGGTACGAAATGTCGTTGACACCGGGCAGGTC
>NZ_SUEO01000019.1:7821-40129 GCF_004962925.1 Mesorhizobium sp. | reverse complement strand
CCCGCGGCTGATCGCGCGCGAGGACGAGGATGTCTCGGCCGCCATCCTGTGCATCCTCGAAAACGAAGACATCACGGTCCATCTCGGCGCCGACGACATCAGCTTCGCCAGAAAGGGCAATGACATTGCCGTGACCTTCTCCGCCGGCAAGGCGCCGGCGGTCGGCTCGCATGTGCTGCTGGCGCTGGGCCGGACGCCCAACACCGACGATCTCGGTCTCGACAAGGCCGGCGTCCAAGTCGACAAACGCGGCTTCATTGTCGTCGACGACCAGTTGCGCACCAGCGTGCCCGGCATCTGGGCGATGGGTGACTGCAACGGCAAGGGTGCCTTCACCCACACCTCATACAACGATTACGAGATCGTAGCCGCCAATCTGCTCGACAACGATCCGCGCAAGGTGAGCGACCGTATCGAGGCCTACGCGCTCTATATCGATCCGCCGCTCGGCCGCTGCGGCATGACCGAGACAGCGGTAAGAAAGTCCGGTCGTCGCGCGCTGGTCGGCCAGCGGCCGATGACCCGCGTCGGCCGTGCCATCGAGAAAGGCGAGACGCAAGGCTTTATGAAGATCCTGGTCGACGCCGACACCAAGGAAATCCTCGGCTGTTCGGTGCTCGGCCCCGGTGGCGACGAGGCGATACACTGCGTGCTTGACCTGATGTATGCAAAGGCGCCGGTCAGGACGCTCGCGCGGGCAATGCACATCCATCCGAATGTCTCGGAACTTCTGCCCACCATTGCCCAGGAGCTGAAGCCGCTGGCATAGGCCGCTCTCCATTCACCGCAGGCGGCAAACGCACAACGCGGTCGCGATCTGCTACCCGTTTTCTGCAATGCAGCATTGCAGCAAGGACGCTTGTGGGCCTGGCGCATCTCCGGACAGTCTCCATTTGAACCGATTCATTCTGGACGCACCATGCCCCTGCCGATCCTAGCGCTTGCCATTGCGTCCTTCTGTATCGGCACCACCGAATTCGTCATCATGGGCCTGCTGCCCGAGGTCGCCGCCGACCTCGGCGTTTCGATCCCCTCGGCCGGCCTGCTGGTCACCGGCTATGCGCTCGGCGTCGTCTTCGGCGCGCCGGTGATCGCGGTGGCCACCGCACACATGCCGCGCAAGCCGGTGCTGATCGGCCTGACAATGTTGTTCGTCGTCGGCAATCTGTTGTGCGCAATCGCGCCCAATTATTGGATGCTGATGGCGGCGCGCGTCTTCACAGCCTTCGGCCATGGCGCCTTCTTCGGCATCGGCTCGGTCGTCGCCGCCAGTCTGGTGCCGCGTAACAAGCGGGCCAGCGCCATCGCGCTGATGTTCGCCGGTCTGACCTTGTCCAACATCCTCGGTGTTCCCGGCGGCACAGCACTCGGCGAAGCCTATGGCTGGCGCGCCACCTTCCTGGCCGTGGTCGGGATCGGCCTTATCTCGGTCGCAGCCATCGCCTGGCTGGTGCCCGCCGGCATCACCCAACCGAGCGGCGGCGGCCTGCTCGGCGAGGTGCGCGTGCTCGGCAAGCTGCAGGTCTGGCTGGCCATGCTGATCTCGGCGCTGGCATCGGCCAGCCTGTTTGCCGTCTTCACCTACATAAAGCCCTATCTCACCGACGTCTCCGGCCTGTCGACCGCAACGGTGACTTGGGTGCTGCTGCTGTTCGGCGGCGGCATGACCATCGGCAACATCATCGGCGGCAGGCTGGCCGACTGGAAATTGATGCCGACGGTGATCGGCACGCTGCTGATGCTGGCGCTGCTGCTCGTCGGCTTCGCCGAATTCGGCGCCATCGCAGCCGTGGCCATCTTCATCGTTTTCCTGTGGGGCCTGCTCGTCTTCGTCATCGTGCCGCCATTGCAGATCCGCGTCGTCGAAGCGGCCTCCGAAGCGCCGAACCTAGCCGCCACGCTGAACCAGGGCGCCTTCAACATCGGCAATGCCGTGGGCGCCTGGGTAGGCGGCGTGGCACTTTCACTGGGCGTGTCCTATGCCAATCTGCCGCTGGTCGGCGCAGCGCTCGCCCTGCTGGCGGTCGCCGTGGCGGTAATGTCGCAGACGTTGGACCGCCAGCTGCTGGTGACGCACCCCGCGCAATAGTTGCGCCCATAGCGCAGCAGACTGGACCAATCGACAGCGTATCGGCGAAAGGGCATGTGTTCGGCCTCTTTCCTGGAGGAGTATCATGCAGAAATCGATCGAGCGCATTGCCGGCGACAGCGAGGGCGTTTCCTACGAATTCCCGGTTTTCCGCTTTGACGGCATCGACAAGGCAGCACCTTCGGCCTATCTGCAGGCAGCACTTCATGCCGGCGAGCTGCCGGGCGTCGTCGCCATCGACGCGCTGATGCCGATGCTCGAAAAGGCCAAAGCGGAAGGCCGCATCAAGGGCACTATCACCATCGTGCCCCAAGCCAATCCCATCGGCCGCGCCCAGTATCATTTCGGCGAGCATCAGGGCCGTTTTCACCTGGGCACGCGCACCAACTTCAACCGCGGCTTTCCGCTGCTGGCCGCGCCGGACACAACGCTCTTGCCGGACACCACCCTCGGTACGGCCGATCAGCGGCTCAAGACGCAGCTGCTGCAGCTGTCGATCGGCCACGACATCGTCCTCGACCTGCACTGCGACGACGAGGGTCTCGCCTACCTCTATGTCCACACCAGCCTGTGGCCGGCGATGGCGGATTGTGCGGCGGCCATGGGCGTTGGTGCGGTAATCCTGTGGGATGAGGACACCGACGGCACCTTCGAAGGCGCCTCGATCACGCCGTATCTGAACGTCCCCGCCGATGTGGCTCGGTTCGACCGGCGCATCGCCACCACGGTCGAGTATCGCGGCATACTCGATGTCGATGGCGCTCTCGCCGCTTCCGATGCTGAAGGACTCTATCGGCTGCTGGTTGCGCGCGGCGTGATCCTGGACCAGGCGCTGCCCGCGCCCGGCAGCTTTGCCGGTCCCAATTCTTTCACCGGTATCGTCGCAGCGCTCGAAAACATCGACATGATGCCGGCCCCTCGGGCGGGTGCGATCCTCTACAACGTGAAGCCCGGCGACCGTGTGGCAAAAGGCGCGCTGCTTGCCACCATCGTCCATGCACCGGGTGAAGCCGGCGGCCGCACGCCGGTGTTCGCGCCGCAGGCGGGCATCATCCTGACACGGCGTTCCCGGCGCATCATCCGTGCCGGCGAAGATCTGCTGAAGCTGGTCGGCGACAGGAAGAGCGCCGACGCAAGGTCGGGAACACTGGAGGATTGAGGGCTCAAGCGCTTCTCCATGCCCTCCATTGAATCCAGTTGCGCGGCCGTTCAATCGCCGCTATTGGAATCGCCATGAACATGCGCTCGATCAAGACGGTTTGGTGGTGGGCTCGCTGACAGCGGCCTGTTCGAACGCGTGCGCGTGACAATAGAAGGTGGCCGCAACGGAATGTCCGGGCGGCCATTTGTTTTTTCAAGCCATGCCCGGGTCGGTTGCCCCAAGACGCTGATATAGATGCTGATGGAGACGGCAATGACGACGAAAATTCTGGAGAACGGGGCGGAGCGCTTCGTCACCGCGGGTGGCGTGGCGATTACCCGCGAGCGCCACGACCGGCCTTACGACGGCGCGATCGACGCCTATATCGACGGGCTGAATGCGCGCCGCGGCGCCGTGTTTTCCTCGAATTACGAATATCCCGGCCGCTACACGCGCTGGGACACCGCCATCATCGACCCGCCGCTGGTGATCTCGGCGCGCGGCCGCGCCATGCGCATCGAGGCGCTGAACAGCCGTGGCGAGGTGCTTCTGCCGGTGATCGGCAAGGCACTCGGCGGCCTTGACGACGTGACGATCGCCGAGACGTCGAAGAGGCTGATCCGCCTCGACGTGGCCAAGCCCGGCCGTGCCCTCACCGAAGAAGAACGCAGCCGCGTTCCCTCCGTCTTCACCGTGCTGCGCGCCATCACCGCTCTGTTCAAAACGGAGGAAGACGCCAATCTCGGCCTCTACGGCGCCTTCGGCTACGATCTCGCCTTCCAGTTCGATCCGGTCGACTACAAGCTCGAGCGCCAGCAAAGCCAGCGCGACCTTGTGCTGTTCCTGCCCGACGAGATCCTGGTCGTCGACCACTATTCGACCAAGGCCTGGACCGACCGCTACGACTATTCCGGCGACGGGTTTTCGACGGAGGGATTGCCGCGCGACGAAATCGTCGAGCCGTTCAAGACCGCCGACCGCATCCCGCCGCGCGGCGACCATGAGCCCGGCGAATATGCCAATCTGGTGCGCAAGGCGATGGAGAGTTTCAAGCGCGGCGACCTGTTCGAGGTCGTGCCCGGCCAGATGTTCTACGAGCGCTGCGAGACGCCGCCCTCCGACATCTCCCGCAAGCTGAAGATCATCAACCCCTCGCCCTATTCCTTCTTCATCAATCTCGGCGAGGGCGAATACCTGATCGGCGCCTCCCCCGAAATGTTCGTGCGCGTCAACGGCCGCCGTGTCGAGACCTGTCCGATCTCCGGCACCATCAAGCGCGGCGACGACGCCATTTCCGATAGCGAGCAGATCCTGAAATTGCTCAATTCGAAGAAGGACGAATCCGAGCTGACCATGTGCTCGGACGTCGACCGCAACGACAAGTCGAGGGTCTGCGACCCGGGCTCGGTGCGCGTCATCGGCCGCCGCCAGATCGAGATGTATTCGCGGCTGATCCACACCGTCGACCATATCGAGGGGCGGCTGCGCGAAGGCATGGACGCCTTCGACGCGTTCCTGTCCCATGCCTGGGCGGTCACCGTCACCGGCGCGCCGAAATTATGGGCTATGCGCTTCATCGAGCAGAACGAGAAGAGCCCGCGCGCCTGGTATGGCGGGGCGATCGGAATGGTCAATTTCAACGGTGACATGAACACCGGCCTGACGCTTCGCACCATTCGCATCAAGGACGGCATCGCCGAGGTGCGCGCCGGCGCCACGCTGCTCTTCGACAGCATTCCCGAGGAAGAAGAAGCCGAAACCGAACTGAAGGCATCCGCCATGATCTCAGCCATCCGCGACGCCAAGTCAGGCAATGCCGCCGACACCGAACGCGCCACCGCGCGCGTCGGCGACGGCGTCAACATCCTGCTCGTCGACCACGAGGACTCCTTCGTCCATACGCTGGCCAATTATTTCCGCCAGACCGGCGCCAATGTCTCGACCGTGCGCACGCCTGTGCCGGACGAAGTCTTCGACCGGCTGAAGCCAAACCTGGTCGTGCTGTCGCCCGGCCCCGGCACGCCGAAGGACTTCGACTGCGCCGCCACCATCAAGCGGGCCCGCGCGCGCGACCTGCCGATCTTCGGCGTCTGCCTCGGCCTGCAGGCGCTGGCAGAAGCCTATGGCGGGGAGCTGCGGCAGTTGCACGTGCCGATGCATGGCAAACCGTCGCGCATCCGCGTGTCGAAGCCGGGCATCATCTTTTCCGGCCTGCCCAAGGAGGTGACGGTCGGCCGCTACCACTCGATCTTCGCCGATCCAGTCCGCCTGCCCGACGGCTTCATCGTCACCGCCGAGACGGAGGACGGCGTCATCATGGCCTTCGAGCACAACAAGGAGCCGATCGCCGCGGTGCAGTTCCACCCGGAATCGATCATGACGCTCGGCCACAATGCCGGCATGCGCATCATCGAGAACATCGTTGCGCATCTGCCGCGCAAGGCCAGGGAAAAGGCGGCTTAGCCCGAGGGGTTCGTGTTGGGATTTCTTCCCCAGTGACCACAGCAGAAATCAAGTCGGCGGCAAAGAAGAGGGTCGCCAGCCTCGCCTTCTGGTCGATCATCGTCGCTTGCGTCGTGCTCGGCCTGAAGCTGGCGGCCTGGTACGTCACCGGTTCCGTGGCGCTGTATTCGGACGCACTGGAATCGATCGTCAACGTCATTGCGTCGGCCGCCGCCTATTGGGCGATCCAGGTCAGCTACAAGCCGGCCGACCAGGATCATCCGTTCGGCCACCACAAAGCCGAGTATTTCTCGGCTGTTCTGGAAGGCGTGCTGATCGTGCTGGCAGCCCTTCTGATCCTCAATGAGGTATGGTGGTCCTGGCGGCATCCCGCCCCGCTCGAACAGCCCTGGATAGGCCTCGCCATCAACGGCGTCGCGACAGTGATCAACGCCTTCTGGGCCTGGACGCTGATCCGTGCCGGCCGTGCCGAGAAGTCGCCGGCACTGGTCGCCGACGGCAGGCACATCATGACCGACGTGGCGACCTCGGTCGGCGTGTTCATCGGCCTGGTGGGTGCCGTGCTCACCGGCTGGCAAATCCTCGATCCCGCTCTTGCCGTCATCGTGGCGCTGAACATCCTGTGGCAGGGCTGGCACGTGATTGGCTCGTCGATGAACGGACTGATGGACCGCGCCGTCGACACGCAGGAGCACATGCACATCCGCGACATCATCTCGGCCAATTGCAAGGGGGCGCTGGAGGTCCACGATCTCAAGACGCGCATCGCCGGCCGCGCCACCTTCATCGAATTTCACCTGGTCGTCGATGCCGACATGTCGGTGGGCGCCAGCCACGTCATCTGCGACCGCATCGAGGACGCGCTGAAGGCAGAAATCCCTTCAGTGCGCGTCACCATCCATGTCGAGCCCGACGACGAGGCAAAACTGCCAAAGGGCACGACGGCCGTGCCATTCGCGTGAAGCGGTTAGCACCGCAGACGTTCGAGATTGGCTGGAGCCTCCCTCCTTCGTCATCCTAGGGCGAAGCAGGAGCGAAGCTCCGTCGCGGAGACCCTAGGATCCATGCCGCTACCTTCGCCAGGGTGCGCAGCGGAGCATAATCCTGCACCGTGGCGGCGCGCACAAGTCACGGCATGGATCCTACGGTCTGCGCTGCGTCGCTACGCTCCTTGCTCCGCCATAGGTGACGAAGCGATCGTTATGGCGCGCAGGCAGCCTGCGGCATCGGCTCCAGCCGATAGACCTTGTCGTCGGATGCGGTCTCGCCTTCTGCCGCCTTCGAGCACAGGTCGACGATCGGCAGGCTGCTGTTGGGATTGGCCAGCATCATCGTGCCGTTGGCGCCGCGGCGCAGATAAATCTCCCTGGCCGCGATGTCGCAGGAAAAGTCGCTCGTCTTCGCGCTCGCCATGCAGCGCCACTGGCCCGCTTCGCCTTCACAACTGTAGCTCTGCGTAACCTTGGCGGCCTTGTGGCGCGTAGTGACGGAAACGGCAATGTCGGCACCACTCGGCCAGCTTGCCGGATCGCCATCCCTAGCGAAGGAGGCCAACTCGATCGGGCCCCGGAAAACCCGGATAGTGTGGGTAAGCTGATCGGGATGCGAGCCGAGATGCGCGGCATCGTAGTCGCGCCCGTAGCAGAAGGGCTGGTCCGGCTTCAGCCGCTCACGCAGCGGCGCTCCCAGCGCCGAATCGATCGGATCGATACGAGCGAATTCGGCCTTGCAGCTCTCAGCCGGCATGCGGTCGAGCCGAAAGCCGTCGTCTTCTGTGCCGAGTGCCTGATTGGTAAACTCCTTTTCGCCCAGCTCATCCTCGGCGCCGGCATCGAGATAAAGGTTGCGCTGCACGCTGGAGACGATCAGCCGGCCTTTTTCGTCGAGGTTGAGTGAGGCCATGGTGCGGTCGCATTCCATGCCGCAGTGGATCTCGCTCGACTGCGGCTCGCTTCTGCCGCACCAGCCGCCGACCCACTCGGGCTTCTTGGCGCCGCGCACCGTCGTGGCCACGAAGCCGTTGTAGCCGGACGGACCGCTACTCGGCTCCTCGTTCGGGTGGCTGACCGGATCGTTGCCATAGTAGAAGAAGATCCGTGCCACCTTCTGGTTCGGATGCGCCTTGAGATGTGCGGTGTCATAGACACGCCCGAAACAGGCATCCTTGCCGTCCGGGCTGAGTTCGGTGAGCTTGTCGTCGGCAAGGGCGGTGCCGGCAAGTGCGGCAAGCAAGGCGACACCAAGTCCGGCGCCCACTGTAGTCCTCGATGTCATGTGCCCCTCCTCGCCCGACAGGACGTGGCTTCAATTTATGCTAGGTTCGGGGCCGAAGCCACGCAATTTGCGAGGCCGGCAATAGAAGGATGAAGTCATGCGACGCCGCGACATTTTCCGCGTTGGACTTGCCGGAGCCGCCGGCCTTTTCGGGCTGCGCCAGGTCGAGGCAGCGGCCGTGGAAGAGGAAAGGCAAAAGGTCGCCTACCACCTCAGCGATCTCGACAAGGTCGGTTTCGTGCTGGGCAACATCAAGAACCACTATGACGGCACCGGCGGCAAGGTCGATATCGTGCTGGTCGTGCACGGACCGGCACTCGCCGCTTTCAAGTCGAAGAGCGCGTCGGCCGCCATTTCCAGCCGTTTTTCCGGTCTCGTTCGCGACGGGCTGACCCCGCATGCTTGCGCCAACACCATGCACGGCATGGATGTTGCGCTCGCCGATCTGCTCGATGGCTTCCATGCCGCCGAGACCGGCGGTGTCGTCAAGCTCGCCGAATTGCAGCGCCAGGGCTACGCCTATTTGCGGCCCTGAGACTCTACGGACTTGAACATCAGGGCGGCGAGGCCCTACGAAGAGCAGATAGTCGCCTGGAGGAATAGACGTGCCAGCCACCACAACCAGCCTTGTCACCCCCACCCTGGTCATCCCCGACCTCGCCGGCAAGGCGGTGCTGATCACCGGCGCTTCGACAGGCATCGGGGCCGCACTTGCCCTGGCTTACGCCGCACAGAAATGCCGTGTGGCGCTGCATTACAATTCAAGTCGGGCGGCGGCCGAAAACCTGGCCGGGACGATCCGCAACGGCGGCGGCGAGGTATTCCTCGTCCAGGGCGATTTCTCGATCCCCGCCGATGTCGAGCGCGTCGTCGAGGACAGTGCACAACACTTCGGCCGGCTCGATGGCCTGGTCAACAATGCCGGCGGCATGCTCGGCCGCGTGCCTTATGCCGAGCAGACCGAGGCGCATTACGACGCGGTGATGGACCTCAACGCCCGCTCCGTGCTGACCGCCTCGCGCAAGGCGATGCCATGGCTGAAGCGCCAGGGCGGCTTCATCGTCAACACCTCGTCGATCGCGGCGCGCAATGGCGCCGGCGGCGGCGCCGGCCTTTATGGCTCGGCCAAAGCCTTCGTCTCCAACGTGACCCGCGGCATGGCCAAGGAACTGATCGGCTTCAACGTCCGCGTCAACGCGGTGGCGCCGGGCACCATCGCGACACCTTTCCATGAGCGCTATTCGACCGACGAGCAGATGAAGGGCATGGTGGCCACCATTCCACAGGGCCGCGCCGGCACGCCGGAGGACTGCGTCGGTGCCTATCTGTTCCTCTCGTCCGCTGTGTTGAGCGGTTACATCACCGGCCAAGTGATCGAGGTGAATGGTGGCCAGTTGATGCCGTGAGCGGCGACCTGCATACTTGTCGCGACAACCAACGGAGAAACCGGCAATGTACGGTCTGATCGGCAAGATGCGGGCGATGCGGGGCCAGCGCGACGCAATGATGGACGTCCTGCTTGCCAGCATCGGCGCGATGCCCGGCTGTCTGAGCTACATCATCGCCACCGATCCAGCCGATGCCGACGCGATCTGGGTGACCGAGGTGTGGACCGACCAGGCAAGCCACAAGGCTTCGCTGCAACTGCCGGAAGTTCAAGCGGCGATCGCCAAGGCGCGGCCGATCATCGCCGGCTTCGAATTCCAGGTCGAGACGCAGCCCGTAGGCGGCTTCGGCCTGCCTGACGGCCAAACCGGCTGACACCTGAGAGCAGACGCATTTTTCACCACTGCGGGTTCGCATCTCCCCTCTTCAGGTCTAAGACGCGAATATGGACACCTTGCCAGACCAGCCGACCGTCGAACGTATGGCGCGGATGCCGAAAGTCTGGCAGTGGCTGGCCCTCCTGATCTTCTCGATCCTCTTTGCCGGCGCGCTGGAATTCGCCGCCTTGCCGGCGGCGCTGCTGATCGGGCCGATGCTGGCGGCGATCCTGGCCGGCACCAACGGCGCCACGGTGCGCATGCCGCGCCCTTTGTTCGGCGCCGCCCAGGCGATCGTCGGCTGCCTTGTCGCCGGCTCGATCTCCGCCGACATCTTTCCGGTCTTCTACAAGGAATGGCCGCTGTTCCTCGGCGTCGTGATGGCGACTGTCGCCGCTTCCAGCCTGCTCGGCTGGCTGATCAGCCGCTGGCGTATCCTGCCCGGCACCACCGCGGTCTGGGGCTCATCGCCGGGCGCGGCCACTGCCATGGTGCTGATGGCCGGCGCCTTCGGAGCCGACCAGCGCCTCGTCGCCTTCATGCAATATCTGCGCGTCATCTTCGTCTCGATGACTGCGGCGATCGTCGCAAAGATGTGGGTCGACACATCCGGCATCGAGATCCCGGCTATCATCTGGTTCCCGCCGATCGATCCAATGGCCTTTGCCGCGACACTTGGTGTGGCGCTCGTCGGTAGCCTCATCGGCAAGCTGCTCGGGCTGCCGTCGCCCTTCTTCCTCGGCACCTTCATTTTCGGCACGACGGTGCATCTCGGACTAGGCGTGACGATGCAGTTGCCGCCCTGGCTGCTCGCCCTCGGCTATACGATGATCGGCTGGACCATCGGCCTGAATTTCACCAGGGCAATTCTGCGCCACGCGACGCGGGCGCTGCCGCAGATCGTCGGCTCGATCATCATCCTCATCGCTTTCTGCGGCGGCCTCGGCTTCATGATCAGCCATGTGCTCGGCATCGATCCGCTGACCACCTATCTGGCGACCAGCCCCGGCGGCATGGATAGCGTCGCCATCATCGCCGCCGCCGCACAGCACGTCGACATCTCCTTCGTCATGGCGCTGCAATCGGCCCGCTTCCTTGTCGTGCTGCTGATCGGGCCAAGCGTGGCGCGGCTGGTGGCGCGAAGTCTGAGGGAGTAGAGTGTAATCAACGCCTGCTGAGACACCGGCGGCGCTGTGGCCCAGTGCTCAAGGAGCGCCAGTCCTTCGGCCCACTGTCGTTCGGCCCACTTGCCTCTCCTTGGCCGCTCCTGTATGAAAACCGCCATGACTATCCGCGCCACCCCCGTCGCTTCCCGTCAGACCGGCTTTGCCGGTGAGACTGTGCGCGCGCTTGCTTCCACCCTGCTGCTTCTCGGCCTTATCGGCGATCGCCGGGTTCGCTGAAGGAGCGCCCGGCGGTCGAACCGCCGCTCACGCGCACGCTCCTTGGCCAGTCTCAAAATTGGCAAGTCACATCAAGCGAATGAACATTTGATAAGGCGCCGCTCGGCACCAAATCCGTCTGAAGGCGGATCCCGCGAGCCGCCGGGAGAGACGACAATGAACGCACGAGAAGAAATCCACGCAGACAGCGGAGAGCCAAAGGTAGCCCGGGGCATGCCCGAGGCAGCCCGGGGCATGCCGGAGGCAGCCAGGAAATACCAACCTTACCCGACCGTCGGTCTCACCGACCGCATTTGGCCGTCGAAGGTCATCGACAAGGCGCCGATCTGGTGCTCGGTCGACCTGCGCGACGGCAATCAGGCGCTGATCGACCCGATGGGCCACGAGCGCAAGGCGCGCATGTTCGCCCTGCTCCTCGACATGGGCTTCAAGGAGATCGAGATCGGCTTCCCATCGGCCTCGCAGACCGATTTCGATTTCGCCCGCTGGTGCATCGAAGAGGGCAACGTATCAGCCGATGTCTCGCTGCAGGTGCTGGTACAGTGCCGGCCGGAACTGATCACCCGCACCTTCGAGGCGCTGCAGGGCGCCACCAACCCGATCGTGCATTTCTACAATTCGACCAGCGAATTGCAGCGCCGCGTCGTCTTCGAGAAGGACATCGCCGGCATCAGGCGGATCGCCACCGACGCAGCCAAGATGATCACCGACATGGCGGCGAAGGCCGGCGGCTTCTATCGTTTCGAATATTCGCCGGAGAGCTTTACCGGCACCGAGCTCGAAGTGGCGCTGGAAATCTGCAACGCCGTCACCGAGATCGTGAAGCCGACGGCGGAAAACAAGCTGATCATCAACCTGCCGTCCACGGTCGAGATGTCGACACCCAACATCTATGCCGATCGCATCGAATGGATGTGCCGCAACCTCGACAACCGCGAGAACCTGCTCATTTCGCTGCATCCGCACAACGACCGCGGCACCGGCATCGCCACCACCGAACTCGGTCTGATGGCGGGCGCGGATCGCGTCGAAGGCACGCTGTTCGGCAATGGCGAGCGCACCGGCAATGTCGACATCGTCACCCTGGCGCTCAACATGTACACGCAAGGCGTCGATCCCAAGCTCGACTGCTCCGACATCAACCGGATGAAGGACGTCTACGAATATTCGAATCAGTTGAAGATCCCCGAGCGCCATCCCTATGTCGGCGAGCTCGTCTACACGGCGTTTTCCGGCTCGCACCAGGATGCCATCAACAAGGGCATGAAGGCGTTGCGCAAGGCCAACACGCCATACTGGGAAGTGCCCTACCTGCCGATCGACCCGGCCGATGTCGGGCGCAACTACGAGGCGATCATCCGCATCAACTCGCAGTCCGGCAAGGGCGGCATCGCCTATGTGCTGCAGGCGGACTACGGCCTCAACCTGCCGCGCAACCTGCAGATCGAGTTCAGCCAGGCGATCCAGGCGATCACCGACGCCGAAGGCAAGGAGGTGCCGGTCAAGCGCATCTACGAGCGCTTTCTCGACACCTATGTCGACCAGCCCGGCGCGCGGCTGAAGTTCCTCGACCACCACACCTATCCGGACATCGAGACCAAGGGCCGGCGTGCGGTGGAGGCGGTCATCCTCGACAGCGGCAAGGAGGTGACGATATCAGGCTCCGGAACCGGCCCGATCGACGGCTTCGTCGACGCGCTGTCGCGCCATGTCGGCGTGCCGATGTCGGTGCTCGACTATTCGGAGCACTCCATGCAGCGCGGCTCGAATGCCTCGGCCATTTCCTACGTCGAGATGGAGCACCCCGGCGGCAAGCTGTTCGGCGCCGGCATCAACACCAACATCGTGGCCGCTTCGCTGGAAGCCGTGGTTTCCGCCGCCAACCGTATCATCGGCCGAAAGGTCGACTAGACAAGCGTCGAAAGCTAACAGCTGGAGCAAGATGAACCCAGATGGTATCATCTTGCTCCGGCCTTTCGCACCATTAACCACCGGCGAATTATCCGGTGGGGTACGCGATCGCATAATGGATGCATGCTTGTATGGCAGTGCAGGCTCTATATGATTGCGTCTTAACCTGTGCCGACTTCGAAAGGATCGACACTTGCAGCATGCCACGCCTGCCGCCCCCGCAGTGCGCGAGACGTTGGAGCGATTGCTAGCCAGCGAAACGTTCGGACGATCCGAGCGAGCGCGTAAACTGCTTCGCTATCTGGTCGAGCGCGAGCAGGCAGGCGAAGCCGACAAGCTCAAGGGCTTTTCCATCGCGATGGATGTTTTCGGCAAGGACGGAGATTTCGATCCGTCGACCGACGCCGTTGTGCGGGTGCAGGCGGGCAGGCTGCGCGAGCTTCTGCAACATTACTTCGCCAATGAGGGTGTTGCCGAGCCGATCCGCATCGCTATTCCGCGTGGCGGCTATGTTCCATCCTATGAACTCAACGCGATCCGCCTGCCGGTCGAGCCGGTGCCGGAGGAACACACCGAGGCGGCGGCCACTTTGTCGGGATCGCTCGAAGAATCCGGCGTGGCCGCTCGTGCCGCATCGTTGATGTCGCCTGTCGTTCGCGAGCCGGCACCCTCGCTGCTGCGCCATCTCCAGTTCTTCTGGTTGGCGATCGCTCTCGTCATCGCCATGCTGGGCGTACTGATCCTTCGCCAGGGAAGCGGCGCATTGCTGGCGGGAAGCGACACCGCGTCGACGATCGAAAACGCAGTGGCAACCGGCAGTATTGCGCCATGGGCTCCGATTGAAACCCTTCCGCTCGTCTACATTGCGGTGAAAGCCGACAGCGCCGAGGCTGCCCGCGTCGCGGCATCGCTGCGCGCCGGCCTCAGCGGCTTCGATACGGTCAACTTCATCGGTCGGGACGCCGACGGCCCTCCCGATCCGGTCACCGATGCAATCAGCTTCGTATTCGATGTCTTGCCGGGACCAACGGCAGGCGATGTCACCCTGGAGCTTCAAAGCGTGGCGACCGGACGGGTCCTGCTGTCACGCAATTTGACCGCCGCCGACAGCACACCCACTACCGTCGAGGACAGTGTCGCCGGCATTTTGAGTTCGGCCGTTCCCGCCTCGGGCACGATCTACAACTATATCGAGCAGAGCGGTCTTCAGACCGGCCTGACGGAATGTCTGCTGCTCAACGACAAGTACTATCTCGACCAGAGCGCCAAAACCCATGAGGCTGCCTATCGCTGTCTCGAAAACCTGGTCAATCGGGATGCGAAATCGTCGCTCGTCTATTCGGAACTTGCGGCCCTGCATCTCGAGACGGCGACAGATCACTACGCCTATCCAGCCGGCGCAACGATCGAACAGGCGCTATCGCTTGCCCGTCGCGCCGTGCAGATGGGGCCGACCAGCCCTTATGCGCACCGTGCCTATGGCTATCTCAATTCCCGCCTCGGCAATTCGGAGGAATCGATCCGCTGGATGCGTAAGGCCTACGAACTCAACCCTTACGATCTCAGCATGGCGGCAGCTTACGCCTATGGGCTGATTTTCGCCGGCAGGTACAGGGAGGGAACACCGATCCTTGCTCACGCCGCCGAAACCTCCAGCGCCCATCCGACCTGGTGGGACTACGGGCTTTTCGTCGGCCAGTTCATGACGGGCGATATGAACAAGGCCGCGCTTGCCAGCGAGGCGTTACAAGCGACGCCGACGAAATCGCACTATCTGGCTGCGCGGCTGATCGGCGCGAAGGCAGCCGGCCGCGGTCAACTGGCGCACGAACTCCTGGACCAGATGACTGTCAAATTTCCGAAATTCGTTGCCGATCCGCGCGCGACCTTTGTCGAGAGGAGGTACCCCGCCGACCTGACCGACCGGCTGGTCGAGGCCTTGCGTGCCGCCGGACTAGGCAATGCCAGCTAGAAAATAGCACGGCTGATCGCGAAAATTTTACTGGCCATCGTCTTGGACAAGGCGCAATCCAGCCACAATTCGCAATTCGCATAAAAACCATAAATTTTCATGATTTCATCCCTTTACGCTGCAGAACGGGGCGCCGGCCCGAGGACAATTGCCTTCCTGCATGGCTTCGGCGGCTGCCACGGCGACTGGCACGAGGTGATTTCGACACTGGCGTTTGGTTCACGGACGCTGGCCTACGATCTTCCGGGCCATGGGCTATCCCTCGATTTCCCGGGTGGCGGTCCGGCCAAGGCGGCCGCTCGGGCCGTTCTTGCGGACCTCGCCGCACGCAGAATTAAGAGGGTGCATCTCGTCGGCCATTCGATGGGCGGAGCGGCGGCAGTGCTGATGGCATTGGCCGAACCCGAAAGGATAGCGTCGCTGACGCTTCTGGCGCCGGGCGGTTTTGGGGCTGAGATCAATGGGCCGCTGTTGCGCCGTTATGCCGCCGCTGCCGGGAAGCGTGAAATCCGCGCCTGCCTCGCCGCCATGTCCGGACCGCAAAGCCTGCCCTCGGAGCGCATCGTGGATGTCCTTGGCGAAATGCGTGCCCGTCGCGGCCAGTTGCAGAAACTTGTCGAGATCGCGGCAGCCATGACCAGGGGCGATCGGCAGGGCGTCATCCCGCGCGAACGGCTCGAAACGCTTGATATGCCGGTGATGGTGGTTTGGGGGATAGATGACGCGGTGCTGCCCTTCACCCAGGCCGATGATCTGCCGACGCATTTCCACCTGCACCATGTGTTGGAGGCCGGCCATATGCTGATCGAGGAAGCGCCCGGCCTGATCGCCGAGATCGTCCGCCGCAATATGAAACGCCGCAGCAGGCCGCTTCGTCCGAAATCCGCCGCCGCGGCGAACTGATCCGCTCCTGCCAAAGCGCGGCTTCGAGCCTGATTTTGTCCGGCAAGCCGGTTAAAGGCTATCGATCTCGCAAGTGCATTTTGCCAACGGCTGTGTTAATTCGATGTTAACCAAACCCGCGAGGCAACGCCGATGAAGGACGCAGGCGAGAACATCACACAGATCGATCAGTCGCGAAAACTGTCCGATGCCATCCGCGACGTGAAAAACGCCTTCGCCGACCGCGACGACGTCGTGGTCGACATGCGCGAGGCGCATCGCATGCGGCTCGATTTGCTTGCCGCCGAACTCGCGCCCATCTTTGCCGACGTGCCCTCCGACATGGACAATTTCGACTTCGCCGTCTCGTCCGGGCTGCAGCCGCGCCTATGGATTGACGCCGTCAGCCATGTCGCCATGGGACGCGACCGCCGCACCTATCGCTTCCTTAGGGATACGCGCATCGGCCGCGTGGTGCTCGCCGAATCGACCGAGATGAAACCGGTTGCCGACCAGGTGACGCGCTACGTCGCGGAGCGCGTCGTCGAACGCCAAAGAATGATGGAAGGCGGGGTCGAGCAAGCTGTTGCCGGCCTGAAACGTGCCTTGGTCCCGGAAGCCGAGCCGCCACTCCGATCCGTCCCGCGCGGCAAGGGTTGGTCGGCCTTCCTCTCCGGTCTCGGCCTGATCGCCGCCGGCGCCCTGGTCGGGCTGGCTGTATCGATCGTGTTGTTCTGGGACCGCCTCGTTGCGATGGGACTGAGCGTCACGCCATGATCCTGAACCGAAGGCCCGCATAGCGAAAATTGGAATCCGGTTTTCGGAAAAGATCATGGTCAAACACTGAGATAGAGCCCCATCCCGATTTCATCGGGATGGAACGGACTCTAAAGCGCATCGCATTCGACCGGCCCCATGCGACGCGCTTTAGATTGTTGTTTATGCATGTCGTCATCGCAAAACCGCTGCGCACTTTTGCGGGACATGCATTAAGCCATAGCGTCCGCGCCAAGTTCCAGAACCTCCAGATCGGAAGGCGGGATGGCCGGCCCGGTCAGGCCACGTCGCGTCAGCTTGATCCGCCAGTTGTCCTTTTCGCCATCGATCTCCAACAGATTATATTGCGCCGCTGGGTGCCTGCCGCCTGGCGCCTGCCCGGCAGCGGCGACGCCGACCACTGGAATTTTGGCGCCGCGCCCACCGATGAAGAACAGCGTCGGCTCGTGCGAATGGCCGTGCAGCACAAGCTCGGCCCCATACCGCTGAACGATCTTGTGGAAGCGGGCGATGCCGAACAGCCGCTTGGGCTGCGAAACGGCGCCGCGCACTGGCGGATGGTGGATCATGATCACCCGGAACAGTCCGCGCTTGGCCGTGGCATCGAGCACTTCGCGCAGCCTTTCCGCCTGGTCTTCCAGAAAAAAGCCGTTGGCCATGAACGGAGCCGTGGCCCGCGCCGTCGTCACACCGATCAGCGCGACATTGCCACGCACGCGCAGATAGGGAAAGGCGTCTCGGTCGACCGGCGTATTAACGCCGTCGCCGGTCATCCATGCCGTCCACGACCGGCAGGCCTTGTCGAAGGCGCCAGGCACATAGGCGTCGTGATTTCCCGGAACGACGGACACATCATCGGGCGAACCCAGCGTCTCCAGCCAGTGCTTGCCCATCTCGATCTCGCCATCGAGCGCCAGATTGACCAGATCGCCGGTGACAGCCAGGTGATCCGGTGCGCTCGCCTTGATATCGGCGACGATCGTGTCGATCACGGCATCGCGCATGTGGCGGCGGCGGTTGCGCTGCCAGTTGACGTAACCGACCACCCGCTTGGAGGCGAGATCGCGATAGGTTACACCGGGAAGCGGTCCCAGATGGATATCGGAAATATGCGCGAGCCTGAACATCCTCTCTTCATAAGCGACGCGCGCGCTGCTTTCCACCCACGGTTTCGTGGGTGATGACGCGCCCCGAACCGGAGGAGGCCTTCCGCCAGACCAGCTGGCCAGGTCTCAGGGCAAGGCTGTTTCATCTGTATTTCGTGCTGCGGCGACCGATGACGCTCGGCGTGCGCGGCTTGATCCATGACCGCACGTCCAATTCCGTCTTCCTCATTCGCCACACCTATGTACCGGGCTGGCAGCTTCCCGGTGGTGGCGTCGAACTGGGTGAGACGATGATCGAGGCGCTGGTGCGCGAGCTCTCCGAGGAGGGCAACATAGCATTGACCGCGCCGCCGGTGCTGAAATCGATGCATTTCAACAGGCGGGCCAGCCGCCGCGACCATGTCGGCCTCTACTTGGTCGAGCAATTCAATCAGACGGCGCCGAAGCTGCCGGACCGCGAGATCGCCGCAGCCGGTTTCTTTCCGCTCGATCGCCTGCCGGAAGGAACGACGCCGGCCACGTTGCGGCGGATTGCCGAGATTTTTGGCGACGCGGCGGCGTCGCCTTACTGGTGATTTCTGAAGGGCGGTTTATCTTGCAGGCTAGCTACGTATTGTGAGGAAGGTCGTTTCGACCGATTTCGGGGTTAGGCCATGACTCAGGAGATCCGGCTTTTTGGCGCTATTGCGGTCCGACCCGCCGTCCTTGCTCTCATATCCCCGTTCGAAACGGCCACCGGATTCACAGTTGCGGTCAAGTGGGAGCTCAATCCGACAGTAAAGAAGCATATTGAAGCTGGAGAGCCTTTCGACCTCGTCATCATCAATCCGAACCTGGTTCAGGATCTGACCGCCTTGGGAAAGGTCAAGGCGGGGAGCCAGGTAGCGTTTGGCCGGATAGCAATGGGAGTGGCAGCCAAGGCAGGCAGTCGACCGCTCAACATTGGGTCCGTGGAAGCATTCGAACATGCATTGAGGCGCGCCAGATCAATCGCTTACGCCGGTGAAGGAACCAGTGGTGGCTACTTCACCGGTTTGCTGGAACGCTTGGGAATAGCGGATGAGGTGAAGCCCAAGCTGGTGGCCGTATCAGGAGGGCAGACAGCGCTGGCCGTAGGC
This sequence comes from Mesorhizobium sp., assembly GCF_004962925.1. Lineage (GTDB taxonomy): Bacteria > Pseudomonadota > Alphaproteobacteria > Rhizobiales > Rhizobiaceae > Mesorhizobium. The sequence goes on along the minus strand of NZ_SUEO01000019.1, from coordinate 21,230 downwards.
CGTGGGGAAGCCGAGTTGGGGGTCGTTCCCGTGACTTCGATTCTCGCCGCCGCTCCCGAGGTCATGCTTGTTGGTCGGTTTCCGGCAGAACTCCAAAGTTACGTTGACTTCGCCATCGGCATCAGCGCCGATTCAAGAGACGCAGAAGCCGCCAAGCAGCTGTCGGAATTTCTGATGTCGACTGCCGTTGATGACATCTTGGCGTCAAAGGGTGTCGAGCGCCGCTAAGAGCAATTCCAGGAAAAGTGCATAGCGGTTTTCCGTCCGGAATTGCGTAAAAACAAATAGTTAGAGCGGTTCGGCGATTCTATCAAAAGCTGAACCGCTCTAAGAGCGTGCTTGATAAGCAGCGATCGGCTCACGGCCATCGTCCGATAAGTGTTGCGCCGGCTTCTCGAATCTGTTCGGCAAAACCTCGTTGAAGGCCAATCGCACCAGACCGATCCAACTCGACACCGAGCCCTTCCGGTAGCCTGCTGCCGAGCGGCTGCGCTCACGCCGCCGTCCTGAACCGCACCCGATTATGCGGCGCCGCGTAGTCCAGCTCTGGTCCGACCGGCACGATACGCGTCGGGTTGATCGTTTCGTGGCTGCCGTAATAGTGCGCCTTGATGTGGCGCAGGCTCACCGTGCCTGCAACTTCAGGCACCTGATAGAGGTCGCGCAGATAGTTCGACAGGTTCGGATAGTCGGCGATGCGGCGCAGGTTGCACTTGAAATGGCCGACATAGACCGGATCGAAGCGGACCAGCGTGGTGAACAGCCGCCAATCGGCCTCTGTAATGCGGTGACCAACGAGATAACGCTGGCGAGACAGACGGTCCTCGAGTTGATCGAGCACCGAGAACAGTTCGCCAAACGCTTCCTCATAGGCCGCCTGCGTGGTGGCGAAGCCGGCGCGGTAGACGCCGTTGTTGACTGAGGGATAGACCAGCGCATTGACCGCGTCGATCTCGCCGCGCAGTGCTTTCGGATAGAAATCGAGGCTGGTATCGCCCCATTCGTCGAAGGCTGAATTGAGCATTCGGATGATCTCGGAGGACTCATTGGAGACGATTGTCTGTTCTCGCCTGTCCCATAGAACCGGCACCGTCACGCGGCCGGAATAGGCGGGATCGGCCTTGGTGTAGATCTGATGCAGGAAATCGAGGCCGTAGAGCGTGTCGCCGGTGGCGCCGTCCTCGGCCAGGAACGTCCAGCCATTGGCGCCCATGAAATGATGGACGACCGAGACCGAAATCACGTCCTTGAGCCTCTTCAGCGCTCGAAAGATCAGCGTCCGGTGCGCCCAGGGACAGGCAAGCGAGACATAGAGATGGTATCGACCGGGCTCGGCCTTGAAGCCGCGGTTGCGGCCTTCGGCCGGTGCGCCATCGCGAGTGACCCAATCGCGCCATTGCGACTGTGCCCGCACGAACTTGCCGCCACTGCCCGCGGTGTCGTACCCGCGATCATGCCACATGCCGTCGACCAGTAATCCCATGCGATATCCTTTCGTCTCCGTAAGGATGTAGGCGCAAGCTGACCAAGCGGAAATCGCCAGGCGTTGAACAGTCCGTCAATCGCCAGGGCAGCGAGGAGGGTGGCAACCGAAAACGGCCGATTGCAGTGGCTGAAGATTGGTGCTAGCGGACAATCCGCATGTTTGACTTTGCTTTGATCCGGTTCGACCGACGACGAAAGGGCGCCCGCGCTTGATGAAGCGCTGACTGGCGAATGCTGCCGTTTGCAGCAAACCTTTCCCCGTATACCGGAACGCAAAGACCATGAGCCTTGCCGACGTGAAATACCTGCCGGAAACTCCGGCGCATGACCTCGAGATCGAAGCCATCAACGACGAAGCCTTCGGGCCGGGCCGTTTCGTGCTGGGCGCCTACAAGATCCGCGAGGGCGGTCCGCATGAACGCGCCCTGTCCTTCGTGGCTGTCGATGGCGATATCGTTGTCGCCTCGGTGCGCATGACGCGTATCGCGGCCGGCGTCGGCCGCGCGCTGATGCTCGGGCCGCTTGCCGTGCGGCCAGCCTTCAAGAATCTCGGTATCGGCCGCCGGCTGGTGGCAATCGCGCTGCAAGCCGCCGCCAAGGCCGGCATGCCTGCCGTGATGCTTGTCGGCGACGAGCCCTATTACGGCCCGCTCGGCTTCAAGAGAATCCCGCGCGGGCAAATCTCCATGCCGCGCCCGGTCGATCTCGACCGGCTTTTGTCGCATGAGATCGTGCCGGGCGCGGTGGCAAGGCTGGTAGGGGAGGTTTGCCACGCCGATCAGGCAAGGGTTGCCGCGCACGTCGCCGCGATGGCGTGACCATCCGGATGCTGTTGCGCCGTCCTGTCGGGCTTCGTAGCATGTGCGCGGCAGGATGGAGGACGCCGGCATGAATCCGAACGGCCAGATTGCGATCGTCACCGGCGGTGGCTCCGGCCTCGGCGAGGCGACGGCGCGTGCGCTGGCCGCGAAGGGCGCCGGCGTTGCCATCCTCGACCTCGGCATCGACCGTGCGATGCAGGTTGCGGCCGATATCGGCGGCATCGCCATCCAATGCGACGTGAGCAGCGCCGAAGGCGGTGCTGCTTGCGTGGCGGAAGTGGCAAAAAGGCTCGGCGAACCCCGTATCCTGGTCAATTGCGCCGGCATCGCCATCGGCATGAAGACGATCGGCAAGGACGGTCCGCACCCGCTCGACCAGTACCGCAAGGTGATCGAGGTCAACTTGATCGGCACCTTCAACATGATCCGCCTCGTCGCCGACCGGGCCGCGAAGCTTGAGCCGCTGGAGGGCGGCGAGCGCGGTGTCATCGTCAACACCGCATCGGTCGCCGCCTATGACGGTCAGATCGGCCAGGCGGCCTATTCAGCCTCCAAGGGCGGCGTCGTCGGCATGACGCTACCGGTGGCGCGCGACCTCGCCCGGTCGGGCATTCGCGTCTGCACCATCGCGCCCGGCATCTTCAAGACGCCGATGATGGCCGGCATGCCGCAAGACGTGCAAGATTCGCTGGGCGCCGCGGTACCCTTCCCGTCCCGTCTCGGCGAGCCTTCCGAATATGCAGCCCTTGTGCTGCACATCGTCGAAAACCAGATGCTCAACGGCGAGACCATCCGCCTCGATGGCGCCATCCGCATGGCGCCGAAGTAGCCCGACCATGAGTGCCGAAGTCTCCTCGCTGGCGAAGACCGGCCCGCTCGCCGGTCTGACGGTGATCGAGATGGCCGGGATTGGACCGGTGCCGCTGGCCGGCCTGATGCTGTCGGAGATGGGAGCGGAGGTGTTGCGCATCGAGCGGGCTGGGTCGACGCAACCATTTCTGCAACTACCGGATGAGTACGACATCGACCGCCACGGCCGCTCCATCCTGCGGATTGACCTGAAGCGTCAGGAAGGTGTCGAACTGGTGCTGCGCCTTGCCGAAAAGGCCGACATGCTGATCGAAGGGTTTCGTCCTGATGTCATGGAGCGGCTTGGTCTCGGGCCGGATGCCGCACTGGCGCGCAACCCGGCGCTGATCTACGGCCGCATGACGGGGTTCGGCCAGGACGGACCGCTATCGGGTCGTGCCGGCCACGACATCACCTATCTCGCCTATTCGGGTGTGCTGCACGCTATCGGCCAGGAAGGAAGCCGGCCAGTCCCACCGCTCAACCTCGTCGCCGACTATGGCGGCGGCGCCATGATGCTGATTGCCGGCGCGCTGGCCGCGCTGTTTGAGCGTTCGCGCTCCGGCAAGGGCCAGGTGATCGACGCCGCGATGACCGAGGGCGCTTCGATGCTGACGACGCCTGTGCACGCCTTGATGGCGGCGGGCCTGTGGAGTGACACGCGCGGCGCGAACCTGCTCGATTCCGGCGCCCCCTTCTACGACACCTATGAGACGGCGGACGCACGGCACGTCGCCGTCGGCTGTCTTGAACCCAGGTTCTTCGCCGAATTCGCAAGACTGCTGCCGCTCGACGAGCGTTATGTACGCAGCCAATACGACAGGACCTTGTGGCCAGAGATGCGCGCCGCCATTGTCGATCGGGTCGGGCAGAAGACACGGGACGACTGGGACCGTCTCTTTGCTGCGACCGATGCTTGCGTTGCGCCGGTTCTGTCGCTGCGGGAAGCCAGGGATCATCCGCACAATCGCGCTCGCAACGCCTTTGTGACGTCGGGTGCGTTTGAGCGCCCCGCCCCAGCGCCGCGCTTTTCGTGCTCTCGGCCGACGCTTGCCGCCGTGCCGGTCGATCACGATCGTCAGGCGGCGACCGTGCTGGCACACTTCGGCCTTTCGGCAAGCGAGACTGAGGCCCTTGTCAAATCAGGTGTGATAGGTTGATAACTGGAGATTAAAAATCAGCTTAAGACGGTGTGCATTTTGGGCGACCGAAAGAAGGACGTGATTCGCGAGACCGACGCCGAAGCCATCAGGCTGGCGAAGACGCTGATCCGCAGTGCCCGTTTCGGCGCGCTGGCGGTGATCGAGCCCGGGACCGGTTCACCGCTGGCCAGCAGGGTCGGTGTCGCCACCGATATCGACGGCACGCCGCTGATCCTCGTATCGATGCTGTCCGCCCACACCGGCGCGATCCTTGCAGACCCGCGCTGTTCCCTGCTTGTCGGCGAACCCGGCAAGGGCGACCCGCTGGCGCACCCGCGGTTGACGCTTGTCTGTCGGGCGGCACGGCTTGAGCGCGGATCCGGCGAGCACGCACGCGCCGAACGGCGTTATCTCAACCGTAACCCCAAGGCGAAGCTCTATGCCGGACTTGGCGACTTCTCGATCTTCCGTCTCGAGCCGGAGCGTGCCAGTCTTAACGGCGGCTTTGGCAAGGCCTACTTGCTCAAGCGCACCGATCTGATCACGACGGCGCCGATCGTCGAAGAGCTTGCCGCTGGCGAACAATCCGCCCTCGACCACATGAACGCCGACCACCGCGATGCAATTGCCGTCTACGCGCGCCATTTTGCCAAGGCCGCAGGCGACGGCTGGGTCATCACCGGCTTCGACGCCGACGGCATGGACTTGGCATTGGGCGACGATGTCTGCCGGGTCTTCTTCCCCGAGCCACTGAGGACTGCGCGTGAGCTCAGGCATGTTCTGGTCGACATGGCAAAGACTGGCCGAGTGGCAGACGAAACACAGTCCGACAGTTAATCGCGTCGGGGTTGAAAGCAAGTCTTGAGGTTTGAGTGAAATGTTCTACCCTTTCCCGGTAGCGTTGAATCGTCAGCGCACATTCGCGAGTGAGTCTATGGAATCAGACGCTATTGCCCCCATAGCGCCGGATGAGCAGGAAGGTATGGGGGATCAATGGTCTCGAAAAAGCTAATCGCCAACGCCGAATCAGCGGCTGCGTTTCTGACGCTGATGGGCAACGAGAAACGACTGTTGATCATGAACTATCTGGCCGACGGTGAAATGTCGGTCGGCGCTATCGCCGAGAAGGTTCTGCTCAGCCAATCCGCCTTGTCACAGCATCTGGCCAAACTGCGGGCGCTCGATCTCGTCGAGACCCGGCGCGACCGGCAGATGATCTACTATTCCTGTAAATCCGATGCCGTGCGCGAACTTCTCAACACGCTGGACGGGATTTTCGGCGAGGGTGAGCTGTCGCAGATGGCGTACCGCCTGCGTCGCTCCGGGACTTGACCGGCCGGCCCAAGTTCTCCTTCCCTCGCTGACCTTTTTTCGTCCGCCGAGGCAAGCATGCGCCCCATTCGTATCGACGATCCGCAAGACCCGTGCGTCGCCGCCTATCTCGACATCCGCGAGCGCGACCTTGCCGGCCGGCAAGGCCGTTTCGTTGCCGAAGGCAAGGTGGTGCTCGAAATGCTGCTCGCAGCCGAACGCTTCACGGCCGAATCGGTGCTCATACTCGAAAACCGGCTGGCCGGCCTCGATGCAACCCTGCGCCGGGCGCCCGCGGACCTTCCGATCTATGTGGCGACCAGCGAGGTCATGGACAGGATTGCCGGCTTTCACATGCATCGCGGCGTATTGGCGATCGGCCGCAAGGGTGCGGCGCAGCCTGCGGAGGCCTTGCTGGACACCCTGCCCGCCCGCGCGTTGATCATCGTGCTGGTCGGCATCGCCAACCATGACAATATGGGCTCTATCTTTCGCAATGCCGCCGCTTTCGGCGCCGATGCGGTGTTTCTGGATACGACCTGCTGCGATCCGCTGTACCGCAAGGCGATCCGCGTCTCGGTCGGTGCCGTGCTGAAAGTTCCCTTCGCCTGCTTCACCGAGACCGTCGGCTTCACCGCAACGCTCGACCGGCTGGGCTTCGGCCAGTTCGCTTTGTCGCCGCGCGGGCGAACCGAGATTCGTAATGCGAAAAGGACTGAACGGCTGGCGCTCTATCTCGGCACCGAAGGCGAAGGCCTGCCCGAGTGCCTGCTCGCCCGCCTGCAGACGGTGCGGATCGATATGGCAGCAGGCTTCGACAGCCTGAACGTCGCCGCCGCGTCAGCCATCGCCTTGCATCATTTTTCGGCAGGCAGGACGTGAGCCGCAGAGGTCAGCATCGCTGACTGGGTTCAATGCGCCGATTCGGCCTTCTGCAGCGCCCGCACGCGATCGGCAAGGCTGCGTTCGCCGCTTCCTGATTGCGCAAGAACCTTTGCGATCGGCGAATCCGGCCCGTCGAGCTTCGCCGTCAGGGCGACGACCTGCGCCGCCAGGTCGCTCATCTGCTCGCGCAACGCAGCGCTGGCGCGGCGCGCATCGCTGCCGCCTTCCGATTTGGACGCCTCGAAGGCGGCAAGATCCGTTTTCAGTTTCTTGTTCTCGCGGGCCAATTCCGTCAGCCTCGCCTCCAACCGCTCCCGGTCGCTGTCGAGCTTGGCGATGGCTTTTTCGATGTCGTCGTCGCCCTTGACGGCCGCATCGGCCTGACTGCCTTGCACTCCGACGAGCCGCATCGCCGACGCGTTTTCCACGCTTTCGCCTTTCGACTTTTCGCGAAGCCGCGCGATTTCCTTTTCGCGGCGCTCAAGCTTGTCCTCGCGATCGGCAAGCGTGGCGAGCAGGCGCTCGACCTTCTTGACCAGTTCGCCGGTCCTTTTCTTCTCGACCTTCAGCGCGTCTCGCACGGCCTTGCTCTCGGCCGCGATCTCCTGTTGCCGCCTGTCCGCCTCCTTGCGTTGGCCGCGCAACACCGAAATGTCGTCGGCCAGCTTTTGCAGTTCGGATTCGCGCGCCACAAGTTCGATCTGGCGGCTGCTGGAAGAAAAGCTGGCGTCGTCATACATGTGCTCCAGCTTTTTCAGCTCGAGCACACGCTTTTCCAGGGCATGCTCGGCTTGAGCGAGCCGATCCGACAAAAGCTGCAACTGGTCTTCGCGCTGCCGAAATTCTTTGCCCTTGGCCTCGAGTTCGGAAAGGGCCTGTTTCTTGTCCTTTCGCTCGACCGCCAGTTCCTTCAGTGCCTCGCGGCCGCGGCCGATCTCGACAAGCTGTTCGGCCGATTTCTCGCGCAGCGATTTGACGCTCATCTCGAGCCGGCGGGTCGACATGGCGAACTCGGCGCGGATGCGATCCTTCTCCGCCTGGATCTCGGCCAGCGTCAGCGGCATCGAGCCCTCGACGCGCTTGCGCGTCAGCATCACGGCCCGCCGCCAGATGGCCGGGGCAATTATCAGCGCCAGAAAACCGGCGCAGAGAAAGCCGAGGACAAAGAACAGGACCGACTGAACCAAGGTGACTATCCGTTATGGACGGCAAACAACCGTTATGGACTGTGCCACGTTCGCATGACGGAATTCCAGTGCTGCGGCAAGGGTCTGCCGCAGCAATGTTCAGATCGTCAACCCTGGAACCAATCGAGATGACGAGGCAACCGCTTGCTCAGAACGGATTCCAGGTGGCGCGCTGGGTAAGCTTGAGATAGCCGAGGTTGACGCCAAGCCGAGCGCCGACGCCGGTACGGATCGGAACCAGCAGCACATTGTTGTTCTTCATCACGTTGAAGCCCACGCCAGCCACGATATAGGCAGAGCCGGCAACGCCGCCGAAACGATTGTAGAGGCTGTTCACATCGTCGAGATTATAGACCAGCATCATTACCCGCGAGCCCTCGCCGCCAAAGTCCCAGCCAAGCGAGGGACCCTGCCAGAACACTTTGTGATCGCCGGCATTCTTGGTGTAGAGGGTGCCTTCGCCATAGGTCAGGCCACCGATCAGCGCTCCCGAGCCCTCTTCGCCAAGCAAATAGCCATTGGGCAGGCCGTAGGAGGCGAAAATCTTCTCGACGACGGTAGCGAGCCCGCCCGACGTCGCGCCGAAGAATTTATGACCGGAATCGACGATCTCCTGAGAGGTATATTCCTGGGCCCGCGAAGCCGAGGTTGAAAAGACGACAAGGCCCATGAGAGCGATCGCCATTGAGAAGACACGGAAAAAGCTCCGGTCGTAGTATCGGGAAAACATGCTTCCAATCTCCGTCAGGGAGCACCTTCGCCGACGCCTCGCATCCGTACGGCTCTTTGGCGGCCGTTAAGGATGACTGTTATGGGCAAACTATGCCGTAATCCTTTTTCAACCATTAAGCTTTCACATGAAGATGGCGGTTAGAAGGCTGGTGTCGAGCCGGTTTCGCGTCGCCCGCGCAGTATCCGCACCCTGCGTGAACACACCATTTTCGATAACGACAATTCCGGATTTGTTGCTGCACGCTCAGGCGCTGTGTATTCAGTAGGCCTTGGGAGAGAGCGTGATTCGTGTGGGCAGGCGTGATCATCGATCGCCCAGCCATTTTTAGTGAAATTTTGCAGGGACTTTCGCCGATGGCCGAGCTTTTCACCCTTTCCGCACCCGATCTTGCAGCGCTTTTGTGCAGCCGGGTCTGCCACGACATCATTTCGCCGGTCGGCGCGATAAACAATGGGCTCGAGCTGCTCGATGAAGGCGGCGCCGACGAAGACGCCATGAAATTGATTCGCCAAAGCGCCAGAAACGCTTCGGCCCGCCTGCAATTCGCCCGCATCGCCTTCGGCGCAGCCGGTTCTGCCGGCATGATGATCGACACGGGGGACGCCGAGGCGGTTGCGATCGCCTTCCTGAAGAACGAGAAGCCGGAACTGGTCTGGAACGGGACCCGTGCGCTGCTGCCCAAGAACAAGGTCAAGCTGCTGCTCAACCTTATTCTCGTCGCCAACGCCGCCATTCCGCGTGGTGGCAAGCTTACGGTCACGCTTGAAAACCTCGACACCGAACCACGCTTTGCACTCGCCGCGAGCGGTCCGATGCTGCGCGTGCCGCCCAAATTCCTGGAACTCCATTCCGGCAACAAGCCTGAGGAGCCGATCGACGCGCATTCGGTGCAGCCCTATTACACGCTGCTTCTGGCGCGCGAGGCCAATATGACGATATCGATCCACGCGACCGCGGAAGAAATCGTGCTATCGGCTGCCTGAAGCTACTAAGCTGATCGAAAAGAACAGATAAGTATTTTCTAGACAATATTTATTACATCAGCACAGCCGAATGAAATGAGTCTTCGCACCTAGATCGGCTTGAAGCATCGATCCAGAACTTTCTGTATAAGCCGTTCTTGCAAAAATTTTACCTAATGGCTTTTCGGCTTCTTTACCGGATTGACCTACGGTGCCTTTCAGTACCGCGACGCTGCCGGATTGCCGCATGGCAAAGAGGGCCCGGAAATGAAACGCTGCATGTTCGTCGACGATTCGAGCGTCATCAGGAAGGTTGCAAGGCGAATCCTGGGCGGGTCCGACATGCTGGTCATCGAAGCCGCCAGCGGATTTGATGCGGTCGAGATGTGCACTGCCGACATGCCGGACATCATCGTCATCGACGGCGCCTTGCCGGACATGCAGGCGGTGGACGTCATCCGCCGCCTGCGCGCCATGGAAAGCCCGGTTCAGCCCCAGATCCTGATTTCGCTGGTTGAGGTCGACGTCGCTTCGATCATGCGGGCAAAGCGCGCCGGCGCTCAAGGCTATCTGTTGAAGCCGTTCAATCGGCCGCAACTTCTCGAGTGCTTCCGCACGTTGAGCGTTGCAGCCTGATTCGCCGAACCCCTCGCGCACGATCCCGGGAAATCGGCGCTCCAATACCTGCGACATGAACGCAAAACCCGGCCGAAGCCGGATTTTTGTCGGAAAATCGATCGGATCGGCGTTGTCGGCTCAGGCGCTGACGCGGATATCTTCCGGCTCGCGCAGCACATAGCCGCGACCCCAAACCGTCTCGATGTAATTCTGGCCGCCTGAAGCGGCGTCAAGCTTCTTGCGCAGCTTGCAGATGAAGACGTCGATGATCTTCAGCTCCGGTTCGTCCATGCCGCCGTAAAGGTGGTTGAGGAACATTTCCTTGGTGAGCGTGGTGCCCTTGCGCAGCGAGAGCAGCTCCAGCATCTGATATTCCTTGCCGGTCAGATGGACGCGCTGGCCACCGACCTCAACGGTCTTGGCATCGAGATTGACCACCAGGTCGCCGGTGGTGATGACCGACTGGGCATGGCCCTTGGAGCGCCGCACGATAGCGTGGATGCGGGCGACCAGTTCGTCCTTGTGGAACGGCTTGGTCATGTAGTCGTCTGCGCCGAAGCCGAGGCCACGTACCTTGTCCTCGATGCCGGCCATGCCGGAGAGGATAAGGATGGGCGTCTTCACTTTGGAAAGGCGAAGTGTTCTCAAGACCTCATACCCCGACATATCGGGAAGATTGAGATCGAGAAGGATGATGTCATAGTCGTATAGCTTGCCTAGATCGACACCTTCTTCGCCAAGGTCGGTCGTATAGACATTGAAACTTTCCGATTTCAGCATCAGCTCGATGCTTTGTGCGGTCGCACTGTCATCTTCTATCAGCAGAACACGCATTTCATTCCCCTTTTCTGCCGCCGGACCATTTCACGACCCGTCCAGGACCGGAGCAGTGATTGCCTGAGCAGAGGCTGCCATCGAATGGTTAACAAAACCTAATTCCGTGCCGTTGACGGTACCAGATTTTTTAACCCCTTTCTACACCTTGTTGAATCTAATAGTGAATCACAGAACCAAACCGCTAATGCAAAACATTAATAAGCCAGACTAAGTGACTCCAGAGACTCGTCGGCAGCGCTTCCGCATCGAGATGCCGGAATTTTTACCCGGCCTTAAGTCCTGAGCCGTATGATTAACAATGCCCGTAAACGAATGGTTACCGCCGGCAAAAAACTTTAGGAATTTGTTTCCCATAGTTCCGGTAAAGTCGGTGGAAACGGGTGAAGCCTGAGGTTTGCCAGGTGGATTGGACGATATGTGCAGGTGTGCGTTTCCAGGAGTACCGAATCATGAAGTCACGTGAAAACCTCGTTCGGCTGAAGCAATTTCAGGTGAACGAGAAGCGGCGGCAACTGCTGCAACTCGACATGATGATCGCCGAATTCGAGCGCATGGCTGTCGAACTGGAGCTGCAGATCAATGCCGAAGAAAAGAAAGCCGGCATCACCGACATCAACCATTTTGCCTATCCGACCTTCGCCAAGGCAGCGCGCCTGCGCCGCGACAACCTCAGAAATTCGCAAAGCGACCTCGCCCAGCAACGAAGCGTTGCCGAATCACTGCTCGGCGAAGCCGAAGCGGAGCTTTCCAAAGCGGAAATGCTCGAATCGCGCGACACCAAGATCCGTGACGCCGAGACCGGCGGCCGCAGCGCCATGATCGGCTGAAAACAAGGCTTTTAAGGACCAATCAACTCTGGAACGTCCCCGCTCATTGGTCGGGCCGTCATCAGGCTTACGCCACCGGATCCCCTTCATGTTCCGCGACCGCCCGCGCCGGGCATCCTTGATGTCGGAGGCATGCTGCTCTGACCAGGACCTGATCTGATTGAGCAGCCCCGCCAGGTTCTAGCCGAGCTCGGTCAATTCGTATTCGACCCGCGGCGGGATAACCGGAAAGATCTCGCGCCGCACCAGGCCATCGCGTTCAAGCCCGCGCAGCGTGTGCGTCAACATGTTCGGAGAAATGCCTTCGAGCTTGCGCCAGTTCGCCGTTGCGCAGCCGGCCTCGACGCAGCGCGCAGACCACCAGATAGACCGGCAAGGGTGGTGCTGGCGATCTAAAACCGGAGAAATCGTTCGGCAAATAATAGAAAGGGCGCGGATTGCCGCGCCCTTCTTCAAACAGCCTTAATGCCGATATTGCTGGATGCGCGTCGTGCGCAGCCCAGCAAGGCCATACTCGTCGATCGACGCCTGCCAGGACAGGAATTCCTCGGTGGTCAGCTTGTAGCGCTGGCACGCCTCTTCGAGGCTCAAAAGCCCGCCGCGTACAGCTGCCACCACTTCCGCCTTGCGCCGGATAACCCAGCGGCGTGTGTTCGTCGGCGGCAGATCGGCAATCGTAAGAGGGCTGCCGTCAGGCCCGATAACATATTTGACTCGCGGTCTAACAAGATCGGTCATCGTACTCTCTACTAAAAACTCAAAGACCCAATCCCCACCACATTACCGCCACAGCTTTAAAAATTGCCTAAGCGAACCCTAATAGCTAGGTAAGGATCATGAACGCCGCGTTAGTCTTTTCGTCGGCATTTGAGATATCTGCCGGCAAGCGCCGAATCCGTTCAAAAAAATCGGCCAGTGCGCGAAGCTGGCGCACCTGGAAAGCTTGACCTATATTCCGGCCATTGGCATTCAAGCGCCGTCATCCAGGCGCCATGCAGAACGAAAGAACTATGAACAGCCTCGACCTTCCCGGACGTCCCGAAAACACCCGCATCGTTGTCGCCATGTCGGGCGGTGTCGACTCGTCGGTCGTTGCCGGTCTTTTGAAGCATGAAGGCTATGATGTCGTCGGCGTCACGCTGCAGCTCTACGACCATGGCGCGGCAACGCACCGGGCCGGCTCGTGCTGCGCCGGCCAGGACATCGACGATGCCCGTCGCGTCTCCGAGACGCTCGGCATTCCGCATTATGTGCTCAATTACGAGGAGCGCTTCCGCAAGGCGGTGATCGACCCCTTCGCCGAGAGCTATGTGGCCGGCGAAACGCCGATCCCTTGCGTTTCCTGCAACCAGACGGTGAAGTTCGCCGACCTTTTGGCGACCGCCAAGGAGCTTGGCGCCGACGCTCTGGCCACCGGCCATTACATTCGCTCCGGCGCCAATGGCGCCCATCGCGCACTCTACCGGCCGGTCGACGCGGACCGCGACCAGAGCTATTTCCTGTTCGCCACCACGCAGGCGCAGATCGATTATCTGCGCTTTCCGCTCGGCGGCCTGTCGAAGCCGCAGGTTCGCGCCATCGCCGAGGAAATGGGGCTGACGGTCGCCGCCAAGCAGGACAGCCAGGACATCTGCTTCGTGCCGCAGGGCAAATATTCAGACATCATCGCCAAGCTGAAGCCGACTGCCGCCAATCCGGGTGATATCGTCCATATCGACGGCCGCGTGCTCGGTCGCCATGAAGGCATTTTGC
>NZ_SUEO01000019.1:0-7811 GCF_004962925.1 Mesorhizobium sp. | reverse complement strand
GCGCTACACGATCGGTCAGCGCCGCGGCATCGGCATCGCCTCGGGCGAGCCGCTCTACGTCGTCCATCTCGACGCCGACCGGGCACGCGTCATCGTTGGCCCGCGCGAGGCGCTTGAGACGCACAAGATCTATTTGCGCGACATGAACTGGCTGGGCGACGCTGCGCTGTCCGACATCCCGGCGGCCGGGCTGGAGCTTTTCGCCAAGGTCCGCTCGACACGCCCACCGCGCCCGGCCGTGCTGCATCACAGCGCCGGCATCACTTGGGTGGAGTTGGTCGACGGTGAATCCGGTATCGCGCCCGGCCAGGCCTGCGTGCTCTATTCCGACGACGGCAACGAGGCCCGCGTGTTCGGCGGCGGCTTCATCGAGCGTTCCGAGCGTGGCGCCGAGGCCGAGGCGATGCTGACACGGCTGGCGGCCCGGCCGGCGCAGGTTCCCGCCGAATAGACGATGATCCCGATTCTATCGGGGTGGATCGGACTCTAATTCAGCGGCACCGTTCTCTCGGGAAGACGATCCAGTGTGGGTAATCGTGCCAGCGGTCAGGATGCGCAGCACCCTGATGGCTTCCTCGCCGCCGGTGCGCGGTTCTGCCCGAGTCTCGATGCACTGGATGAAATGCTCGAGCTCTCGCGTCAGCGGCATGCCCTCGCCCACCGCCACGTAGGACGGCTCGTTGGTGGTGAAGGCCCATTGGCCGCTGTCTTGCCACACCGCGTGGCGGTAGACGGCGAGCTTGCGCTCCCACGGCTCGACATCGTCGAACACCGCCATCGCCTTGGTGCCGACCACGGTCAGCCGCCGTTCGCGGTAAGGATTGAGCCGCGACGCGAAGAGATGGCTGCGCAGACCGTTGGGAAAGCGCATGTGCAGATGCGCGAAATCGCTGAGATTGTCGAGCAGCGCTGCCCCCTCGCCACGCACCTCGATCGGTTCCGTGCCGGTGATGGCCAGGATCATCGACAGATCGTGCGGCGCCAAATCCCACAGCGCGTCGTTCTCGGTGTGGAACTTGCCGAGCCCGAGCCGGTGCGAATGGATATAGCGGACCTCGCCGAGCTCTCCATTGTCGATTAGCGCCTTCAACGTCTCGAAGGCTGGATGAAAGCGCAGCACATGGCCGACCATGAAGACGCGGCCATTGTCGGCCGCCGCCTTTACCGAACGCTCGGCATCCGCCACCGTCAGCGCGATCGGCTTTTCCACCAGCACGTCCTTGCCGCCCTGGACTGCGCGCACCGCCATATCGGCGTGGAACTGCGGCGGCAGCGCCATGACGATGGCGTCGACGTCTTTTCGAACAAACAGCGCCTCCGGCTCGATCGCCAGGCAATCCTGCTCACTGGCGAAGCCTTCGGCGCGGGCGGGGTTGACGTCCGAGACCGCGTGAAGCGCGCCGAGCGCCTTGAGGGTGCGGATGTGGTTGCTGCCCCAGTATCCGCAACCGAGGACTGCAATGCGCGGTTTCATCAATTCCAACTCTAGAATTTCGTGGCCGAGACATAGCGGCGCACTCCGCCGAACTCAACCCCGGCATTTCAGCTCAAATTCCTGCCCGGCAAAGCTTTTCAGCCGTTGGAGCGACGTGCGTCCGCTCGGACGCACAAAGTACGCGTCTCAAGACTTTGGATCGTCGCATCGTGCTTTCCGAAAATCGATTTCCGATTTCCGGCCCGAAGCGATAGAATATGCCGGGACGCCGGCTGTATCGATGCTTGACAGGCTTGGCCTCCGAACCTTATATCCGCCCGACCTTGGCGAACGCTTCGACATGCCTTCTAATTTAAGGCGGATTTCGGACCTTTCGTCGCCCTGGCGGGGTAGCTCAGTTGGTTAGAGCACGGGAATCATAATCCTGGGGTCGGGGGTTCAAGTCCCTCTCCCGCTACCACCATTCCCCCCACTCCTTTTACGCCGTGGGGGAAGGCACCCTCGCCCAAGAGTGCCGTTAGCCGCCCAGCGATTTCGACTTCGATCCCGCCGATCCTTGATAGATCTCGAAACACCGTGACGGTTTCGATCAAGTCCCGCATCGCCTCTGCAGATTCGGAGTCGCCAGTAGCAATGCCCTTGGCAAGCCCTGTCTGAAGTTGGTTCAGTTGTTCCTCGTAGCGTGCCAGCACCACAGGATGCAGCGCGGTCACTCCGGTCGCGGCGGGCACCTGATCCAACTCGGCCAAAATGCACTTACGCTCTTCGTTCAGCGTTGTTGATTGCGGTCCCAGTACGGCAGGGTCGCCATGGCCCTTGGCAATGGCGTTGACCAGCCGCTCGATTTCCCGAGATAATTCTCCAAGTCGTCGTTCCAAACGAGTGCGCCTGGCATCGGTATCGGCGGCCAAGCGCTTCCGTTCTTCGTGGTACGTCTGGACGTACTGGGCAATCACTTGAGGATGACGCAACTCGGCGGTAAGCCCGTTCAGAACGGCAGTTTCGACCGTATCCAAATAGAAGGTCTTAGGATCAGCGCATGTTCCGCTTTCTGTCGCGGCGGAACAGCGGATGCGAATGCGCTTGGACTTGTCCACGCCTTTTGACGACATTCCCGCACCACAGGCACCGCACCTCAAGAGCCCCGCCAACATATGTCGTGGTCGGCGCTGATGGCTTGGATGGGTGGTTGCGCGCCTTCTTCCGGGCCTGGGCTGCGTCGAACAGGTCGGACGAAACAATGGCAAGATCGGGTACTTCGACTATACGCCATTCACCTTTGGGATTCGGACGTGAGACACGTTTCCCCGTATCAGGATCGTTGATCATTCTGACCCTGTTCCAAATCAAGCGGCCAGCATAAAGCTCATTATGAAGCAGCCCCGTGCCTCTCTGTGCATTTCCATTGATGGTAGAGGCATTCCAGGCACGACCACGAGGCGGCGGTATGCGGTCTCTATTTAGATTGTGCGCGATATCACGCGGGGTCTGTCCATCGACATACTCCCTGAAGATACGACGCACGATGTCCGCTTCCTCCCCAGCGATCAATCGTTTCCCAGGGTCGCCCAGCACGTAGGAGTAGCCGTAGGTCAATCCACCGGCATGGAGCCCCTTGTTGACACGGCCGGCCTGGCCCCAACGGACTTTGTGAGCGATGTCCTCTCGATAGAGTTGCCCAACTAGACCGCGAAGTCCGACCAAGACCGTGTTCACCACGCCCTCGTGGACGGCACGAATTTCGATGCCGAGAAATGAAAGGCGTTTGTGAATGCCGGCAAGGTCTTCCATGTCACGCGAGAGCCGATCAAGGGCCTCCACAACGAGAACATCGAATTCGTGCTCACGAGCTTTGTCCATGAGGTGACGCAAACCGTCACGGCCCATGACTGAGCCGCCCGAGCGCGCTCGATCGTCAAACGTTGCGACCACGTTCAACCCCTCACGTTCAGCGTACGCTCGGCATAAAGCGAGTTGATCGTCTATCGATCGCTCATTCTGGAGGTCGGTTGAGAAGCGTGCGTAGATCGCGGTTCGGTTCATGGTGAGTTTTCTCGGCCTGTTCACGCTCGTGATCCTCGCGGGCCGCTTGGCGCGCGAGTGCATGTGCTAGGCGCAGAATCGCTCTGTCAGGCGCTCGGAGCAAGGCCCGTTTTTGGGATTTTCACAACCATTGCGGGTAGCGCTCGCTACGGCTCGGCCGTGCTCCTGCGGAAAATAGCGGTCCGCAGGATCGGTGGCCTCCTTCAACCCTGCCGAGATCATGATCCTGGTCCATGTCTGCCAAGATGTGCACATGCGAGCGATGGGAGAAGGCACCAAATCGATCGGTCGCAGAAAGGGATAGCAAGGCGTGCTTTTCGGAAATCCGCCAGCCTGACCGGTTGCTCTCCGTTCCACCTTGTTGGGAAAAACCGCAGGTTCCAACGCGGACACGCAACCATCGGTGCCGACATTCACTAATCGTGAGGATTGAGAGCCACCTCTTGTCGACGGCTGTCCAACTTCCAATTGCACCACATAGAAGCCGCCAAACCCCATGCCGTGAGGGCAGTGGGTTTCCAGATCCAACGTCGCATCCCCTTGGCGTCGAGATCGCGCAGCACCTCGGGGTTTTGAGCGGACGGAGTTGCTCTACGCCGGGAATGCGAGCGAAGGTGGCCGCTGGAGCCTCTTATCGCGACGAAATTTGCCACACGGCGACGCCGGCAAGCACGAAACCGGCAACACCTTCGATGCTGCGGGAAATGGCATTGAACAGGCGTGGCCGGCTGTCAAAAAAATGCACCAGCCGTTCGCGGAACAGGATCGACAGAACGGCGACCGTGGACAGCGTCAGCGCCACGCCGGCCATCATGGTGACGGCAAAGAGAAGGCCCGCTACCGGCACGCCCCTGGAGATCGCAAAGGTCATGGCGAACAGCGTCAGTGGGCACGGGATCAGGCCAGCCATGAAGCCGACGGCCTCGCCCTCGTGCTTGTGATGATGCCCATGACTGAACGCTCGCCACAGCATCCATAAGCCGATCAGCCCGAGCAGTCCGCGGCTGATGTCTTCCAACAGCGGCGCGCGGCCAACGCTCCCCAGGGCGATCGAGACAAGCGGCAAGGACAGGGCGGCAATCACCACTGCGATGGTGACATGCGTGACGGAGAGCGTGATCGAGACCAGGAAGCCACGCGCCACCTTTGCATCCGAGCCGGCCAGATAGGTTGCCAGCACCGCCTTACTGTGGCCGGGCGTCAGCGCGTGCGCGGCACCGAAGAGCACACCCATCGGCAGGAACGCCATGAAACCCAGCCAGTCGCCGCCGGCGGACAGCAGTTTGATTTGCTCGGCAAGCGCCAAGTAGATCGTGCGCTGGAATTCGACGAGGTACAGGAACATCAGGCGTGCCGGCCCGTCATGCGCATGTCAGTTCGAGGCGCGTGGCGAAGATCTTGCCGAGATCGGTTCCGGTCGGATCACTGAAGAAGGCGTCCGTCAACTTCGTCTGATTCTGCGCGATCGCCGTGTTGGGATCGGGGCGCACCACGGCGCGTGCGCAGCCCTGCGGCAGGCCGGCTACGGCGATCTTGTCGTCGTCGGTGAAATCGATCGCCGTGTAGAAGGTCGGGTCATAGACGCCGATGCTGACCTTGCCCGCAAGCGGTAGCGCCTCCTTCGGCTGCGTCTCGAACTGGACGGCGAGTTGATTGTTCTCATAGCTGGTGACAAGCTTGGCTGGCGGCGTCATCGCCACGTCCTTGCCATCCACCGTGACCATTTGGAAATAATTGTACTCGGCAAGCGAGGCATGGATGGTGAGAGCGGCGGCGTCGAGTTCTTTCGCGTCGAGCACCAGATCGGCGTTCTTGTCGAACTCCATCAGCACCGTCGAGGAAAAGAGTTCGTCGAAGCGCCAAAGATGCCGCAGCGTCTCGACATCCCGATCGGTGCCCACGACTACGTCCAGCCTGGCCTCGGCAAAAACATGCGGATGAGCAGCCACCGCGAGCGTGGAAGTGAGCAGGAGTGCCACGCCTGCAATCGTGCTCGTGAGGTGCATTTGCGTTTCCCTTCACGTATCTTTTCGCAGCCGGACCTGTGGCAACGCAACGAGGCTAAAATGGGACGCCGCGTGCCGTCCCATCAGTCATCCACGATCGAGCTTGCAATAACGACGTTCGATGTGGCCCGAGTGGCAGGGTACGTCAAATGCACCAGCTGCTTGCGGTTGCCGGCGATCACTATGTACAGCCGGGAGACTTGCCTGCCCTTTCTCTCCTCGCCGATCTTTTCGGCGTCGGTGCGCTCGAAGAATTGCTTTTCAAATTCGGCACGGGCGACATCAACAGCTTGACCGAGCAGGTCTGGACGGCCTTTCCGCCCATGATTGCCTTGGTCGCGGCTACCAACGTGCCGGCCGGTAGATCCTCTCCCGTCACCCGCCATCCGCGAAAGGCCCTCACCCCCTCGACGGGAGCAAAGGCCTGATCATCGATCAGTGGCGCCCATCGCCGCGACCTCGCCAATGTTGCTGTCCGATCGAAGTTGGGACCATGCGCCAAGCATGTCGAATGGAAGGCATCAAGCGCCCGGTCGACGTCTTCGGCGAGAGCGAGCGGTGATGCGACGCACGCGGCCAAAAACGTCAGGGAAAGGAGGGCCTTGGGCATTCTGTGGTCTCGGGCATCGAAGCAGGCCGGATGGCCAATCCGGCAAGATAACGCCGGGGCGGCTGCGAACGCAACGCAGTACGGTCCGCGCCGTTTTCCTGGCGGCGCCCGGTCCGGCGGCCGCCGCATGCCGCGATCAGGCAGGCAGGACCTCGTCGGTCTTGGCGCGAACATAGTCCAGGTTCATGGTCCCGACGGCTCCAATGTCGTCGATCTTGAAACCTGTCTCGGCCAACAGCGCCCCGATCGCATTCATGTCGATATGCCCATGCCGATGGAGCCTGGGCAATCTGGATTTGCGTGCCGGCCTACCGAAGTCGATCAGCAGCAGCCGGCCTCCGGGCTTCAGAACGCGCTCCGCTTCGCGGAAGAAGGTCGATCGAGCGGGTTTTGACAAGTGATGCAGCATGAGCGTGCCGATCACGATGTCGAATTGCCCATCCTTGAAGGGAAGTTCCTGGGCGGTCGCCTGGACGAAGGTCAGATCGAGGCCCGCCCGCGCGGCCTTGAGGCGCGCCCTCTCGACCATCTCGGCCGAAGCGTCGACGCCCGTGACGCGACCGGCCGCGCCGACCAGCCGCCTGGCGGCGATGGCAAGCGTGCCCGTGCCGCAGGCGACATCGAGCACCGCCTCGCCGGGCTGGAGCCCTGCCAGGCGAAGCATGAACTGGCGAAACTGGCCCTCGCGGCCGAAGGTCAGAACGCGCGCCAGCAAATCATAGCCCGCCGCCCTGTGCAGGACGATGCCGATGCCTCTGTCGCCGGCGCCATGCGTGCCATTCCCGGCAGGCCGCATGTGACGAAAGCCGCCCCAGAGCGCCACTGCCACGACCGCCGCGAGGATGAGGCCGTGGAGCGCCCCCGTCCAGGCGCCCGCATTGAGGTACCCGGCCCCGAATTGCAGCATGAGCAGGAAACCGGCGACCAGCGACAGTTTGACAAGCACGGCAAGCACAATGACGCCCTTTCGCGAATGCTGTCCGTTGCCGGCCTGATGACCAAATTGGTGCATGTCTTTTTGCCTCCTCGTCGGTTTGCGGTGCGCTCAAAACATCATTGAGCTTCTGGACTTGGCGTATCATATTGGACAGAGCGTCCGGAAACGCCATTGCCGGACACCGGAGCGCCGAATGTCCGAAACCGCACGCGACAAGGGGCAGTGACCATGAAAATTGAGCGGAGCGACGACAGGGGTACGATCGACCGGCGCGTCGCGCGCACGCGGGCCCTGCTGCAGGACGCGCTGATTGCGCTCATCCCCGAGCGCGGCTATGCGGCCATCACCGTGGAAGATATCTGCCAGGAAGCTGATGTCGGCAGGTCGACCTTCTATACCCACTATGCCGGCAAGGACGAACTGCGTAGCGCAGCCCTGGAGGCGCATCTGCGGTCGCTGAGCAAGCGCGTGTCGGCAGACGAAAAGACAGGCAACCGCCTGTTCGAATTCAGCCTGCCGATGTTCGAGCACGCGCGGGCGTTCCGGTCGCTCCACCACGCGCTGCTTTCGAGCAGCGGCGACACGATCCACGACCAGTTGCGCGAACGGATCCGGCGCGCCGTGCGAACCGAACTCGCCGACAGGCGGATCGGCAAAGCCGGCGTGCCCGTCGAATTCGCCGTCCAGTTCATATCGGGAGCATTTCTGGCGGTGCTTGCCTGGTGGATCGCCGAGGACGCCAGCTTTTCGCCGGTGCAGGTCGACGACTTATTCCAGCAA
>NZ_SUEO01000199.1:2949-11836 GCF_004962925.1 Mesorhizobium sp. | reverse complement strand
TCCGCGGCCAGCGCCGTTTCCGTCTCGGCCTCGAGCTTCTGTTTGGCTTCAAGCAGCATGCCAAGCCGCCTCTTTTCCGCCGTCTGCTCGCCGACTGCCGCCGTCAGCCGCGCCCGCTCCGCCTCGATCGAGGCCGTCACCCGCGACTGCTCCTTGAGGTCCGCCAGCAATATCTCGGTCTGCTGGCGCAGTTCCGGCACCACGGCGCCGAGCAGGATGGCGCTGCGTACCGACGACAGCGCGTCCTCCGGCTTGACCAGGATGGCGGGCGGCGGATTGAGCCCCATGCGCTGCAGCGCGGCCAGCACCTCGGCCAGAACGTCGCGTCTAGCAGCCAGCGACGCACGGATTTTCTGCTCCTCGCCCTTCAACCCTTCCAGCTTGGCGCCGATGTCCTCGATGTCCTGACCAAGTTTCTGCTCGGTCATTGCCGACTGGATCAGCGCCGCGGTGATCGAGGCATGATCCTTCTTGACGGTCGCCATGTCGGCGGCGAGCTTGGCCAGCCGCTCGGACGAAAGCGTGATCTCCTTCGACACCCGTTCGTATTCGACCCGGCTTTGGTCCGGATCAGGCGCCATGTCGAGCCTGTCCTGCGCCCGCACGGCACTGAGAGACAGCATAAGCGCCGCCGCTGCCAAGCAGCAGCGTGCGCGCCAAAAGCCCGTTCGCGATTTCCAACCTTCAGACATTGAAGCCCGACTCTATGCGTGGCTTCGTTAACGAACCATCAACCATGTTCGAGAGCCCTGCCGACCGCAAACAGCCTCGTGACGCATTGAGGCGAAAATCCGGGCGGCTCACGCCAATCCACCGGTTTCGGATTGGAACCTGCAATGCTCACGAGCGATGATAAGGATGGCCGGACAGGATCGTGGCCGTCCGGTAAAGCTGCTCGCCCAACATGACACGGACCAGTTGGTGCGGCCATGTCAGCCCGCCGAACGACACAATCACATCGGCCTGATCACGCAGCGATTGATCATGGCCGTCGGCGCCGCCGATAGCGATGACAAGTGCCTTGCGGCCGCCATCACGCAACAGGCCGATGCGCCCGGCCAAATCCTCGGAGGAAAAACTCTTGCCGCGCTCGTCGAGCAACATGAGCGCGGTACCAGGCTGCAACTGCGCCTGCAGTTTCTGGCCTTCCTCGCGGCGGCGCTCGTTGGCGGTCTGGGCGCGCCCCTCCGGAATCTCGACAATCCCTGAGAATTCGAGCCCCACAGCCTGCCCGCTCTTGGCGAAGCGCTCGAAATATCGGTCGGCGAGCTGCTTCTCGGGGCCGGCTTTCATCCGGCCCACGGCATGAACGGTAATTTTCATCCCTGCCTCGAAGAGCCGCTAATGCATGTCACCAAAAGTGGTCACCGGTTTTGGAAAACGACATGCATCAACCAAATACGACTCAGTGGAGGGTCTCTCCCTCGAGGTCCGGCGCTTGCCACATCTTTTCGAGATTGTAGAAGTCGCGGACTTCGGGACGGAAGACATGGACGATGATATCGCCCGAATCGATCAGGACCCAGTCGGCGCCGGCCAGCCCCTCGACGCGCGCCGTGCCGAGACCGGCATCCTTGAGCGCCTTGAGGAGATGATCGGCAACAGCCGAGACATGACGGTGCGATCGGCCGGACGCGATGACCATATAGTCACCGAGGCTCGATTTTCCCTGAATGTCGATTGAGACGATGTTTTCGGCCTTGGAGTCTTCCAGACTGACAAGGACTGTGTTGATGGCGCGGGACACGGCGTCGTTTACGCTAATCCCGGCCGGCGAAGGCACGATGTCGGCCTTCTTCCGAAGTGCTGTTCTCAGTGTATTTCCTTTCGCAGCAAGAACAACCAAATCACCCTTCAAAGCAGGTGACACCCCTTAGATAGGCAGAGTTAGGTTGCAGTTTCAAGACGGCAACCGCGCGGTGACCAACGAAGTGTCATTTCTTGCGGTCCCGCCGTTGAAGAAAAATCGGAACTCTTGCCGTCTTGCGCGGGTTATCGGCGCATTGACCAACCGGATTC
Organism: Mesorhizobium sp.; assembly: GCF_004962925.1. GTDB lineage: Bacteria > Pseudomonadota > Alphaproteobacteria > Rhizobiales > Rhizobiaceae > Mesorhizobium. The sequence goes on along the minus strand of NZ_SUEO01000199.1, from coordinate 9,817 downwards.
CCGCCATGCCGATCGATCCCCAGAATGCCGTTGTCACCATGCAGTCCGGCCTTGCCCAACTCAGTACCCTGATCGTCTCGTACTCCTTCTCGGCCATTGGCGCCGTCATCCTGCTGGTCCTCGGCTATATCGTCGCCGGCCTCGCCCAGCGCTCGATCTACGCCGGCCTCGGCCATATCCATGGCTTCGACGTGACGCTGCGCCACTTCTTCTCGAGGATCGCCCGCTACGCCATCCTGATCCTGGTCGTTATCATGGTGCTCGGCCAGTTCGGCGTCCAGACGGCCTCGATCATTGCCGCGATCGGCGCCATCGGCTTGGCCATCGGCCTGGCGCTGCAAGGCACGCTGCAGAACATTGCCGCCGGCATCATGCTGCTGGCGCTACGGCCATTCCGCATCGGCGAATATGTCGAGGTCGGCGTCATTTCCGGGACCATCGAGGAAATAGGACTATTCGCCACCCAATTGCGGACAGTCGAAGGCGTCTACGTCCTCGCGCCCAATTCGACGCTGTGGAACCTGCCAGTCCGCAACTATACACGCAACGGCGTCCGCCGTGGCGACATCACGCTGACCATCGGCTCCTGGAACGATATCGATCTCGCGCAGAAGACAATGCTTGGCGCCGCCGCCGCTGAGCGGCGCGTCAGGCGGGAGCCGGCGCCGATTGCCTTTGTGGCGACCGTCGGCGACAGCAACGTCGCCATCACGTTGCGCTACTGGACCTCGGCTGCAGATTTCTTCGCCACCCAGATCGATCTCACCAAACGCGCCAAGCAGGCTTTCGACAGCGAAGGCATTTCTATACCCGCGCCGCCACCGGAAGCGCCGCGGCAGGAACCCTCCGCCAGACAGTGAGATGATCAATTCCCGCAGGTCTACTTGTCCGCGCGGCGCTGCTCTTCGGACGGAAAGGCAAGATCGACCGGCAGTGGGGCCTGCGCGCTCATCGGCGCGAAATTGCCGGTCTCGGCGGCGGGAACAGGCGACATCGCCACCACACGCCACAGCACGAACAGGCAAAAAGCAGCGGCAATGACGATGGCCACATAGATGAAGGCCTGCGTTCCATAGACAGCGGAAAGCCCGGTGACGATGCCGGGCACGATGAAGCCGGACAACGACCACGCAAACAGAAGCGAACTGGACAGCGCCACCATGTCGTCCTTGCCGGCGCGGTCGGCGGCATGCGCGCTGGCCAGCGAATAGATCGATTCCGACGCGCCGTCCCAGACCACATAGATAACGACCAGCGCCGCCAGCGCACCGCCGTCGAAGCCCAGCGCAAACAGACCCGCCACCAAGGCAAGCGCCGAAGCGGCGACCAGCACAAAACGCCGGTCGGTGCGGTCGGAAATCCATCCGAGCGGGATCTGCAGGATCAATGTGCCGACCGGCATCGCCGACAAGAGCAGTGCCACATCTGCCTGGCTGTAGCCCTTGGCCGTGGCATGGATCGGCGCGAAGCCCGAAATCGTCATCGACAGGCCGCCGACGGCAAGCATGCCGGCGACGCCCACCGGCGAAATCCGCCAGGCGGCTGGGCGAGCCGCGTCAGCCCGACCGGAAGGATCGACAGTGCGGTGAAGGCGATGCCGATCATTGGCGCGTCCGCAGCCCTTATATCGATCAGCGCTAGTGTGGCGTAGCCGACACCGAGCCCGGCGACATAGGCGACGTAGAAGAAGGCCATGACCCTGCCGCGTATGGCGTTCGCGACGACGTCGTTCAGCCAGCTTTGCGCGACGATGAACAAGCCGCATATGGCAAAGCCATAGAGCGCGCGTGCCGCGATCCACGACAGCGGGTGCGGCCCGGCCCCGACGGCGGCGTTCGACAGCACGATCAGCGCCGACAGCACCATGAACGCGCGAGCATGGCCGACGCGCCGTACCAGCGGACCGGTCAGGATGCAGCCTGCCAGGCCGCCGGCCGACAGGCCGGTGACGATCAGCCCGGCCCAGGTCGGATCGAAGCCCTCGGCGCCGAGCCGGACCGGGATATAGGCGAACATCAGTCCGTTGCCGACAGCAACCAGCGCCATCGACAGGACGATGCTGGCTATCGCGATCGCCGGGGCCGGCGGGCTGCCATGCGCCGGATCGCGTCTGGTCTGGTTTCGCTCGATAATCGTCATGCCCGCGTAGGATCGCCCACGGATCGGGGAAAAGCAGCCGCAAATGCGACATGGCCGGACGGGCGGTGCTTGGATCTTGCCTTCTCCCACAACAAGGGAGAAGGAGACTCCTATCCTTTCGCCATGTTACGAATCGCGGTCGACGACAGCGACGAGCGCGGGCCGTGGATGAAGGTCCAGGCCGGCGCCTTCATACGGGCGAGCCGCGGCGCGTCACCTTCGTCGACACGCGCATAATCGAAGGTCTTGGCGACGACCGACGACAGGAACGACAGCGTCGCGCCAGGGCGGTCGATCACCGCGATCGGAAACGTCATCACGATCTGTCGCCAGCGCTGCCAGCGGTGGAAATCGCGAAGCGAATCGGCGCCCATGATCCAGACGAAGTCGACGCCCGGGTTGCGCGCCTTGACCAGGGCCAGAGTGTCGGCGGTGAAGCGAATATGATGGGTCGCCTCGAAGGCGGTGACCTTGACCTTCGGGTTCCGGGCGATCTGCTCGGACAGGCGCAGCCGCTCGGCCAGCGGCGCCAGTTCCCGCGCGCTCTTGAGCGGATTGCCCGGCGTCACCATCCACCATAGCTGATCGAGCGCCAGACGTCTGAGCGCGATCTCGGCGACCAGTGCATGGCCGGCATGGGCAGGATTGAACGAGCCGCCGAACAGACCGACGGCCAAGCCCTTTTCGGCATGCGGCATCTTGAGATAGTGGGAGGGAACGAGCTGTTCGGACTGCGAAAGCATGGGTCAGCCGCCCCCCTCTGTCCTGCCGGGCATCTTCCCCGCAAGGGGGGAGATTGGCGGCTTCATCGCAGGCGCAAATCTTGCAACGCCGGCGATTGGCGAAATCAGAAATGACAGCCAATCTCCCCCCTTGCGGGGGAGATGTCCGGCAGGACAGAGGGGGGTGGCTGGGCGCAAACTTCAAACCCTGGTAGCGAATAGCTTCAAGGCCTCACCTGTCCCGACCCGCGCACGCGGTATTTGAACGAGGTCAGTTGCTCGACTCCGACCGGGCCGCGCGCATGCATTTTGCCGGTGGCGATGCCGATCTCGGCGCCCATGCCGAATTCGCCGCCATCGGCGAATTGCGTCGAGGCATTGTGCAGAAGGATCGCGGAATCGATCTCGTTGAAGAAACGTTCCACTGCACCGGCATCCTGGGCGATGATCGCCTCGGTGTGGTGCGAGGAGAACGTCTCGATATGCTCGATCGCGCCGGCAACGCCATCGACCAGCTTCACTGCGATGATGGCGTCGAGATATTCAGTGACCCAGTCGGCGTCGGTCGCCGGCTGGGCGCTGGCAAATATTTTCAGCACCTCGGCGTCGGCGTGGATCTCGCATCCCGCTATGCGTAACGCGTCAAGAATCGGCACGAGATGGGTGGAGGCGACAGCGCGATCGACCAGCAGCGTCTCGGCCGCGCCGCAGACGCCAGTGCGCCGCATCTTGGCGTTGACCGCGATCCTGACCGCCATGTCGAGATCAGACGAGCGGTCGATGTAGAGATGGCAGATGCCCTCGAGATGAGCGAAGACCGGCACCCGCGCCTCCCTCTGGACGCGTTCGACCAGGTTCTTGCCACCGCGCGGAATGATGACGTCGATATTGCCGGAAAGCCCTTTCAGCATCTCGCCGACGGCGGCGCGGTCGGTGGTCGGCACCAGCTGGATGGCATCCTGCGGCAGACCAGCCGCCTTCAGCCCTTCGACCAGGCAGGCATGGATCGCGGCGGAAGAATTGAGCGAATCCGAGCCGCCGCGCAGGATCACCGGATTGCCGGCTTTCAGGCAGAGCGCACCGGCATCGGCCGTCACGTTCGGCCGGCTTTCATAGATAACGCCGACGACCCCGAGTGGCGTGCGCACGCGTTCGATATGCAGCCCGTTCGGCCGGTCCCATGCGGCAATGACGTCGCCGACCGGATCGCTGAGTTCGGCGATCTCGCGGATGCCGCCCGCCATGGCGTGGATGCGCGCGGGATCAAGCTTCAGCCGGTCCATGGACGAGGCGGAAAGCCCCGACTCGTGACCGTTCGAGACGTCGAAGGCATTGGCGTCGAGAATATCCTGCTCGCGACGGATAATCGCCTCCGCCATGGCGACAAGTGCGGCGTTCTTGGCGGCGGTCGTGGCGATGGCCAGCGGGCGGGCAGCAGCGCGGGCACGACGGCCGATATCGGCCATCAGCGCCACCGTGTCGTCCCGGGATTTTTCATGCAGCTTCAGCATGGCTCATCCTCCGCTATGTACCTGGTCACCGGTTACTTGGTCACCAGCCCCTACTTTGGTCACCGGCCCCTACTTGGTCACCGGCCCCTACTTGGTCACCGGAATGGCTCACCACAAGGTCGTCGCGGTGGATCATTGCCGATCGCGCTTCGTAGCCGAGCACCGTTTCGATCTCGGCTGTTTTCAAGCCTGCGATCCTTACGGCATCGGCTGCATCATAGGCAACCAGTCCGCGCGCGATCTCGCGGCCTTCGGGCGACAGGATCGCCACCGTGTCGCCGCGCGAGAAATTGCCGCTGACCCGTTTGACGCCGGCCGGCAGCAGCGACTTGCCCGACAGCAGCGCGCCGATGGCGCCGGCATCGACGGTCAGCCGTCCTGCCGGCTCGAGCTGCCCGGCAATCCACGTCTTGTAGCCTTTGACCGGATTGGCGCTCGGCCGGAAGAAAGTCGCCCGCTCGCCGCGCTCGATCGCCATCAGCGGCGACAGCCTCGTGCCTGATGTGATGATCATGGCGGTGCCGGCGGCGGTGGCGATCTTGCCGGCGTCGAGCTTGGTGCGCATGCCCCCGCGCGAAAGCTCCGAAGCGGCGGCACCCGCCATCGCCTCGATCTCAGGAGTGATGCGGTCAACGACAGGAATGAACCGGGCTTGCGGGTCGCGCGCAGGCGGCGCCGTATAGAGCCCGTCAATGTCAGAAAGCAGCACCAGCAGATCGGCGCCCATCATGGTGGCGACGCGCGCCGCCAGCCGGTCATTGTCGCCATAGCGGATTTCGGAGGTCGCCACCGTGTCGTTCTCGTTGATGACCGGCACCGCCTTCATCTTGAGCAGCGTCGAGATCGTCGCGCGTGCGTTGAGATAGCGGCGGCGCTCTTCGGTGTCGCCGAGCGTCAGCAGGATCTGGCCCGATTTCAGGCCGCCCTTGCCGAGCGCATCCGACCAGGCGCCAGCCAGCGCGATCTGCCCGACGGCAGCCGCCGCCTGGCTCTCCTCGAGCTTCAGCGCCCGCTTGCCGAGGCCGAGAATGGTGCGGCCAAGCGCGATGGCGCCGGACGACACGACGAGGATTTCGGCGCCGCCTTCGGCCAGCACGGCAATATCGTCGGCAAGCGAGGCCAGCCAGTCGCGCTTCAGGCCCGTCGTGCGGTCGACAAGCAGCGCCGAGCCGATCTTGACGGTAATACGCCGGTATTTTCTCAGCGACTGCGCGGCCATCGCTATTTGTTCCAGCGTGTCTCGACCGGCGTCGCGATAGCTTCGCGTGCCTCGGCCACGACCGTCATCAGCGCGCGCAGAACGGCCTCGACGCCTTCGCCGGTGACCGCGGACAAAAGCATCGGCGCGCGGCCGGCAGCGCGCTTCAGCGAAGCGACCTTCTTCTTGCGTGCGTCGGCATCGAGGGTGTCGACCTGGGAAAGTGCGACGATCTCGACCTTCTCGACCAGCCCATGACCATAGGCGTCGAGTTCGGTGCGCACGGTGTTATAGGCCTTCCCCGGATTTTCTTCTTGCGCGGAGACGAGGTGCAGAAGGACGCGCGTGCGTTCGACATGCCCGAGGAAACGGTCGCCGATGCCGACGCCTTCATGCGCGCCTTCGATCAGGCCGGGAACGTCGGCGATGACGAACTCGCGCCCGTCGATGCGGGCCACACCGAGGCCCGGATGCAGCGTGGTGAAGGGATAATCGGCGATCTTCGGCTTGGCCGCGGTCACGGCGGCCAGAAAAGTCGACTTGCCGGCATTGGGCAGGCCAACCAGGCCAGCATCGGCGATCAGCTTGAGCCTGAGCCAGATGTTGAGCTCTTCGCCCGGCAGTCCGGGGTTGGCGCGGCGCGGCGCCTGGTTGGTCGAGGTCTTGAAATGCTGGTTACCGAAGCCACCATTGCCGCCCTTGGCAAGCAGGAAGCGCTGGCCGACCACCGTCATGTCGCAGATCAGCGTCTCATTGTCCTCGGCAAAGACCTGCGTTCCCGCCGGCACTTTCAGCGTGACATCGGCGCCCTTGGCGCCGGTCATGTTGCGGCCCATGCCGTGCGTACCGGTCTTGGCCTTGAAATGCTGCTGATAGCGATAGTCGATCAGCGTGTTCAGCCCATTGACCGCCTCCACCCAGACATCGCCGCCGCGGCCGCCGTCGCCGCCGTCAGGACCGCCGAACTCGATGAATTTTTCGCGCCGAAACGACACCGAACCGGCGCCGCCGTCGCCGGAGCGGATGTAGACCTTGGCTTGATCGAGAAATTTCATCGGATTGCTGAGTTTCTGCTATTGGCCTTGCGGCATTGCTCTAAACCTTTGGCACTGCTCTAAACCAAGGCGGCGCGAAGGGCGAGGCTGTTTATGAACATGGCCGGAGTCGCAATGAAGCTCGTAACCTACAACATCCACTACGGCGTCGGTCTCGACGGCCGCTACGATGTCGGCCGCATCGCCGATGCCGTGCGCGGCGCCGACGTGATCGCGCTGCAGGAGGTCTCGCGCAACAACCGC
>NZ_SUEO01000199.1:0-2941 GCF_004962925.1 Mesorhizobium sp. | reverse complement strand
AGCAATTTCGAGGCCAATATCGGCTCGCGTCTGGAAAACGGCCGTGCCATCACGACCACCTTCCAGCTCGGCAATATGGTGCTGTCGAAAACGCCTATCCATCTGTCGCGCAATCTCCTCTTGCCGCGCAGCCGCAGTTTCGAAGTGATGAACTTCCAGCGCGGCGCGCTGGAGGCGCTGATCGGGACGCCGCTTGGTTTCATCCGCTTCTATTCCACCCATCTCGACCATCGCAGCCCGATCGAACGCTTGAGCCAGATCCGGTTTCTGCGCCAGCGCCTGTTGAACTATGCGATCGAGGGCGGCGCGCTGTCCGGCGTCGCCGAAGTCGGCCTGCCGGATCTGCCTTGTCCCGAAGCCTTCATCGTCATGGGCGACTTCAACATGCTGTTCGGATCGCCGGAATATGTCGAACTCGCCGGCCGCCCGGATCATGAGTTCGGCATGCCTGTGACAGCCGACCTTGCCGTCGATGTCGCCCTGCGCCTTGCGACCGCAGGTGCCGATCTCGTCACCTGGGTCGACCCCAAGCGGCCGGACGACGCCAGCCGCCACAAGCGCATCGACTATGTCTTCACCAGCGCCTCGCTTGCCAAATCGCTGAAGCGCCTGTGGGTCGACCGGCAAGCGGTCGGCTCGGACCACTTGCCGGTCTGGGTCGAGATGGCCTGACCAACATCCATCAGAAATGCACCCAGTTCCTGAGGCTGGTCCAGGTCTTGCGGTCGAGACGATAGCGCTCGACGGGCACCTGGCCGGCGACGATCGAGTTCAGCATGCCCTGGCCGGCATATTGGAAGCCGCATTTGTGGATGACCCGGCGCGAGGCCGGATTGATGACCCGCGTCGAGGCATGCAGCACCTGGATCGCCGTCTTCTGGAAGGCGAGGTCGACCAGCGCGTGCGCTGCCTCCGTCGCATAGCCGCGCTTCCAGTAGGGCTCGCCGATCCAGTAGCCGAGCTCCAGCCCGCGATCGGTGGTGTTGAGGCCGGCGCAGCCGACGAAGGTTTCGGTACCGGCCAGCGTCAAGGCATAGGCAATCCCGGCCCGGCGCGATGCCGTCATCGCAAGGAAGGCGCGTGCCTCGGCCTCGCCATAGGGGTGCGGCATGCGGGCTAGCATTTCGGCGACGTGGCGGTTGTCGGCGAGCACCACCAGTTGCTCGATATCGCTTTCGCGCGGCGCCCGCAGGACCAGCCGCTCGGTCATCACGACCGGGCAATCTATCGCGTAACTTTCACCGTCTGTGTCTTCCGCTTCGGCAACCATGTCAGTCCTCCAGGCACAAGAAAAAGGGGAGATGGAAACCCATCTCCCCTGATCCATTTCCTGGCTTGGCCAGACACCGGTTCCCGAGATGGGTGCCGGTGTTCTCGTACGGAACCGGCTACTCCGCGGCCTTCGTCATCGGGTTCACCGATACGTAGGTTCGGCCATTGGCTTTTTTGTTGAAGGTGACTGCGCCAGCTTCGAGCGCAAACAGCGTGTGATCCGTGCCAATGCCGACATTGACGCCGGGATGCCACGTCGTGCCGCGCTGACGAATAATGATGTTGCCCGGAATCACGGCTTCGCCGCCGAACTTCTTCACGCCGAGCCGCTTGGAATGCGAGTCGCGACCATTGCGCGACGAACCGCCAGCTTTCTTGTGTGCCATCTAACTACTCCGATGCGCCGCGAGGGCGCCTAAAAGGTCTTATGAACGCGTTCGCGTTCCGTTTCAAGTCCGATCCGGCGACGATTGCGCCGGTTCGCTTTACTTCTTCGCCAGTTCCTTGGCCTGTTCACGCCAGTCCATGATCTGGTCGGCGCTGAACGGCATATGCTCGTCGATCTTGGCGACATCCTTGTCGGACAGCTTGGCGATCTGGGCGAAGGTCGTGATGCCCTGCTCGTTCAACTGGCCGGCCGCGACCGGGCCGATGCCCTTGATCACGGTCAGATCGTCCGGCTCGCCCTTCGGCGTCTTGAACAGCGGAGCGGCGGTTTCGGTTGCCTTGGCCTCGGTTTCCTTCGGCGCAGCCTCTGCCTTGGCTTCCTTCTTCGGAGCAGCCTTTGCCTCGGTCTTGGCCGCGGCCTTCTTCGTCGGCTTGGCACCATCCAGCAGGATCTCGGCGATCCGCACGGTGGTCAAAAGCTGACGATGGCCGATCTTGCGGCGCGAATTCTGCCGGCGGCGCTTCTTGAAGGCGATGACCGTGCGGTTCTTGCCCTGTTCGACGACTTCGGCGGTGACCAAGGCGCCGTCGACGAACGGCGCACCGAACGTCACATTCTCGCCCTCGCCATGCGCGAGCACATGGCCGATCTCGACGATATCGCCGACCTGGCCTTCGACTTTTTCGATCTTCAGGAGATCGTTGGCGGCTACGCGATACTGCTTGCCGCCCGTTTTGATGACTGCGAACATTTTTTGCCTTTCGCTGTTCGGTCGGCCTTGATGAACCGCTTCAGGCGGTCCGGCCGTCTTTTTGTCAGTCTGCGGGTTCAAAAAACAAGCGGCGCGGAAGAACCCTCCACGCCGATTGCGCGCTGTCCCTAACCGAAGGTTCGGCGCGAGTCAAGGCAAACGGCGCAAAGTGTCGTAAGCACATGAGTTGTCCGGATTAGGTAGCACATGAGTTGTCCGGTTTTATCGCCAGCGAATGGAGGCTGGGGATGAATCGGGCGGCATGGCTACAGGACCGGAGAATGCAGAAGTTTCGAGACGTATTGAGCCGCTGGAGTGGCGGCGATCTTTCGATGATGGAGGCAGGCGAGTTGCTTGGCATGTCGGAGCGGCAGTTTCGCCGCTACCGTGACCGTTACGAAGAGGCTGGGGAAGCTGGGTTGCTTGACCGTCGCCTGGGCAAGATTTCGACGCGTCGGGTGCCTGCGGAAGCGATTGAGGAGATGCTGGAGCTTTATCGTCATCGCTACCTTGGCTGGAATGTGAAGCAT
>NZ_SUEO01000198.1:261-11862 GCF_004962925.1 Mesorhizobium sp. | reverse complement strand
CCTCCAGCCCGGCAAGAATGCGCAGCAGCGTGGTCTTGCCCGATCCGCTGGCGCCGACGATGACCAGACATTCGCCGGAGCGGATATCGAGGTTGAGCGCCCTCAGCACGGCAAGCCGGCGCCCACTGAGGGTGAAGGATTTGGAGAGGTCGCGTATCGTGACCTCGCCGCCGCCTTTGCTGGCCATCGCGCCCATCCCGGTCAGTTGGTTTTCGTTTCGCCGCGCCGGTAAAGGATGTCTGCGGCTTTCAGCTTGCCCTTGGGCAGGCGGCCGTCGCGCTCGAGCACGCTGATCCAGAAGTCGATGTCGCGGTCGTCAGCCTTCGCCCCTTCGCGCAGGCCGAAGCCGGTCCAGTAGCGCGCCAGCGCGCCATTTTCGCCGCGCTTGTCGAGGATGTCCGCAAGCACCTTGCGCGCCTCGTCCGGGTTCTGGCGCGACCAGTCGGCGGCGCGGGCCGACTGTTCGACGAAATTGCGGGCGCTCTCCGGATGCGCCGTGATGAAGTCGCGCCGCAGGACAACGAAGCCGCCGGCCAGTTCGCCCAGCACGTCGGTGTCGTTGAACACACCGCGCACGCCGCCATTTTCGACCAGGGCGCCGGCAAACGTCGCCTGCCAATAGCCCAGTGCAGCGATATCGACCTGGCGCGACCGCAAGGTCTGTTCAAGCTGCGGCCCGGGCACCACGACGAGGTTGGCGGCATCCGGCGGCAGGCCGACGTCGTGCAGCGCCTCGCGCACGGTATAGTCGAGATGGGCGCCGAGCGTATTGACCGCAATGGTCTTGCCGGCGATGTCGGCAATCGATTTGATCGGACTGTCTTCCAGCACGTAGAAGACGCTGCGCACTTGCCTGTTGATGCCGTTGCTTGGATAGGCGGCGACGAAGTCATTGCCGCCGGAGATCGAATTGATCACCGCAGCGGTTGCAGCCGAGCCGAGATCGACGCTGCCGGAGGCGAGCGCGAACAGCGATTCCGGGCCGCCGCCGGAATACCCGACATTCTCCAGCTCGATACCGAGGCCCTTGAAATAGCCGAGCTCGCCGGCCAGCTCATGCGGCGAGATGCTGCCGCGGCTGGCGAGGTAGCGCAACGTGACGGGCGCGGCTTGCGCAACGGCGAAGCGGGGCAGGCCGGCGGCGACGATGCCGGCGGCAAAGGGAGCGCCGGCAAGCAGGGAACGGCGAGTGATTGGCATGATCGGGTCTTTCCTGTTGGAGAGGATGGCCTGTTGGAGAGGATGGTGAAAGCTGGTCAGTCGACGGGATTGCTCCAGCGGCAGAGCCGTCGCTGCAGGCTGACCAGCGCCTGGTTGGCGATCAGGCCGAGGCCGGCGAGGATGACGATCGCCGCAAACATCAGCGGGATCTGGAAGTTGTATTGCGCGTTCATCACCTGGAAGCCGATGCCCTTGTTGGCGCCGATCATTTCGGAGGCGATCAGCAACAAGAGCGCCGTGGTCGCACTCAGCCTCAGGCCCACGAAGATCGACGGGACAGCCGCCGGAAGCACAACACGGCGAAACACGGTGAGCCGCGTGGCGCCGTAGACCCGGGCCATCTCGAGCAGTTTCGGATCGACTTGCTTGACGCCGCTGATGGTGTTGAGCAGCAGCGGAAACAGCGTCGCCCAGAAGATGACGAAGATCTTTGATGCCTCCCCCAGCCCGAGCAGCAGGATGAACACCGGGTAGAGCGCCAGCGCCGATGTCTGCCGGAAAACCTGCAGGATCGGATCAAGCGCGGTTTCGACGGCGCGCACCTGGCCCATGAACAGGCCGAGCGGGATAGCAACCGCCACGGCCGCCGCGAAGGCGAAGCCGGCGCGCTGCAGGCTGATGGCGATGTCGCCAAGCAAGGTGCCGCCGGCCAGACCGTTCCACAATGCGGTGACGATCGTGTCGATCGGCGGCAGCACCGCGGCGTTGACCCATCCCGCGCGGCTTGAGACCTGCCAGATCGCGAGGAAGGCGATCAGGATGCCGTAGCGGGACAGGAAGCGGACGACAGTCCGGTTGGCCAGGCGCGGGAAATCGCCGCCAAGGCTGGTTCTGCCGCCATGTGCAGGGATCGTGACCCGCTGCTCGATGTGTTGCAAACTCATCGTCTTGCCCTTTGCTTCAAGAGAATCTATTCGGCGGCCAGCACCTTCGAGCGGGCGGCGGTCCAAGGGTTTTCCGGTCGCCTGAGGCCGAGATTCTCGCGCAGCGTCCTGCCTTCGTAGGCGGTGCGGAACAGGCTGCGGCGCTGCAGCTCGGGGATCACCAGGTCGACGAAGTCGTCGAGCCCGCCAGGCAGCCAGGGCGGCAGGATGTTGAAGCCGTCGGCGGCCTCGTTGCCGAACCATTCCTCCAGCTGATCGGCGACCTGGGTAGCGCTGCCGATGACGGTGTAGTGGCCGCGGGCCGTTGCCACCCACTGGTAGAGCTGGCGGATGGTGAAGTTGTGCTCGTCGGCAATCTGGCGGATCAGCGCCTGGCGGCTCTTCATGCCTTCGGTTTCCTTGCTCGGCGGCAAAGGACCGTCGAGCGGATAACCCCTGATGTCGAGCGTTTGGCCGGCCAGCCCGTTGAGCAGGGCCACGCCATCCTCGGGCAGGATCAGGTCGTTCAGCTGCTGGTACTTGGCGCGGGCTTCCTCTTCGGTGCGGCCGACGAAGGGGGCCACGCCCGGCATGATCAGCACCTGCCCGGGATCGCGGCCGACTGCCGCCACGCGCGCCTTGATGTCGCGATAGAATTCTTGCGCCGAGGCCAGATTCTGATGGGCGGTAAAGATGACCTCGGCGGATTGGGCGGCGAGCTTGCGGCCGTCCTCCGACTGCCCGGCCTGCACCACCACCGGGTGGCCCTGCACCGGGCGCGGCACATTGAGCGGGCCTTTGACGCTAAAATGTGGGCCCTTGTGGTCGATGTCGTGAAGCCTGTCCTTGTCGTAGAAGCGGCCCGACTTCTTGTCGCGGATGAACGCATCGTCTTCCCAGCTGTCCCACAGCGCCTTGACCGTCTCGACATGCTCATGCGCCCGGGCATAGCGCTCGGCGTGAGCAGGCTGCGTCTCGCGATTGAAATTGCGCGCGGTCTCGTCGCCCGCCGAGGTCACGACATTCCAGCCGGCCCGGCCATTCGACAGAAGGTCGAGCGAGGCGAACTTGCGGGCGAGCGTATAAGGCTCCTCATAGGTGGTGGATGCGGTGGCGATGAAGCCCAGATGCGTGGTGAGCGGCGCCAATGCGGCAAACAGCGTCACCGGCTCGAACCCGGCGATCTTGGCATTGCCGCCTTCGCGGGCGCCGAGGCCGACGGTCAGATTGTCTGCGAGGAAATAGGCGTCGAACAGGCCGCGCTCGGCGGTCAGCGCGAGTTGCCTGTGGAACTCGAAATTCGTCGCGCCGTCGGCCGGCGCGTCAGGATGGCGCCAGGCTGCGATATGCTGTCCGCCACCGGGCAGGAAAGCGCCAAGCTTGATCTGCCTGGACTTGCTGGGTCTGGTCATTGCGGGTTCCTTCTGAGCTGTGCGGAAAGGGAATCGACTGGCAGGTATTCAGGCGGCAAGACCGACGCTGCGGGGCACCACCCGGCATGCTTCGGCGACCGCTTGCCTGGCGCGAGCATGGATGGCTTCGGACACCAGCACGCCGTTGGCGAAGTCCTTGTCGGAGGCGTAGATCGCGGTCGGCAGGGTCAGCGCCTCGAAGAAGCCGAACAGCGGCCGCAGCTGATGTTCGACCACCAGCGAATGACGATCGCCGCCGCCGGTTGCTGCAAGGATGACCGGCTTTCCCCTCAGGGATGACGGGTCGAGCAGGTCGAAGAAATGCTTGAAAAGCCCGGTGTAGCTGCCTTTGAAAGTCGGCGAGCCAACCACCAGGACATCGGCGCCCAGCAGTCGCTCGACGATGTTTCTGGCCAACGGATCCAGATCGCCGATACGCCTCGCCAGCGGGAAGGACTGACCGAGATCCTCGATGTCGAAAACGGTCGAGACTGCACCGGTGCTGCTCGCCACCTCCGCGACGATGTGGCTGATGAACGCCTTGGTCTTCGACGGACGGGTCAGGTTGCCTGACAGCCCCACCACCAGCTTTTTCGACATTTTGGGCTCCTCGCAAAACGGCTTGTGTGCATTAACTCTACTGAGTTTATAGAATTAAATGAGCGAGAAGATTTCAAAACGAGGCCGCCAAGCGGATTGAGTTTGCGGCACATCGCCGTTGATTGGTTCATTCGACGCGAATTGCGAACGCCGAGGTTTAGGGCAAGGACGCCTTGACCGCATTCCAGCCACGCGTTGATGATCAAGCGCACCAAAGGCATCGCCCCGGGGGATTCGCATGAAAACAGCCGTTCTGACGTATCTGCTCCTGGCCTGTTTGCTGGCATCGCCGGCGCAGGCGGGGTGGAAGCCGATCGAGACGGTCGAGACCTACGCCGTTTCAGGGCAGACCGGTCCCCAGCTCCATGCCTCGATGGGCGAGCGGGGGCCAATGATCGGCAAAGGCAAGGTCCGCGCCATGGCCTACACCAACTTCAAGCTGACCTGGGTCAGGGATTATCAGCGACAAGGCAATGCCTGCGTGCTGGTATCGGCGCGGCCGAAGCTCATCATAACCTACACCTTGCCCGAAACGTCCGGGCCGGTGCCGGCCGCCGTGCAGAAGAGCTGGAACGTTTTTGCCGCCGGCCTCGCCGCCCACGAAAAGGTGCATGGCGACATCATCGTCGACATGGTCCGCAAGATCGAGACGGCCACCATCGGCCTGTCCGTCCCCGACGATCCCGGCTGCAGCAAGATCAGGACCGAAATGACCAGGCGGCTTGCCGAACTCTCGCAGGCGCAGCGGCAGGCAAGCCGCGATTTCGACCGGGTAGAATTCGCCCCGCGCGGCAATCTGCAGTGGCTCATCGTGAATTTGCTGATGGGGCGGTGAGATCCCACCGGGAGGAGAAGCAGTGAGGTGGAGCTGGAAATCATGGCAAGTTGGGCGGGACAGCGCCCCCCTCTGTCCTGCCGGACATCTCCCCCACTTGGGGGGAGATCGGCCGTCATCCTTGATTTCGCCAATCGCCAACCTCGAAAAATAGGCGCTGCCGGCGCAACTGCCAATCTCCCCACTTGTGGGGGAGATGTCCGGCAGGACAGAGGGGGGCGCCGTAGAGCGCCGACCTCAATAGCACCCGAGCATTGACAATGCCTCACACGCCATTGCCCCCACGAAATCGCGCGAATGCCAAGTCGATGCGCAAAGCCATGACCGACGCCGAATTGAAGCTCTGGAATGAGCTTCGCGCGCATCGGCTGATGGGGCTTGGGTTCCGGAGACAATTTCCGATCGCTGGTTACATCGTCGACTTTGCTTGCCCGGAAAAGAAACTCGTCGTCGAAGTCGATGGTTCGCAGCATGGCGACGCCAATGCAGGCGATGAGGCGAGGACAAAGCGTCTGGAGCAGGATGGCTGGACCATCCTGCGCTTCTGGAACGACGACGTCATTCGCGACATCGACAATGTCTGCCAGCACATAATCATCGTGGCCGGGCCGGACAGGCGCTGATTTTCACTCCGCCATCGGCGTCCACATCACATCCTCGACCCGCAGCGCCCCGGTTGCCAGCATCACCAGCCGGTCGAAGCCGAGTGCGGCGCCGCTCGCCTGCGGCATGATGCTCAGCGCGGCGAGGAAATCCTCGTCGATCGGATAGCGTTCGCCATAGATGCGCTCCTTCTCGTCCATCTCGAGGATGAAGCGCCGGCGCTGCTCGGCGGCGTCGGTCAGTTCGCCGAACGCGTTGGCTAGCTCGACGCCGCAGCAATAGAGCTCGAAGCGCTCGGCGGTCCTCGGGTCATCCGCGCTCGGCCGGGCGAGTGCCGCCTCCGAAATCGGATAGCCATAAAGGATGATGGCGCGCCCCTGCCCCAGCGTTGGCTCGATCTTTTCCACCATCACCCGGCTGAACAGATCGGCCCAATTGTCGTCGGCCGCGGTGCGTAGGCCCGCCTTGACCAGGGCCGCCCACAGCGCCTCCCGATCGGTGCTGCCATCGGTGGCGACGGTGGCCAGCAGGTCGATGCCGGCATGGCGCGAAAAAGCCTCGGCGACGCTCAACCGTTCCGGCTCGGCGAACGGATCGGCCTCGCGGCCGCGAAAGGAGAAAATTTTTGTGCCGGCGCGCTCGGCGGCCAGCGCGACAAGCCCGGCGCAATCCTCCATCAGGGTCTCATAGGTCTCATCAGCTCGGTACCACTCCAGCATGGTGAAGGACGGATGATGCAACGGACCGCGCTCGCGGTTGCGATAGACGGCGCTCAGGCTGAAGATGCGCGTCTCGCCGGCGGCGAGCAGCTTCTTGCAGGCGAATTCCGGCGAGGTGTGCAAATAGAGCGGCAGGTGCTGCCCGTCCGGCCCGATCGCCTCGGTGGCAAAGGCCGACAGATGCGCCTCGTTGCCGGGCGAGATCTGCAGCGCCGCCGTCTCGACCTCGACGAAGTCGCGGCGGGCAAACCAGTCGCGCAGGGACGCAGTGATGGCATTGCGCAGGATCAGCCGTGGCCGGCGGTCGGCGTGAACATCGGGCGTCCACCAGGGCGAGGCGGCGGTCATGACAGACGGATTTGCATCGGGGACTGGCGATTGCAGCCAAGATGCGCTAGTCCGCACCGGACGGCTCCCGCAGCCGATTTGCGCCGGTCGGCGCTTCCAGGCCAGTCAACGCTCTTAGGAATAAAGCCCGTGAAGGTCATCGCCAGTTCCCTACGCAAAGGCAATGTCGTCGAAAAGGACGACAAGCTCTATGTGATCCTCTTTGCCGAAAACATCCATCCGGGCAAGGGCACGCCGGTGACCCAGCTCGACATGCGCCGCATCTCCGACGGGGTGAAAGTTTCGGAGCGCTACCGCACCACCGAGCAGGTCGAGCGCGCCTATGTCGAGGAGCGCGAGCACACCTTCCTCTACCGCGACGGCGAAGGCTTCCACTTCATGAACCCGGAAAGCTATGACCAGGTCGCGGTGTCGGAAAGCGTGGTCGGCGAGATGGCGCCCTATCTCACGGAAGGCATGGCGGTGCAGGTCTCACAGTACAATGGCATCGCCATCTCGCTGGTGCTGCCGCAGCGCGCCACTTTCGAGGTGGTCGAGACCGAGCCGGTGACCAAGGGCCAGACGGCGTCCTCCTCCTACAAGCCGGCAACGCTGTCCAACGGCGTGCGCACGCTAGTGCCGCCGCATATCAGCGCCGGCACCCGCGTGGTGGTGATGACGGCGGATGGCGCTTATGTGGAGCGGGCGAAGGATTGAGGCTGGCGGCGGGTCGCCGATGTTGGAGACCGAAACACCACGCGCTTCGTCATCCCAGGGCGGAGCAGGAGCGAAGCGACGTCGCGCAGACCCTGGGATCCATTCCGTGACGTTTGAGCGTAGCGGCGGTGCGGAAAGCGGGATAGCTTCCGCCAACCTAAGGGGTCGCCACCCCCCCGGCGATCAGTGCATCGCGCCGGCAAACGCCTCTCGGTGGTGAGCCAAAAATGCCGGTGTGGCCACAGCTTTCGATCCGACGGCAGATGCAAACCTTGATGCTCCGGGCGGAAGAGATTCCTTAGCTCACTAGGCACCCGGTTATGGGCGACCAGAAGTCGATGGTTCTCATCTATCGAGATGAGGTGCCGGTCGAAGAGCCAGTGCACGGTGGCGGACAGCGCGATGCCGTTCTGCACAACGTCGGGACCGCCGGCCGCAACCGGTTTGATGTGGGCCGCCTGAACTTCGGCCCTGCCGCCGCCATTGATGATGCGGAGGCCGGTGACGGCGCATTTGTCCTCATAGGCTCGGCAGACTTCTAGCCGGAAGGTCGCGTCGCGGATTTTTCGGTTCAGCAATATCTGCTCGACCTGACGATCAACCGTCTGGGCAAAGCCAGGCTGTGTCGGCAACGACAGTTGGAAAGGCAGCATGTCGAGATCGAGTTTTCTGGCGTTGGCGGGGTCTAGGGTTTCGCTGAGGCCAGCCAGCACAATATCGTTGAAGTCCTCCGTCAGAATCGGGCGCATGGACTTGCCCTGGACCGCGCGGCCGACGAGGCTGGGATTTAGCACCTCGCGCAATAGCGCCTCCGCATAACGGCCGTCCCTGACGAAAGGCACGGGTGCCGGAAATTCGAGATAATCCGCCACATTGGCATAGTAATGACCAGCCCGATCGGGGTCCGGCTCGACACGGGTTACGCGCGCCGCAGCGATATAGGCGCGTCGGCCGCCATTGCGTTGTGGCTCACGAAAGAGCACCCAGTCACCTACCGCGTTTCGTGCTGCGTCCAGGTAGTTGCTGCGGGAGGGAAAATGATAGCGGCGGGTGATGTCATCCTTGTAGCCAGACGCCGGCTTGACATCAAAAACGGCTTTCACAATTCCATCCCATCGTCACGACATCGTCGTCTACAGTGCAAACGCACCTTGTAAATTCTCGTCAACCCGAAGAACCCCAAGCAACTGCCAAGTCTGCGGCCGCTTTGCTAAGTTCCCGACGGCGAACAACATTCCGCGTTTCGGGTAGTCGTCATTGAACCTGTGATCCATCCAGTCGAGCGTTTCCTGCACGGTTCGTCCACGCTTTCGCTCGTTGTAATACATAGCGTGAGCCTCCCAATCTCCATTTGTGTATTCGTGGAGCGCATGTGCGTCCTTGAACCTGAATTTAAATTCATAGGGTGTGGGCTCTAACACAGCGAGGTCGTCGTCCAGAAGCGACCCTTGCGAGGCCGCCAGTTTGTAAGAATCGCGCTCTTCCTTCAAATCAGAGGAGGATTTCAGCTTGTAAGAAAAACGCGGTTCGATAGGTCGGATCAACGCGAGCGAATCCCCACGCTCCTCAGCAGCCTTCACGGATGGCAAGACCAGTGGATTCAGGAATGCAGCCCGCTTGCTTGGAGCCAATCGCTTGCCGATGACGATAGAGTCTTCGAAGACCCGACAGCTTTCCCTACGATTGTCCCGCGGCGGTCTGATGTACTTGAAGTCGATGAAATCCCAGCGTTTGAAGCTATTCTCTTCCTTGAGGTGCCTGAAACGCACCGGGTAGAGGCGTTTCCACTGGCCCTCGGGCGTGATGCCCGCACAACAAACGGTTTCTCCGTGCTTCGCACTACGTTGCGGCAGCGCTTTCACGAGGATGATAACTTGGCAGCTTTGAGGCGTTGCGGACATAGCGCTCCGGATCGTCGCCGTAGAGATCGAACACCTCGAACTCCATCGACTCAATCATCTCCTCCGCAACGATTGACCTGTGACAGGTCTCCGGATTGCGCTCGAAGCACAGTAGGCATGTCGGCTTTTCCCCCGCCGCAGCTACCAGCTCCTTGAGGGACAACTGAGCGTTGTCGGAATCAAGGTGAGCAGAATAGATAGCACGGAATTGCTCGAAAAGTCCCGCTCGTGCCGCATCTCTTCCAGGTTTTGGGTCGCCAAGGTCTATGAAATGCAAGTATTCGATACCTTCAGACTCTAAGCGAGCCGCCAATGATTTTTTGGAGAATCCTTTCTTGCGGGAAAGTGCGACGGCACGGACGTCGGCTACCCGCTTAACGCCGACGGTTTTCAGCGTTGCGACGAAACGGTCTATGTCTGTTCCCTCATATCCGATCGTGTAGACAACACTCATGTTATTCTCCGGCATTTCGCCTGTGGATACTCGCATGCGGAGCTTACGTCGACCTGAGACGATGCCGCACCGAATCAATGTTTGTTTCAAGTCCAGTAAACGAAGGATTACCACCCCTCAGCTCACCCGCCGCCCCAGCATCATCCCATAATGCACGGCCAGCAAATCCAGCCCCACCTTGTGCAGCTTCACCACCACATCGCGCGCCTCGCCCGTCTGCACCGTTTCGCCATGGCAGCACACCTTGTGCACCACGCTCGCCACCTCCCAGTGCGCCAGCGCCCGGGTGGCGGCGGCGTGGGCGCGGCCGGCTGAGGGGATGCGGTCGGCGACGACGCCACCCTTGCGGCCGCCGTCGACGCACTCGGTCAGCGCCATCGACCTGGCGCCGTCCTGCTGCGAGACGCGGAAATCCTCGCGTTAGCAGTGCCCGATCCGTCGCGCGGCCATAGCGCACTTGCGAAATGCCCTCTCTTGAGCAATGCTCCACCTATTAGCAGGGGCTTGAGGAATGACATTTAAGGCAGCCGCGCGGATCGATACGGTGGTGTCGATTGCAGGCTCACCGAATCCAGGCGGTAAACCGGGATGGCTTTCAAGAAACTGCGGATTTGGCTGGGACTGAAAGACGATCCCGCAGCGATCTCGCGCCACGCTAAAATCGGACGCGAAACCTATGGTGTCCACGGCAGGACATTCCTCAATTGCACGGCGGAATCACCAGTCGAGATAGGCGCATTTTGTTCTATCGGACCAGGGACACTCTTTCTGTGCCAGACGGATCATCGAACGGATACGGCTTCAACTTTTCCTTTTCAGTCGCGGATTTTCCGGCAGAAAAAGAACCTGGAGTACCTTGTTTCGAAAGGCCCGATCCTCGTCGGCAATGATGTCTGGATCGGAGCCCGCGCGATCATCCTTTCAGGCGTGACCATCGGCGACGGAGCAATTATCGCCGCCGGCAGCGTCGTGACCAGGGACGTTGCGCCATACACGCTTGTCGGCGGCAATCCAGCCAAAGTGATCAAGCGCCGGTTCTCCGACGAAACGATTGCTGCGCTACTTGAAATCCAGTGGTGGAACTGGCCCATGGCGCAGCTAAAAAAGGAGCGCGCCGCCTTCGACCTGTCCGCCGACGTTTTCGCCAAGCACTATGCAGTCCGCCAGAATTCAAGGCGCGTGTAAACGTGACCGCGAAGGCTCGACGCTCCGCCAAGCCAGAGGCTGTGCGGGTGCTGCGTGCGGTTCGAAGCGCTAGGTAGATTTCGCAACAGCTGGGCTGATTTGCCTGCGCGGAATTCAGCCAAGAATGAGACCCGCCACCAGAACCGTAAGGATAAGCGAGAGCGGAACGGCAAGCAGGCAGCACGCCTCCAAAGTGTTGATTTGCCAAGGGTTCATCGGGCGCTTTCCCATATTGATTTCCTATCTAAACGGGCAGACCGGGACGGCAGTTCCATGGAAAATGTCAGGGCGTCATCCGCGCCGCTATCGTGCTGATTGGCGCGAAGCCGCATTCCGAGTTATCCAGCGGGCACGCGCCAGATGCGTCGCCCAGGCCCGGAATGCCCGTTCTGGCTCTTGCTCCGGGTCAATATGCAGAACGGTGTGGGCGACCTCACGCCAATCGGCTCCGTCCGCCGACGCATCGAGCAGCCGGATATAAGTTAGCATGTGGTCCTCGTCATAGCCGGTCAGCACCGAAGACGTCGGCGCGACGTCTGCGAAATGAGGGTCTAGCAGCGGCTTTAACATTGCGATCTACCAGCAACGGCGCACCGTAACAGCCTATGGAGAAACCTGCGCCCTTCAATTGGAGGACGCGGGCGGATCGAGGTTCGCTGCCTCGCCGCACTCCGCGCCCCCTCGGGCTGCAAAATTCAGGCCGCCTCCCCGGTGATCAACGGCGCCTTGATTGACCGGCGCGAGCATTCACGCCAGTTGCCTGC
>NZ_SUEO01000198.1:0-251 GCF_004962925.1 Mesorhizobium sp. | reverse complement strand
CCCCGCGGCCGTCGCATCAGCATCATCCCGTAATGGGCCGCCAACAAATCCAGCCCAACCTTGAGCAGCTTCGCCACAACATCCCGCGGTTCGCCGGTCTGTTCGGCCAGGCTCTTCACCGTTTCGCCATGGCAGCAGACTTTCTGCACCACGCCCGACACCTCCCAATGCGAAAGCGCCCTGGTGGCGTCGGCATAGGCGCGGCCGGCGGACAGGATGCGGTCGGCAACGCCGCCGCCGATGCGCCCGCC
>NZ_SUEO01000197.1 GCF_004962925.1 Mesorhizobium sp. | reverse complement strand
GCCGCACGCCATGCACCCGGCGCCTGGGTGAGAATGCCAAGCGGCGCTGGTCACGACGCTCAGGTTGTGGCTCGCAAGCTGAGGGCTGCTATGCTGTTCGTGCCAAGCATCGGCGGTGTTAGCCACCATTGGACCGAAAATACAGAGGATGCTGACTTGGTGCTCGGATGCCAAGTGCTGGCTGATGCGGCCGAGATGATCCTGCTTGGCGAAGGCGGGGAGATGTAGGTCAGACGCAGCCAATGAGAACGCTGCCAATGCGTGCGCGGTACCTGGCTCACGCCGGTGGATTCATCTTGCGCCCATGCCACAGATGTCGGCCGTCAGTCACGAAGCGGAATTCAAGCGTAAATTCCGGTGATGACTCGCCGCCCCCTGCGCACAGAGTGGGCCTATTTTATCATTGGAAGCGGGCTTGGCGGCGGGCCCTGTCGGTGCACCTCCCCGCCGGCAGGGCTTGGAGAGTCAATATTGCAAAATTTTCTTAAACGACTCTGGTTATGGATAAATGAGGCTGTCAATGATTTTTCCAGCGAGCATTCGAGCGCACATGTGTCAGCGTGCGGTTTCGTCTTTTTTGATGACGATAGTTGTAGCTATTCGATTCCTCCTACTGCTGTTTCGTCCCCCGATGAGGGGTCTGAGAACGCACCTTGCAGTGAAAGCGCCTTAACGGTTCAGATTTGACATCATTGAACATCTGATCAACCAACTGCTCCGATCACAGGTCGGCTTCACCATTCCGGCAGCCCCTTGGATCCCAAACGAGGGCTGCTTTTCTGCTGAAGCGCGCTGTGAGCTTTGGAACCGTTGATTGGCATGCAGCCTTATGGGCAGCAACGCATCGGAACTGTTGCGGCTGACTTCCCGACGGGACGCACCAAGCTGTAAGCGCCGTTCGAAAAAGATGCGTGTTTCAGTAAGTCCCGGACACCGATTTCAGTAAGTCGCGGACAGCTTGGAGTGCACCCCTATCGTGAGACAGAGAAATTGCGAGACAATTCCCTGCTCGTGAGTTCAAATGCGGCATTTTCCGACGGTGTCGACAAGGTCTTTTCGTATTCCTCTGGGGTGAGATAGTCGAGTGCTGAATGCAGTCGTTGCCGATTGTAGACATCTTCAATGAAGCTCGCGATACGTCGCCGCGCATCGGGTGCATCGCGATAGGCCAATCCTGCGACTTCTTCCTGCTTCAAGGTTTTCATGAAGCTTTCCGCGCGTGCGTTATCATAAGGGTTCCCCACCCGGCTCATGCTCGGCTGGATCCCATGCCCATGGAGGATATCAGAATAGCTGGTGCAAGCGTATTGAATGCCCCTGTCGGAATGATGGATCAAACTGCCGGGAACCGGAACACGTGCGGAGATCGCCATTTTTAGGGCATCGACAGCAAGGCTGGCCCGCAAGTGGAGTTCGAGCGCCCATCCGATGACCTTGCGACTGAATGCATCGAGCACAACCGCCAGATAGGCGAACTGCTCGGCAAGGTGCAAATACGTGATGTCGGCGACCCAAAGCTGGTTGACGCCTGTCAGTTCCATGCCTCGGGCAAGGTTCGGCACCACCCGCCAGCTGTGCCGGGAATCTGTAGTGCGCGGCACAAATGGCCGAGTGCGCAAGCATAAGAGATTATCCTCCCCCATTACCCGCAACACACGTTTGTGGTTTACCTGCCAACCCTCCCGGCCAAGAAGGGCGCCGATCCGGCGATAGCCATAGTGCCGGTTGGCCAAGGCCAGCCTTTGAATGACATCTCGCAGACCAGTTTCTTCCTGCCGCGGCGCCGACTGCCGCCAGTGCCGGTAGTATCCAGCCCTGCTGACGCCGGCGAGACGGCACATCTGTTCAATTCCTGGAGAGCCTTGCGGCACATGGGCTGTCATTTTTTGAATGACCTCGAAGACGCTGCACCGCCAGGTGCGTCTTTCTGCTGTTGATTGCCCCTGACATGCCGCAAGGCTTCTTGAAAAAAATCAAGTTCAACCTGTTGCTGCCCAATCTTGCGTTCAAGTTCGACAATGCGGCGGCGGGCTTTCGCCAATGCATCGGCCCGACGCTGTTCAGCCGACAGTGCAAAACCTGCCGCCAAGGCTTGCCGATCTGGCGGTGCCTCGGGAGGCCGCTTCTTTGGGAGCCCCGGTCGGCTCGGCATTAGATTGCCACACGTCCGCAGCTGCTCACGCCAGGCATATAAGCGTTGGCGGTGAATACCCAGTTCATCAGCTAATCGGCTGACGTTCTCCCCGTTTTGCATCCGCAAAAGCATGGAGAGTTTCTCTTGTTCGCTAAATCTCGGCTTTCTTCCAACCATTTCCAGTTCCTGCAATCCAGAAACTGTCCCCTATTTATTTGTCTCAGTCGAGGGGTGCACTCCAGCTTGTCCGCGATTTACTGAAACGGCTGTCCCAATTTAGTGAAATCCGCAAAATGGCTGCTCACAATCAGCGAAATGCGCATCGTAGCCCGGTCGGCCAGTGGCCTGAAAGATGTGCCATGATTAAATCTATCACGCCGGCTAAGCTGCGGGGATCCTTATCAAATGTTCATGGCGCT
Source organism: Mesorhizobium sp. (assembly GCF_004962925.1). GTDB lineage: Bacteria > Pseudomonadota > Alphaproteobacteria > Rhizobiales > Rhizobiaceae > Mesorhizobium. The sequence continues at coordinate 9,352 of NZ_SUEO01000197.1, read as the reverse complement.
TGGCCGATGACTCCCAGCGCAGGAACGCAGGAACCGGAACGTATCGAGCCCGATGGCGAGAAGATCTACCGTTTCAGGATCGGATAGGAAGAGCTGTGGCTGGCTTGCCGTCAACTGACGAGTTTTCGCACGGTCTGCTGGAATCTCGCGCCAAAGTACCTAGCGACATCCGTTTGAGCACTACCGACTGTCCGATTGTCGGCCGAATTGAGAAACTGACCCCCCCTCAAATCCTCACTTCGCTTGACACCGATGTTCGCCGTTCTTCGCCAGGGCTATGGCCGAAGGCCTGCGGTACGCGCTGCCAAGATGCGAGGCGGAGACAAAGCCGCAGCGCAGCGCGATCGAGGCAATGGACTCGGTGCTCTCCTTGAGCAGCCGATGGGCCTCGTTCAGGCGTACGGCGAGGTAAAAGCGCTGCGGAGTCATGCTGAAGTGCTGGTGCCACAAACGCTCGAGCTGTCGCTGCGATAGGTTGGAACGCTGGGCGATGTCTTCGATGGGGACGAGATCTTCGAGGTTCTGCTCCATGCAAGCGATCGCCGCCGTGAGACGAGCGTCGTTCACACCGTAGCGCCATTGGATGGCAATACGCTGATGCTCCTGCGGTCGACGGATGCGGCTGTGCAGGAACTGCTCAGCAATATCCGCAGCAAGCTGCCCACTGTAATCACTGGATATCTGATCAAGCATCAGGTCGATCGCCGCAGTGCCGCCAGCGCATGTCCAACGGTTGCGATCACGCACATAGAGCTCTCGGCAGACCTCGATTAACGGGAACTCCTCCCCGAACTGCCGCAGCAACTCCCAATGCAATGTGCACCGATAGCCAGCTAGCAGCCCGGCGCGGGCGAGCACAAAGGTTCCCGTGCTGAGCGCGCCGAGCGGCCTACCAGCGACGGCCAATCGTCGGAGGAAGCGATCCACTCGGACATCATGCAGCTTCTCGATTTGCATGCTTGCGATGACGAACAGCCGGTCGATCGCGGGTGCGTCGTCGATCGAGACGGTCTGTAGCTCAAGACCGCTGCTTGAGCTGATGGGAGCCCCGCCGGATGACAGCACATGCCACTCGTAGAGGGGTTGTCCAGAAAGCCTGTTGGCTGCACGGAGAGGCTCGCTCGCCGAGGCCAGCGCCATCATCGAGAACTCCGGAAAAACCAGCAGCCCAATACGTCTGGGTCCTGGTCTGCTTCCGGCGACGCCGCTGACGGTGCTGCTCGCTTTCAATAAAAGTTTGGTCTGTCGCTTTGAACAGAACCAGCTTGCTGAATTACGACTCTATCCCGTCGAGCTAGGGCGTTCGAAAAGATTTGCCAACCTGGGTATACCGCGACTGGTCACCGGGCCGCTGGCAAAGGCCATTCTCGAGCGCTTACAAACGCTCTCGGAACCATTCGGAACCGAGATCCTCATCGGGAACGATATTGGAGTCATCAAACTGCGGCCCGGCTCGCCGCAATAATGCGGCTCGGTGGGCGGACCTGAACCTTATCCCAGAAGGCTGCGACGCGCTTGTCGGTGATTGATGACATTCCGATTAACGCAACTTCATTGAGACAGAAAACAAGAGGAGAATACTGATGACCACCAGCCTGCTAGATGGCGACTGGCAGCAACGCCTCGCCGAGATAGCATCGAAGTACGAGGTTCCGGGCGCGGCCTTGGGTATCGCGCTGGGCGATGACACCCTTGAAGTCGCCTATGGGGCGACGAGTGTCGACACTGGTGTCGAGATCAGAACCGACACCCTGTTTGAGATCGGCTCCATCTCAAAGGTGTGGGCCGCGACGGTGGTCATGGCCCTCGTCGATGCGGGTAAGCTCGATCTCGACACACCGGCGGCGATCTATTTGCCCGAGTTTCAGCTCGCCGACGCGGACGCAACACGGCAGGTTACGGTGCGTCACCTGCTCACCCATACCAGCGGGATCGAGGGCGACTTCTTCCGCGGGTTCGGTCTCGGCGACGACTGTTTGAAGCGCTTCGTCGCGGCCTTGGCGGATCTCCCTCCGGTCGGTGCCACCTGGTCGTACTGCAACGCGGGCATCAACGTCGCCGCCCGGGTGGTTGAGCGCGTCAGCGGACAGGCCTGGGACACCGCTCTTAAGGATCTGGTGTTTAGCCCGCTCGGCCTCACTCACACCGTGACACTGGCAGAGGAGGCGCTTGCGCACACGCTTGCGCTTGGTCACGTCCGTGGCGCCGATGACTTAGCGAAGCTGGCTCCACCCGTGATGTTCCGTTCCCACAGCCCAGGTGGCGGCATCGTTTCGAGCGTCGGGGACGTCCTGAGGTTCGCGCGGATGCACCTGGCCGGAGGAGTCGCCAGCGACGGGACGCGAGTGCTGGGGGCCGAGACGGTCGCGGCGATGCAGGAGCACCAGGTGGCGCCGCCCAGCCCCTACCTCGATTTCGACGGCCAGGGCCTCGGCTGGCAGCGGTTTCACTCGCTTAGCGCGGATCTCATCGGGCAGGACGGCTACACGTGGGGACAGAGGGCCTACCTGCGCCTCGTACCAAACAAGAACATGGCGGTCGTCCTGCTAACCAACAGCGGGTACAGCCGTGACCTATATCGGGACCTCATTGGGGAAGTGCTTGGCGATCTGGCCGGCGTCGAGATGCCCCAACCACGCAAGGCGCCGGATACTCCCGTCGAGATCGACGTCACCCCGTACGTGGGCACCTACCGCAGCCACGGGGTCAGCATCGAGGTCTGGTCGGAGCGGCGCGGCGCTCGGATGCGCAAAACACAGGACCTCTCGGACATCGGGGTTCCTGAGAGCGTCCAGGAGTACGACCTCGTCCCGATTCACGAGGGGCTGTACCTCGTACGAGAGCCGGATTCTACGACATGGCAGCCGGTCACCTTCCATTCGCTGGACGACGGCCCGCCGTACGTGTTCTTCGGAGGCAGGGCTACACGAAAGGTCTCATGAACACAGGGCAAATGTGACGACCGGGAGCATGTGAAGAGTCCGCAGTGTCGGCTCTGGGGTTTCCTCCTCGTCGCACGACGCACGGTCCTTAATGAAATGCGGACGATCGAGAGCGTAGTCAGATCGATTCTGCGGGAGGCCGGCATCAAGCTTGGGACGCCAAGCCGAGCAGGCCTTAGCCGATCGCGTGCGCGAACTGACTGGCGCAGATACGGTTGTCATGGCGATAGCCGAGCCGCTTCTGGCGATCGTGGCCACGATGCTGCGTGAGTTCGGGCGACTCAACCGCATCCTCGGGCGCAGGAAGGACCAACTTGCCGTGCCGCGCCATCGTGCGCCACGACGACAGGTGGTTCGGCTTCAGTCCATAGCGCTCAGCAACCTCATTCACCGTCACGCCCGGCCGCAGACTCTCCGACACGATCCTAGCCTTCACCTCGTCCGGCCAATGGCGATGCCCCTCACGCCCGGCCTTCCCGGTCGTGAGAACCTCCAACGTAGTCTCCATGGAGAAACTCCCTTCGCTCGTCCATGGAAAGCCGATCACAGATCACGGCAGACAGGGCAACGTGGGGGCTAGTCTAAACACCGGTTACGAGAAAACACGGTGGTTCGCCCGAAAGGGTGATCCGGATCGTTCCCGTGAGGACGATGGGCAATGCGATCTCGTTGGCAGGCTAGATCCTGGGTAAGCGATGCGTCGAGGCACCTTTCCCGAAATCGTGGTAGGTCAGCCGCTGTTCCGCGCGGCGGCGCCGATCACTCCAGATCGTCGCAACGGGTGACGTAGTGGGGTTCGCGGAGGACGGTAAGCGGCAAGGGAACCCACGTAGGATCGGGTTCTTTGCGATTCATCGGCGTTCTGTTTGGAGCTGATGATGGAAACTTCTGCAAGCACGCCTATGCCTGATGATAGAAACTGTCATGTGATCGAACATCTTGTCCGTCCCCTTCGGGCCCGGCGCCAATGGTCGGAGGAGGCGAAGGCTCGGCTTGTGGCGGAAACGCTTGTGCCTGGCGCAAACATCTCGGCGATCGCGGAAGCGCTACAGTGCAGCCTTGATGCGGAACCTGGTGCATGGGAAAACCGAGCGACAGCGTCCGTCGGGCAGCCGACACTTCAAAAGCCGCGCTCGACGCGGCGATCGCGGCCATGAGGCCGGACGTAACAAGCGGCGAGGTCGACGCCGCGTGTCGTGGCACTGTGGCTCGCGCAGGTCTCGCCATGCCTTCCTCAATAGAACCGGCTACTCCGTGGGCGTTGGCATCTGCCCGGGCTGGGGTGAAGGATGGGTCATGGACCTAAAGGACGGAGATCCCCGCGTCCTGCAACCGGGCATGGTATTCCATATCGTGCCGGTGCTATTCCCCGAGCCGAACGTCAGCGTAGGCTTCAGCGCCACAGTGCTCGTCACCGAGGCCGGCGCGGAGATTGTCTCAGATTACTCGCGGGAGCTGGAATGCTGAAAGCCATACACGACACTGCTGTCGTAAAGACGGGCGGCATCACGCTCCGCGGCAGCGGAAAACGGTACGGCAGCGCGGTCGCCGTCGACGACGTCAGTCTTGAAGTGTTGCCCGGCGAATTCGTGTCACTGCTCGGCCCCAGCGGGTCGGGCAAGACCATCGCCGTATCCAGAACAGAAACGGCCGAAAAAACTTGACGTGGACGGTGTCACCGGCTTCGGCCCATCTCGTTACCAGATGTCCGGAATAAACAAACGGAATTTGACGCCAACGGCTCGGCGGCTAATCCTCTCCCAAAAGAAAGCGCTAAGTGGCCATAGAATGCGAACGTCGGAAATGTACCTGCATTCGAGAGCCATCTCTTCGTTCATTCTTGTGGGATAGCCATAGATCATTTTACCTGATCGCAGATCTCGTTCGTACCGCTGACACGAATGCCGAACATCCCGTGGAGCACGGCGAGAAGAAGAGATGAGACGGACAGATTTAAAAGCAAAGATTCGGCCTATGGAGAACCGTATGGAAAAGCATTCACACGAGAACAACGGTCATTCGGCTCAAGCGAGCAGCTATGATACAGTCGGTTCGATTGAAACGAACGTCGCGGACGGCTTCACAATGGCAGCGGTTGGCGACCTTATCGTGTCGCGGCCGCTGACCAGAGGTCAACATCCCGGCTTCGGCGACATCGTCAAGGTCCTCCATGACTCCGATGTCACGTTTGGCAACATGGAAATGAACATCTTCGATATCCGATCCTTCCAGGGAAGTCCGCAGGCTGAGTACGGCGGTGCGTTTCACGTCAGCCTGCCCGAGATCGGACCTGATTTGAAGGCGATGGGATTCAACATCGTCAGTCGAGCGAACAACCATACGCTTGACTGGGGACTTGAAGGCATGCGCGAGACGAGCCAAGTGCTCGATCAGAGCGGGATCATCCATGCAGGGGTGGGCGAGAATCTCGCACAAGCCGGCGCCGCTCGCTTTTTGGAAACCGCGCGCGGTCGAGTGGCGTTGGTGTCGCTTGCTTCATCGTTCACGCCTATGTCCCGGGCGGGCGATCCCGCCGGCGAGGCCCCCGGCAGACCTGGGCTCAACGCTCTTCGTTTGGCGCGAAGCGTCGTCGTCCCGCCCGAAAAGCTCGAGAGCTTGAGGCAGATACGCGATGCATTGCCCGACTCCCGCCCAGGCAATCGATCAGCTCCACCTGCAGTCTCCGGGGCCACGGCGGAACGGCCCGAGGACCCTAACGATCCAAACCGCGTGGTGGTCGCTGGAATGACGTTCAAAGCGGGCGGACAGGCCGGTTACAGCTACGAAGCCGATCCTCGCGACGTCGCCGACATTCTTCGGAACGTTCGTCGGGGCAAGCAGTTCTCCGACTTCTGCATCGTCACGAATCACTGTCACCAGCCCGGGAATTGGAGCGAGGAGACTCCTGATTACGAGCAATCGTTTGCGCATCGACTGATTGATGCGGGAGCGGACGCATATGTCGGACACGGACCCCACAAGTTGCGCGGCATCGAGATCTATAGGGGCCGGCCCATATTTTATAGCCTGGCCAATTTCCTTTATGATGACCACCGGACGCCTGTAGGGGCTGACATGTTCGCCGCTTACGGTAAGGACCCACGGGTCGACACAGATGCCGAGGTGACCGTCGCGGAGGAGGCAAAAGGATTTGACGACAAGGTGTTCTATGAAAGCATTGTCACCGTCAGCCGCTTTGAGCGGAACAAGCTTGCTGAATTGCGGCTTTATCCCATTGAGCTCGGTTACTTGAAGAGGTTTGCCAACCGGGGTGTCCCGCGGCTCGCCCCTCCGCCACAAGCAAAATCCATTCTGGAGCGTCTGCAGAAGCTCTCGAAGCCATTTGGGACCGTGATTGCCATCGAGAACAACGTTGGAGTCATCAGACTGTCCTAGCTCGCTGAAATTGCGCGGGTTCGCAGGCCGATTGGCGGCTTGAGGGGATCGTGGAGGAGGAGCTTTGTGCCCGGCATGCTCGTTGCGGACTTTACGCGCAAATACGATGTGACGAGCTGCCAAGTCTATGACTGGCGGAAGCAGCTTTGGAGTGGCCGGTTGGCGCCGCCAGAAAGCATGAGGCACAGATGTGGCGCCGGGGTGGCCAGATCGCCCGTCACGTGCTCCAGCGAAGTCGGCGACATGGTCTGCGATCCGCGCCACCATCTCAATCTGACCGAAACCAAGCCCGGGGGCTGCATCGGGCTGTTCCCTTGCGCCGGTGGGAGTTGTCGTCGGCCTTTCGAGATGCCGCGGCTTGGGAGGCGCGCGCTAGCCGGCCTGTCGATCCAGGTGCCCGTGCGCCTTCTGCTCGCTGCAAATCCGAGCGGCTACCACTGAAGGAAGTTGGACCTGGGCGAATGAACACGTGTCACCTGAATGATCGTTGGCTTGCTTGCAGCAGCGGCCTGCCAGTTGAGAACACCCTGTACCTCTGAAATCTCCTCTTTCTTATAGGCAAGGTTATGACTTCTTCTGATCCGTTGAACGCCGTTTTACAGCATATCGAGACGAACCGCACCCCCTTCCTCGATCGCCTGATCGATTACGTTCGACACCCGAGCATCAGCGCCGAGAATGTCGGCATCGCCGAAGTCGGCGCGCTGCTGGTCGAGATGCTCACCGGGATAGGGCTCGAGACCAGGCTGGTGTCGACCGAAGGACACCCGATGGTGGTCGCGCGCTGGGAGAAGGCTGCGGGTAAGCCGACCGTTTTGCTCTACGGCCATTACGACGTGCAGCCGGCTGACCCGATCGACAAATGGCTCTCGCCGCCCTTCGAGCCGACCATTCGTGACGGGCGCCTTTACGCACGCGGTGTGGGAGACAACAAGGGCCAGCATTTCGCACAGATCCTGGCAATCGAGTCCCACCTCAAGGTGCATGGCGCGCTGCCCTGCAACGTCATCCTGCTGCTGGAAGGCGAAGAAGAGATCGGCAGCCCGCACATTGCCGATTTCGTGCGTGCCAACAAGGACGCGCTTAAAGCTGATCTGGCCGTCACCGCCGATGGTCCGCGTCATGCGAGCGGCGCACCTGTGATCAAGTTCGGTTCGCGCGGGGAGGTGTCTTTTGAACTGCGCTGCCGCCACGCTAACGGCGACTTGCATTCCGGTAACTTTGGCGGCGTTGTGCCCAACCCGATCTGGACGTTGGTGCATCTGCTCGGCACCATGAAGAATGCCGACGGTGAAATCACCATTGACGGTTTCGACGATGAAATCGAGCCACCGGCAGAGGAGGAGTTGATCGCGGTCAAGCGATTACCTCTTGATGTCGAGGCTGTGAAGCGTGGTCTCGATCTTGCGAGACTCGACGCGCCGGCGGAACGGCCCTTCTACGAGCGCCTGTGCTTCCGCCCGACGCTGACGATCAATGGCTTCCATGGCGGCTATGGCGGGCCTGGTATCAAGAGCGTCCTGCCCAACGAAGCCTTCGTAAAATGCGACATACGGCTCGTGGAAGCACAGGACCCCGCGGACATCCTCCGCAAGGTGGCCGCCCATGTGGAAAAACACGCGCCCGAAGTGGAATTCATAGCACAAGGGAGCATGTACCCCTCGAAAACACCCATGACCTCCCCTTTCACTGCGCCGCTTCGCCGTGCTTTCGTCGCCGCGCAAGGGGAGGAGCCTTTGCTGGTCCCCGCAGGCTTCGGCACTCTCCCTAACTATGTATTCACCAAGATCCTCGGCATTCCTGCTTTCGACACGCCTTACGCGAACCACGACGAGGCAAACCATGCGCCGAATGAGAATCTAACACTCAGTTGCTTCTACAGCGGGATTCGCACAGGCGCTGCGTTATTGTACGAGCTTGGTTCGTTGCCATTTCCTGAGCCCGAGGCGGTCAAGTGCGGCCTGTGCAGCGGTGAATAAGACCAGTAGTCTCACCAGCGCCAGACAAAGAGTGGGGTCTTTGCATGAAATAATATCAATGCCTGATGTCGTCAGCGAAGAGACAACGGGCGACCTGATTTAAAGGAGGCTCTGGCCCCTGAGGTTTGTATTATGTATCGGGTGGCTGCCTGGAGGAGGAACAAGCCGCTGTTTGATGGTTTCGTGTTTGATCCTTCTCACTCCAGAATGGTGGTTTGCTCGCGTCGGAAGTAGACACCACGATCCTGCGCCACTTCACACACCGACAGGCGGTATCGATTTGGGATGTCGAGATCGCGGTCGAGCCGGCGAACAACATGCAGCTGCTGGAAATCCTTCTCGCCGAACAAGGCCAGATCCGGCGCCCGTCTGGAGAACAGCTTTGTCACCGCTGTTGCCACGCTGTCGAAATGGCTTGGACGGAACGCGTTGCACAGGCCTTCGCTCAGCCCGCTCACCCCAAGCCGTCCTGGCGAAACCCTACGGATACATCTCAGGCAACTCCGCGGCACAGAGCATGCGAGCGTCCATTGGCGCGATCTTGGCGTCGTCGTCCTGCTCAGTTCGGGGGTAGGCGGCAAGTGACCGTCCGCGCTCGGCTGCGGCAAAGGCGCAATTGCCGGACGCCAGTCGGTGAGAGACGACCTATCTAATCCGGGATGCATCACCACCAACATTGGCCATTCGAATCGTTGAAAAGCCGTGAGAGCGCGTCCTGCGTCCCGAGTGGCGACCAAACTACTTTTGCTGCATATCCCCAGGACAGCCATCTAAGACCAAGATATCCCTGATCTAAAAACGCAATTTGACGTCATGCGGGTCATCTTCTTATATTTTGTGAGCGGTGAAGAGATCATCGATGCACTCGCAAGTGGAGACTCGCCGGCCTCCCATTTCCCAGGCGTGTTAGAGTCGGCCACGGCCTGCTTTGAAGTCGTCTGGCCGATCCAGAGCCAAGGTGGAAATCATGGCGATTCGGTTCCACTGACAACGCTTCCTAAGGGAAGTCAGCGTTGGTCAAATACATGCCAGGAC
>NZ_SUEO01000196.1:11593-11936 GCF_004962925.1 Mesorhizobium sp. | reverse complement strand
TCTCTGTTTAGTCTTTTCCCCAGCCCTAATCTTTTCCCCAGCGTGGCCGGCGCATCGAAAATATCTCGCTGACGCTGGCATAATCCATGTAGCCGAGACGACCGACATTGCCCGCCCTGACGATATCGAACATGCCGTCGTTCAGGAATGCGTCGTCGATATGCACGCCGACGACTTCGCCGGCCACGACCACAGCGCCGGTCAGTGTTCCGTCCAGCGCCTTTGGCCGCAGGATCTCCGTCACCCGGCATTCAAGCGCCGCCGGCGCCGCCGCCACGCGGGGCGGCGCAACAAGATGCGACGGCGCCATGGTGAGATCGGCGTAGTCGAATTCGCTGACGCC
>NZ_SUEO01000196.1:4434-11583 GCF_004962925.1 Mesorhizobium sp. | reverse complement strand
ACCATTTTTTCCGCGAGATCGCGGCTGACGAGATTGGCGACGAACTCGCCTGTCTCTTCGGCGAAGGTGGCGCTGTCCTTCTCGCCTTCGGACGAAAACCAGACGATAAAGGGTCGTGTCGAAAAGGCGTTGAAGAAGGAATAGGGAGCGAGGTTGCGCTTGCCGGCCTTGTTCACTGTCGAGATCCAGCCGATCGGCCGTGGCGCCACGATCGCCTTGGACGGGTCATGCGGCAGCCCGTGCCCTTTTGACGGCTCGTAAAACATTCAGCTGACCCACGGCCCGGCATAATCGGCATAGAGTTTTGTCGGATCAGGCCGCGGCCGCTCTGGCGCCGGCCCTTGATAGGAGCCGATATGGACGAAGCCGACGACGCGCTCATGCGGCGCCAGCCCCAGCATTGCCCTGCCCTCCGGCACATCGGAATACCAGTTGCTGATCATGTTGGTGCCATAGCCCAGCGCATTGGCTGATATCATGAGGTTCATCGCCGCCATGCCGCCGGACAGGAACATCTCCCATTGCGGGATTTTTGGGTTTTCCTTCGGGCTCGACACCACGCCGATCACCAGCGGCGCGCGCGAAAAACGCGCCAGTTCCTGGTTGCGGCGGCCTTCCGGCAGCGGTCCTTCGCGCTGTTCGGCAAGTGCTGCCAGCTTTTTGCCGATCTCGATGCGTGCCTCGCCCCGGTAGAGGATGAAGCGCCAAGGCTCGAGGCGGCCGTGGTCCGGCACCCGCGAGGCGGCGGCAATCATCGTCGCGATGTCAGCGTCGCTGGGCGCCGGTTCCTTCAACTCCGGGATCGGCGCGGAATTTCGGGTCAGCAGAAAGTCGATGATCGGCGACGCCATGGGCGCTAGTCTCCTGGTGGGATTTGAGCTGAAGCGCACCATCGGGACATCGGGCGGCTCGGGCATTGGCGCGTCGCGCCGGACAAAGAGCTCTCTAGCAGAAGCTGATCGGACTCTTAAGCCTTGAAATTGCCACCGCCTTGGGCTTCAACGCAAGGCATGTTTGAGGGGACTTTGCGTCTTTTCCTGATCTGGCTCGCTGCCGCACTGTTGATGGTGCCGGTTTCGCTTGCCGTCGCGCAGGATGTGGACGGCCTCGGTGATCTGAAGCTTCCCGGAATTTCGAGCTATGCACCCCCGAAAAGCGAGACATCGCTGGCATTGGGGAGCAGCGGGGCGATTACGCTATCGGCGCAATTGACCGACAAGGGCGCCGATATCACACGCGGCATCGTCTGGCGCGTCTTCAAGCCTGAGCCGACCGGCGACGGCAAGCTGCCAATGGTCGCTTCCGCCCATGGCGGCAGCGCGGTATTCCAGCTCGAGCCCGGCAGCTATCTGGTCCACGCCTCCTACGGCCGGGCTGGCGCCACCAAGCGCATCACCGTCGGCAAGGACGCCAAGCGCGAAAGCCTCGTGCTCGATGCCGGGGGGCTCAAGCTCGATGCCGTGCTGTCGGGCGGAGTGCGCATACCGCCTAAGAAACTGCGCTTTTCGATCTATGAGGGCCAGGCCGAAGCCAATCACGAGCGCGCCCTGATCATACCCGACGTCGAGCCGAACAGCGTGGTGCGGCTGAACGCGGGCGTCTACCACGTCGTCTCGACCTATGGCTCGGTGAATGCGGTCATCCGCTCCGACATCCGCGTCGAGGCCGGCAAGCTGACCGAAGCGGCCGTCGAGCATCGTGCGGCGGAGATGACCATGAAGCTGGTACGCGAGCCGGGCGGAGAGGCGATCGCCGACACCTCCTGGTCGTTGCTCAACGAATCCGGCGATCCCATCAAGGAAACCGTCGGCGCCTTTGCTTCGATGGTGCTTGCCGAGGGCGACTACACCATCATCGCCAAGAACCGCGATCGCATCTACCAGAAAGATTTTACGGTCGTGGCCGGGCAGAACCAGGAAATCGAGGTCCTCGCCACGGAAGCCTCGGCGATCGATCCCCAAGAAGGCGCGGACTGAGCGGTCCGGACACTGCGTACACGTTTAGGGTCCGCCGCATGGTTTGCCGATCAGGCGGCCTTGCGCATGCGTCGCGGCAGGATCTGGCCGCGGCCGCGCGGTTCGGTGGGCGCCAGATCGAAGACGCCACGATGGAGGCGGTCAAGCAGCGTCTTGCGGTCGCGCAGCGGCTCCAGTTCGCCCCATCCCAGCACGTCACCGACGCGCACATCGATCGATTTGCCGGAGAGCCGCGCGAACTCATGGATGAGCAGTGAGATACGCAGCGTCAGCGAAGCCCTCCCGACGAACTTCGCCAGGCGCCCGTCCCGCTCGGCCATGTTCATCGGACCGCTGACCAGATGGAACAGCCGGCCGTTCTGACCGGAAAAATGCATCGGAATGACCGAGGCCTTGGTATCCTGGACGAGACGGGCCGGAAACATTTTCCATGGCAGATCGCGCGCCCGGCCAAAACCTTTCGGCGCGGTGGCGACGCCGCCCGCGGGGAAGACGACGATGATGACGCCCTCCTTCAGCAGCCGCACCGCCTCATGGCGCACCGCCATGTTGTTTTTCAGCGCGTCCTTGGTCTCGGAAAAGTCGATCGGCAGCGAATAGGGCTCCATCTCGCGGATCTTGAGCAGATCCTTGTGGATCATGACGCGGAACGGGCGCTGAAGCTGCTCAGCCAGCGAGAGCACCGCAATGCCGTCGCCGATGCCGAACGGATGATTGGCGACGATCACCAGCGGCGTGTCAGGCAAGTTTGCCGGCGGCCATTGGCCGGTGGTCCGCACCCCGACGTCGATCAGCTCCAGCATGCGGCTGAACACGCGCTCGCCGGTCGGCACCACCTGGCGGCGCCAAAAATCGTAGAGCGCCGCGAAACGATCGCGGCCGGACAGGCCTTCGATGGAATGGATGAACCAGCGCGTTAAAGCCGGCTGATGCGGACTGGCATAGGAAAGCTCGGGAAACGGTCTTTCGCGCATCTTCAGCTTGAGCATGAGGGCTCGTTACAAGGCTGGCGTGACAAGCATGTGAATGGCGTTGGAAAATGGCGGTGGATCGCTCCACCGCCATTTCGTCGAGGGATCTGGTTGAACTCAGGCCGCTCGTTTGCGCTTGCGGTCGGGCGTCACCGCCTCTTCGGCAAGCATTGCCACCGCCTGCCCAAGGCCAAGCGATTCTTGGTCGCGCGAGCCGAGCCGGCGGATGTTGACCGTCTCCTCCTCCGCCTCGCGCTTACCGCAGACGAGGATGACCGGAACCTTGGCCAGGCTGTGTTCGCGTACCTTGTAGTTGATCTTCTCGTTGCGAAGATCGGCTTCCGCCAACAGTCCGGCCGCTTTCAACTGTGCGACGACTTTTTGCGCGTAATCATCGGCATCGGAGGTGATCGTCGCCACCACCACCTGCAGCGGTGCGAACCACAGCGGGAAATGGCCGGAATAATTCTCGATCAGGATGCCGAGGAAACGCTCCATCGAGCCGCAGATGGCGCGATGCACCATCACCGGCTGCTTCTTTTCCGAATCCGAGCCGATGTAGAAGGCCCCAAAACGCTCCGGTAGGTTGAAATCGACCTGCGTGGTGCCGCATTGCCAGTCGCGGCCGATGGCGTCCTTCAGCACATATTCGAACTTTGGCCCGTAGAACGTGCCCTCGCCCGGATTGACGCCCGTCTTGATCCGGTTGCCCGACCGCGCCGCGATCTTGTCGAGCACGTCCTGCAGCACGCCCTCGGCATGATCCCACATCGCGTCGGTGCCGACCCGTTTTTCGGGGCGGGTCGCCAGCTTGACGGTGATTTCGTCGAAGCCGAAATCGGCATAGGTCGACAGGATCAGGTCGTTGATCTTGATGCACTCGTCGGCGAGCTGTTCCTCGGTGCAGAAGATGTGGGCATCGTCCTGGGTAAAGCCGCGCACGCGCATCAGCCCGTGCAGCGCGCCGGACGGCTCGTAGCGATGCACATTGCCGAATTCCGCAAGCTTTACCGGCAGATCGCGGTAGGACTTCAGCCCGTGCTTGAATATCTGGACGTGGCCGGGGCAGTTCATCGGCTTCAGCGCAAAGACCCGGTCGTCGTCGGTGTCGTCGCCAGCAACCGTCACCTTGAACATATTGTCCCGGTACCAGCCCCAGTGGCCCGACGTCTCCCACAGGCTCTTGTCGAGCACCTGCGGCGCGTTGACCTCCTGATAGCCCTGCTCGTCGAGCCGACGGCGCATGTAGTTGACCAGGTTCTGGAACATCCTCCAGCCTTTGGCGTGCCAGAAGACGACGCCCGGCCCCTCTTCCTGGAAATGGAACAGGTCCATCTCGCGGCCGAGCTTCCTGTGGTCGCGCTTTTCGGCTTCCTCAAGCATCGTCTGATAGGCATCGAGCTGCGCCTGGTCGGCCCAGGCCGTGCCATAGATGCGGGTCAGCATCGGGTTGTTGCTATCGCCGCGCCAATAAGCGCCGGCCACCTTCATCAGCTTGAAGGCATTGCCGATCTGGCCGGTCGAGGCCATATGCGGGCCGCGGCAAAGATCGAACCAGTCGCCCTGCGCATAGATCTTGAGATCCTGATCGTCGGGGATGGCGTCGATCAGCTCGAGCTTGTAGCGCTCGCCCTTGTCGGCAAAGATTTTCTTCGCCTTCTCGCGCGACCAGACCTCTTTGGTGAACGGCTTGTTGCGCGCGATGATCTCGCGCATCTTCTTCTCGATCACCGGGAAATCGTCGGGCGTGAACGGCTCGTTGCGGGCAAAATCATAGTAGAACCCGTTCTCGATCACCGGACCGATGGTCACCTGCGTACCCGGCCACAATTCCTGCACGGCTTCGGCCATCACGTGTGCTGCGTCGTGGCGGATGAGTTCCAGCGCGCGCGGGTCTTCGCGGGTGATGATCTCGATCTTACCAGACTTGCCGAGCGGTTCGGAAAGATCGCGCACCACGCCATCGATCGAGTAGGCAACGGCCTTCTTGGCCAGCGACTTCGAGATCGATTCCGCCAGGCCGGCGCCGGTCATCGCCGCTTCATAGTCGCGGACGGAGCCATCAGGAAATGTCAGGGAAACGGAATTCAGCATAGAGTTCTCCTATCCAGTCCCGCAAACGAGCGCGGGTGGTGATGCCGGACGCGTCCGGCGGCGGCAGCCTTTTAGGGGCAGATTCCCGTGCCGTAAAGGCGGATGGCCGATCACTTAGTCTTGTTTGATGAGATTCGGCAGGTCTTTCAGGAACATCGCCCGCGTCTTGAGGCCCTTGGGTGTGTCCGATCGTTTCGTGTCGACCGCCAGGCGGGCAAAGACGATGTTGCGGCCATCCTTTTGCGCCCAGCCGACAAACCAGCCAAGCGAGCGATTGTCCACGATCTTGTCGGCGTCGTTGCGAAGCCTGGTGGTCCCGGTCTTGCCCTGCACCGTCCAGTCGCCTGCCTGGAAGGTCGGCAAGATCGCCTTGGTCATCGCGTAGGCCTTGTCCGAAACCGGCAGCTTGCGGTCAAGCAGCCGGCGCAGGAAATTCACCTGTTCCACGGGCGAAATCTTGAGGGAAGAATTCACCCAGGACCGGGTGAGGCTATCATTCTTGCCGGCGTTGCCAGAAACATCCGTGTTGCCGTAGTCGAATTTCGACACGTAGCCGGCAAAGCGCTCTCTGCCGAGCCGGCGGGTGATTTCCCGCGAAAACCACAGCACCGAGTCCTTCTCCCAGATCGTCGGGTCGACGGTTTTCTGGTCCCGCTTCACCGCCTTGAACTCTAGCTTGTAATCCCACGCCGGCGTGTGCTCGTCGCTCAGGATTCCGGCGTCATAGCCAATCAGGGCCAATGGGACCTTGAAAGTCGAGGCGGGACTGAAGCGCTGGTCGCAAACCCCTTGCCGATACAGCGTTTCGCCGCTCGCAGCATCCAGGATCAGCGTGCATTCAACGTCGTTCTGCGGCGCAGATTGAGCGCGGATCGGAAAACCCAAAAACCAGGCCAGAAGGTAGAGAACCAACGCGAAAACGAATGGACGGCGGTCTATCTGGCGCATTTGGCAATCTCTCCTGAGGCAGGTCAGGAGCGGCTTAGCGAGGCGTCTTGTCTCGATTTTGTCTTAAATGCGCAAGATGCGGTTAAGGTTAGCAAGTCGTAAAGATCTGCCCGATTGCCCCTACCGCCATCAGCTTTGCAGGTCACTGCGCTTTTTTCCGATCCGCCAATACCGCCAGGGCGTGAACCAGACATAGCGGTCTTCCAGCACTTCCGGCACACGGTCGATGCCATGCGTGCCGAAAGGTCCACAGCGCAGCACCCGGAAAAGCCCCATCCAGCCGCCCGCCCATAGCCCATGGCGCGCAATCGCTTCATGCGCGTATTCGGAGCAGGTTGGCAGGTGCCGACACGAATTGCCGACAAAGCCGGACAGAGTCAGTTGGTAGAAGCGGACGAGCGACGTGCCCAGGAGGCGGCCCGGCGTCTTGCGCCACGGCCCGGGCCAGTTGCGCCCGCGCGATGCCCCCAACGCCGCATGTGCATGTCTGTGCCCGTCGCTCATTGCAGTCCCGTCGTCTTCTTCCTGCCGTCGATAGATGTGGACATTGGACAGGGAAAGCAATGTCTCTTCGATTTCCGAGACGTTTTCCGACTGGCATTTCAATGACGGCGCGGGATCGCCCGGCCCGGCGGGTGGGTCCGCTGAGGCGAACCCGGTTCGGTTCGCCAATTTCCGCCGAATTCGATACGCGTCGGTCTTGGCGATTGAAACGTCACGATCCGCATCACGTCGCCGAAAATATCCAGTAAATCGTTCACGGCCGCATCTCCTTTGAGCGCCGATTAGACCGCTGCTGGCGTTCGTCCTCAAACGAGTATAATTTGCACCTCAGATAACTAGAGATTATGCGAATGAAGCGCGGACGCCTCCCCCTGACGGCTCTTAGAAGCTTCGAAGCAGCCGGTCGTCACCTGAGCTTCAGCCGTGCGGCTGAGGAGCTTTATGTTTCGCAGGCAGCGATCAGCCGCCAGATCCGCGAGCTCGAAACTTTCCTGCGCCAGCCTCTGTTCTTCCGCCATCATCGCCGCGTCGAGCTCACCGACGTTGTCCGGCGCCTGCTGGAGCAACTCGTCAGGAGTTTCGACGACATCGACGGGCTGCTTTCGGAATTGACGGCGGCCCAGACGCAGTACGTGGTCCGTGTCAGCGTCGAGCCG
>NZ_SUEO01000196.1:291-4424 GCF_004962925.1 Mesorhizobium sp. | reverse complement strand
CCGTCGCTTGCATCCGTATGGCTGGTGCCGCGGCTCAACCGATTTCGCGAGTTGCGACCCGATATCGACGTTTCCCTTGAGGTCGACCCGAGGTTAATAGAATTCCGCAGCGATCAGCCCGAACTTGCCTTACGCTTTAGCGCGCACGCCACCACATGGCCACGCAGCGAGGCCGAACAGCTTGCCTCGGTCGTCGATTCACCGGTTCTGTCGCCGGCGCTTCTTGCATCCGGCCCCGCTTTGGAAAAGCCGATCGACCTTGGTCGCTATACATTGCTGCACGAAGAAAGCCGTCAGGGCTGGGCGCGCTGGTTCGAAGCGGCCGGCGTGACCGCTGAAGCCGTGCCTGCGCGTGGCCCGATGCTGGCGGATGCTTCGCTTTCGAAGCAGGCAGCCTTGCTTGGACATGGTGTCGCGCTGGGCGATCTTTTGCAGATCGGCGAAGAACTTGCGTCCGGCGCGCTGATCAAACCTTTCGACATCGACGTCGCGTCCGGTGCCTATTGGCTGGTGGCCAGAAGCCTGAACGACCTTTCCGAGCCGGCCAGGGCCTTTGCCGACTGGATCCGGGCGGAATTCGCCGAAAACCGGCGTTTTCTTGCAGAAGTTTAAGCCGCCTGTTCGGCGCGCTTCTTCTCGATCTGGCCGATCGCGTCGACCACGGCATCGAAGGTCAGCATGGTCGAGGCATGGCGCGCCTTATAGTCGCGCACCGGTTCGAGATATCTGAGGTCGGCGAAGCGGCCTTCGGGCGGCGCGCCGTTTTCCTTCAGCATCTTCAGCATCGTCTCGCGAACGCTGCGCAATTCATCCGCGCTGGCGCCGATGACATGCTGCGCCATGATCGAGGACGACGCCTGGCCAAGCGCGCAGGCTTTGACGTCATGGGCGAAATCGGTGACGACGCCGTCATCCATCTTCAGATCGACGGTCACGGTCGAGCCGCACAGCTTGGAATGCGCGCGCGCTGTTGCATCGGGATGGTCGAGCCGGCCGATCCGCGCGATATTCCCGGCAAATCCCAGAATTTTCGCATTGTAGACATCGTCGATCATATTTTTCCAATCCGTCGCCGCCGAGCGAACAGCGATTGCCGCTGACGGTCTTCCTTTCGCTCGACACGATCATATATAATGGTGGTACTCGGGCATCGACAAGGCAACCCAAGGCCTTCGTTTTTGCCCAAACATGTTCACGCCGCTTACGGGCTGGAAACTGGGCACGTTTCTAACACCCGAAAGGTCGTGGTCCGTTCAACTCGTTCCTCCTGAGAGAGGAACTACGGGAGACGCCTTTATGGATGCCGTCATCAAGAAATTCATGCCCCCCTCCGCCTATCTGGAAAAGCCGGTCACCGACCGGCCGAGCGAAGCCGAAGCCGAGGCCGCGGTTCGCACGCTGTTGCGCTGGGCCGGCGACAATCCGGACCGGGAGGGCCTGGTCGATACGCCAAAGCGTGTGGTGAAGGCCTATCGCGAAATGTTCGGCGGCTACGACAAGTGCCCGGCCGAGGAACTCGGCCGCACCTTCGAGGAAGTCGCCGGCTATGACGACCTCGTCCTCGTCAAGGATATAACATTCCATTCGCATTGCGAGCACCACATGGTGCCGATCATCGGCAAGGTGCATGTCGGCTATTTGCCGGACGGCAAGGTTGTCGGCCTGTCCAAAATCGCGCGCGTCGTCGATATCTTCGCCCAGCGCCTGCAGACCCAGGAAGCCATGACCGCACAGATCGCCGGCGTCATCCAGGATGTGCTCAATCCGCGCGGCGTCGCGGTCATGCTCGAAGCCGAGCATATGTGCATGGCCATGCGCGGCATCCGCAAGGAGGGCTCTACGACGCTGACCTCGACCTTCACCGGTGTCTTCAAGGACACGCCCGAGGAACAGGTCCGTTTCGTCACCATGGTGCGCGGCGGCAGGGGCTGAACGAGCCTCGCCGGTCGCCAGCCATGATCCCGAGAAGTGGGAACCGGTTCTCGGGTAAGATCATGGCCAAACAAGAAGCCAGAGCCTCGCCCATTTCGATCCTATCGGAATGGGCGAGGCTCTGAACAAGGACCGGCGATGTCGGCAGTGGAATTTCCGAAAGCTCCATCAGACAAGAAAGCACTGGAAGAGAGTACGGTCTTTTCGCCGCGCTTCGACGCCAGCGGCCTCGTCACCGTCGTCGTTACGGATGCCGAAGACGGCATGCTGCTGATGGTCGCGCATATGAACGCCGAAGTGCTGGCGCTGACGCTGGAAACCGGCATCGCCCATTACTGGTCGCGCTCGCGCAGCGCTCTGTGGAAGAAGGGCGAAACGTCCGGGAACGTCCAGAATGTCGTCGAGATGCTCACGGATTGTGACCAAGATGCCATATGGTTGCGCGTCAAAGTGATGGGCCACGACGCAACCTGCCACACCGGCCGGCGTTCTTGCTTTTATCGGACGGTGGGGCTGATCGACGGCAAGGGGACGCTTGCCAGCGACGGCAGCAAGCCGCTGTTCGATGCGGAAGAAACGTATCGAAAGCCCCGTGAACCATCTAAATGAACCATTCGCCGAACTGCAACCACGTATATTCATGATTTCGATACTGCCAGCCTCTATGTTGGCCGTCGGACAAGGGAGATTGTGATGCTCGAATGGGCGTCATCGCGCAACAGACTGGACGTTCGAGAGGCCAATGGCCTGTCATCGTCCGCCGGCGCATCCGAAACGAACCCCGCCAAGAAAACAGGCATTTCGCTGGCATTGGGCGGCGGCTGCGCGCGCGGCTGGGCCCATATCGGCGTGCTGCGGGCGCTCGACGAAGCCGGCATCGAAGTGTCGATGATCGCCGGCACCTCGATCGGCGCGCTGGTCGGCGGCTGCTACCTTGCCGGCAAGCTGGACGAGCTGGAAGAATTCGCCCGAAGCCTGACCAAGCGGCGCATTTTTGGACTTCTCGATCTCAATCTGCGCGGCAGCGGGCTGTTCGGCGGCATGAAGCTCGACGCACGGCTGCGCGAGCATATGGCCGGCATCCGGTTCGAGGATCTGCCCAAGCCTTTCGTCTGCGTCACCTCGGAGATCCGCACCGGCCATGAAATCTGGCTGTCGGGCGGCTCACTGATCACGGCCATGCGCGCCTCCTATGCACTGCCCGGCGTTTTTGAACCGGTCACTTGCAACGGCCGCGTGCTGGTCGACGGCGCGCTGGTCAATCCGGTGCCGGTCTCGGTCTGCCGCGCTTATGAGCAGCCGCTCGTCGTCGCGGTGAACCTTCACTATGATCTGTTCGGCCGCGCCGCCGTCATCAAGCACAGCGCCGGCGAACTGGTCATCGAAAAGGATGCGCCAAGGCCCGGCCTGTTCGACGCGGGGCACCAGTACCAAACACGGCTCGGCATCACCGGCGTTATGGTCGAAGCCTTCAACATCATCCAGGACCGTATTTCGCGTGCGCGGCTCGCCGGCGACCCGCCTGATATGTCGCTGCAGCCCAAGCTCAGCCATATCGGCCTGACCGAATTCCACCGCGCCGACGAGGCGATCCGCATCGGTTATCAGGTGACGATGGCCCAGATCGGCGAGCTGGCCCGGCTGCAGGCGGTTCTGGCCTAAGCCACGATCCCGAATCGAAGGTCCGCGCAGCAAAGCGGGAAACGATGCTCAGGCGCGTGCGGCATCGACGATGCGGAACTGCACCGTGCGGTTGCCGTTCCAGTGATTGCCCGACAGCGAACCGGCGACATGCACCGGCTTGCCCCTGTTCTTGAACAGGAATTCGCCGAGCGCCGTATCGACGGCGCGAAACGCGATCGCCTGGATGCGGCCGCCGCTTTCCGACTGCAACTCGGCGCGGATGTGATTGGTGCCGACCGGCCTTGCATCGGCAAGGCGATGGCGCGGCAGCGCGAAGACCGGCGCGACATGCCCGGCGCCGAACGGGCCGGCTTTCTCCAGTGCATCGAGCAGGCCGAGCGTTGCACCCTCGGCGGCCAGCGCACCGTCGATCGCCAGGCTTTCTTCGCCCTGCAGCCGGAACACATCGGCCGCCGCTCGTTCCTCGAAGAACGCCCGGAGCGCGCCAAGTTTCGCCCGCTCCACCGTGATGCCGGCGGCCATGCCATGGCCGCCGCCTTTGACGATCAGCCCGGCAA
>NZ_SUEO01000196.1:0-209 GCF_004962925.1 Mesorhizobium sp. | reverse complement strand
CGCACCAGCCGGCCAAGGTCGAAGCCCGACACCGAACGGCCCGACCCCGTGCCGACGCCATTGGCGTTGAAGGCTATGGCGAAGGCGGGCCGGCGCGCATGGTCCTTGAGCCGCGAGGCGAGCAGGCCGACGATGCCCGGATGCCAATTGGAGCTGGCGGTGACGACGATGGCCGGCCCATTGCCGCCGGCAAGCTCGGCATCGGCCTC
>NZ_SUEO01000195.1 GCF_004962925.1 Mesorhizobium sp. | reverse complement strand
TTCTTGCGCTTCGAGCGACGGATCAGCCGGTCGCCCAGAATGTCCTGCTCGGCGACGACGACCAGTTTCTCGGTCTCGAAGCCGGATTCGAGCGGCAGGACGGCAAGCGCCGCCTGCCCCGCTTCGAGCTTTTCCGCCTCGGCCAGCGTGGCGACCGGCTTGAGATTGCCGAGATGATGTTCCGCCAGTATCTGGCCGAGCCGGTCAAGCGAGCCTTCGGTCCAGCCGGCGATGACGACGCGGCGGCGGGCGGCCCGCTCATCGGCAATGTGTTTTACGACGACGTCGAAGACGTTGACGTTGGGGTCGGCGCGTTCCTCGACGAAGCTGCGGCCATGCCGCGAGCCCGCATGGAAGATTTTCTTCGCGCCGGCATCGGGCGCGTCGAACGGCGTGAAGTCGATCGCTTCGCGCGGGCCAAGCGAGGCGATGAGGTTTTCGGGCGACAGATAAAGCAGGTCCGGCGGCACCGGCTTGTACGGTACGGCGTCCTTCAGCGCACCGTCGGCCTGCTTCCTGCGCGCCTCGTAGTGGTCGAGGATAAGCGCATGGCGCTCAGCCAGCGCCTCATGCGCCAGATGGTCGAATACAACAGGCGTGTCCGGAAGATAGTCGAACACCGTCTCCAGCCGCTCGTAGAAGAACGGCAGCCAGTGCTCCATGCCGGCGAAACGCCGTCCCTCGCTGACCGCCGCATAGAGCCCGTCGTCGCGCGATGGCGCGCCAAAGGCTTCGATGTAGCTGCGGCGGAAACGGCTGATGGTTTCCGGCGTCAGCGCCACTTCGCTCATCGCCTGCAGCGCCATCGACTTGCGCTGGCCGGTGGTGCGCTGCGTGGCGGCGTCGAAGACGCGTATCGATTCCAGCGTGTCGCCGAAGAAATCGAGGCGCAGCGCTTCCGTCCATCCCGGCGCGAACAGGTCCAGAATGCCGCCGCGCACGGCAAATTCGCCGACGCCGCGCACTGTAGGCACTCGCTCGAAGCCTGATATCTCCAGCCGCGACACCAGCGCATTCATGTCGATCTGGTTGCCGGGTTTTGCATGGAAGGTCTGCGCCTCGACGAGGCTTGCCGGCGGAATGCGCTGCAGCAGCGCATTGGCGGTGGTCAGGATGACGGCGCGGTGCGGTTTTTTCACCAGCGCGATCATCGCGGTGAGCGCGTCCAGACGCCATGCGGCAGCATCCGCCCCGGGCGAAACGCGGTCGTAAGGCAGACAATCCCAGGCTGGCAGTTCGAGCACCGGCAAGCCTGGCGCGGCGAATGAAAGCGCCTCGACGATCGAAGGCAGGCGTTGGCCGTCGCGCGCCACGAAAAGCACCGGCTTGTCGGGCGCGATCTCGTCCGCGGCCTGCACCAGCGCAAAGGCTTCGTAACCGTCGGCGACACCGTCGACGATGAACTGGCCGGCGCGGCCTTTCGGCAGGCCAATGGTCGGGATCAAGCTCATGAAATCACGTGTTCAGAATGTCATCGCCTGGCGCGACGCCAGGATCTTTTGCAGGACGGCACAGTCGATATTTGCGGGAACCGGGCGTTCGCCGGTGACCACGGGCAGGAATTCGGTGTCGGGAACGTCGAGGAGCCTCTCATATTGGTCGAGTTCGTCGCCAGTCAAGGCGCCGATCTCGGCGTCTGCGAAACTGCCGAGAATGAGGTCCATTTCGCGCATGCCGCGATGCCATGAGCGAAACAGAAGCTTGCGGCGGCGGGCGTCGAGCCCCTCGCTGGATCGTCTCGTTCCGGTCATTGTCCCGCATCCTTGCCTGAAGCGGCGCATATAGCGTGGATAGAGGGCGGTGTCAGCCTTGCGCTGCGGCCCTCGCGACATAAGCTGACATCATGCGCCCTTCCCTCCTCGATCCGCTGTTTGTCCCGATCACCTCGCTTGCCGGCGTCGGGCCGAAGGTCGGCGCACTGATCGAGAAAATCGTGCCGGCCGATCTCGGCGATCGTGCGGCGCGCGCCGGCGATCTTCTGTTCGTGCTGCCGCACACGGTGATCGACCGCCGCAACCGGCCGGGTATCGCCGGCTCGGCTGAAGGCGCGATCGTCACCCTCGAAGTGCGCATCGACCGCCACCAGCCGCCGCCGCGTGGCAACAGATCGGTGCCGTACCGGGTCTACGCCCATGACGACACCGGAGAGATCGCGCTGACCTTCTTCCATGCCCACGCCGCCTATCTGGAAAAAGCGATGCCCGAGGGCGAGCATGTCGTGGTCTCCGGGCGCATGGAATGGTTCAACGGCCGGCCGACCATGGTTCATCCCGACCACATCGCGCTGGCCAGCGAAGCGGAAAACCTGCCGCTGGTCGAGCCGGTGTATCCGCTCACCGCCGGGCTCTCGGGAAAAGTGCTGCGCCGGGCAATCGGCCAGGCGCTCGCTCGCTTGCCGGCGATGCCGGAATGGCAGGATGGCGAGTTTCTGCGCCGCCAGACCTTTCCTGCCTTCGGCGATGCGCTCGCCCGCATCCATAACCCCGCCGACCCGATTGACGTGTCCGTCGACGGCGCAGCCTGGCGGCGTCTCGCCTATGACGAGTTTCTGGCAGGCCAGGTGTCGCTGGCGCTGGTGCGCGCAAAAGTCCGCCGCCTGTCCGGACGACCATTGGTCGGCGACGGCCGCATCGTCGAAAAGCTGCGCGCCGCGCTTCCCTATTCGCTGACCACCTCGCAGGAAATGGCGCTTGCCGAAATCAACGCCGATCTCGGTGACCCCGAACGCATGCTGCGCCTGCTGCAGGGGGATGTCGGCTCCGGCAAGACGGTTGTCGCGCTGCTCGCTATGGGGCGCGCCGTAGAGGCCGGCGGCCAGGCGGCATTGATGGCGCCAACCGAAATCCTGGCGCGCCAGCATCTTGCGACGATAGCGCCTTTGGCGGAGCGAGCCGGCCTGCACGTTGCCATCCTCACCGGCCGCGAAAAGGGCCGCGAGCGCACCGAGACGCTGGCCGGCCTAGCCAACGGCGAGATCGACATCATTGTCGGCACCCACGCGCTGTTCCAGGAAACGGTAACGTTCCACGACCTCGTCTTCGCCGTCATCGACGAACAGCACCGTTTTGGTGTCCACCAGCGGCTTGCCATCACCGCCAAGGGCGACGCGCCTGACATGCTGGTGATGACGGCGACGCCGATCCCGCGCACGCTGGTGCTGACCGCTTTCGGCGATATGGATGTTTCGAAGCTCACCGAAAAGCCGGCCGGGCGCCAGCCGATCCGCACCGTCACCCTGCCGTTCGAACGGCTCGACGAACTGGTCGGCCGCATGCGCGACGCCGTCGCCGACGGCCAGAAGATCTACTGGATCTGTCCGCTGGTCGAGGAATCCGAAGAGATCAAGCTGATGTCGGCGGAGGACCGTTTTGCCTCGCTAAAGCCGCTGTTCGGCGACTGGATCGGCCTGGTGCACGGGCGCATGAAGGGCGCCGACAAGGACGAGGCGATGCGCGCCTTCAAGGTCGGCGAGACACGCATCCTGATCGCCACCACGGTCATCGAGGTCGGCGTCGATGTGCCGGATGCGACGATCATGGTCATCGAGCATGCCGAGCGCTTTGGCCTCGCCCAGCTGCACCAGTTGCGCGGCCGGGTCGGCCGCGGCGAAAAACCATCCTCCTGCGTGCTGCTCTACAAGGACCCGCTCGGCGAGACGGCAACGCGCCGGCTGTCGGTGATGCGCGAGACCGAGGACGGGTTTCGCATCGCCGAGGAGGACCTGAAGCTGCGTGGCGAAGGCGAGTTGCTGGGCACCCGCCAGTCCGGCACGCCGGGTTTCCAAGTGGCGCGTATCGAGGCGCATGCCGACCTGCTCGAAGCCGCCCGCGACGACGCGCGGCTGATCCTGTCGCGCGATCCCGAGCTGCAATCCGAACGCGGCGCCGCCCTTCGCATGCTGCTTTATTTGTTCGGCCGCGACGAGGCAGTGCGGCTCTTACGCGCCGGCTGAGGCCCGGCACCCACCGGCGGATTGGCGATCTGCACGCCGATCGGCTTGCCGTTCAACGTTACCATTTTGGTCTTGACCTCCGGCGCGACCAGCCCGGCCGAGACGATCAGCTTGGCGCCGTCCTCGATCGTCATGTCGAGCAGCACGACATCGGATTTCGGCACATACATCAGGAAACCGGTGGTCGGGTTGGGCGTGCACGGCATGAATACCGCGATCAACGGGTCGCCTTCCCGGTCGAGCTTCTGGTTGATCTCCGTTTCCTTCTCGCTGGCGACGAAGACCAGCGACCAGACGCCCTTGCGCGGGTATTCGACCAGCCCGACCTGGCGGAACATGTCGCCCTTGTTCGACAGCACGGTCTCGAAGATCTGCTTCAGCGAACCGTAGATTCCGCGCACCAGCGGCATGCGGCCAAGCAATCGCTCGCCGAACAAGACGATAGCGCGACCGACGATATTGGTGGTGAGGAAACCGATCAGGGTGATCAGGACCAGGGCAACGATCAGCCCGAATCCCGGAGCCGGCGTCGGCAGATAAGTGTCGGGGTTGTAACGCGCCGGAATATAGGGCTTCACCCAGGAATCGACCCAGCCGATGAAGGACCAGGCGATATAGGCGGTGATTGCCAGCGGCGCACAGACGACAAAACCTGTCAGGAAATAATTCCGCAGCCGGGTCATGCCTGAGGTCTTGGGGGCATCGGACATGGTTCACCGCAGCACTGATTGCGGCGCAACATTAGTGAACCGCAACCGGCTTTGGAACTGCGAAATTTTTTAAACCACGCCTATTCCACAGTCACCGATTTCGCCAGATTGCGCGGCTGGTCGACGTCGGTGCCCATGAACACGGCGGTGAAATAGGCCAGCATCTGGATCGGCAACGCGTAGATGATCGGCGTGATGATTTCCGGCACATCTGGCAGCACGATCGTCTCCATCGTCTTCACCGTGGCGTGCGCGGCACCCTTGCTGTCGGTGATCAGGATGATCTTGCCGCCGCGCGCCGCCACTTCCTGCATGTTCGACACGGTCTTTTCAAAGATGCGGTCATGCGGGGCAATGACAATCACCGGCATGTTCTCGTCGATCAGCGCGATCGGCCCGTGCTTCAGTTCGCCGGCGGCATAGCCTTCGGCATGGATATAGGAGATTTCCTTGAGCTTCAGCGCGCCTTCCATGGCCAGTGGGAAATTGGTGTCGCGGCCGAGATAGAGCACGTTCTTGTAGTGGGCGAGGTCGCGCGCGACCTTTTCGATCTGGCTGTCGAGCTTCAAGACCTGATTGGCGTAGCGCGGCGCTTCCGACAGTTGGCGGACCAGCGTCGTTTCCTGCTCCCGCGAGATCGTTCCGCGCGCCACACCGGCCCGCACGGCAAGCGAGGCCAGCACCGACAATTGACAAGTGAAGGCCTTGGTCGAGGCGACGCCGATCTCCGGCCCGGCCAACGTCGGCAGGATGACGTCGGATTCGCGCGCCATGGTCGATTCGCGGACATTGACGACCGCGCCGATCTTCATGCCCGCCTTGCGGCAATAGCGCAGCGAGGCCAGTGTGTCGGCGGTCTCGCCCGACTGCGAGATGAAAAAGGCGGCGTCTGTCTTCGACAGCGGCATCTCGCGATAGCGGAATTCCGAAGCGACATCGATATCGACCGGCAGCCGTGCATAGCGCTCGAACCAGTATTTGCTGATCAGGCCGGCCAGATAGGCGGTGCCGCAGGCCGAAATCGCCAGCCGATCAATCTTGGCGAAATCGAACGGCAGGTCGAGCGGCTTCGAGACGCCGCCGACAAAATCCACATAATGCGCCAGCGTGTGCGAGATCACTTCGGGCTGTTCATGGATTTCCTTTTCCATGAAATGGCGCCGATTGCCCTTGTCGACCATGAAGCTGGTGCTAAGCGACTGCTGGCGCTTGCGGTCGACCCTGTTGCCGTCCATGTCGAAGATGGCGACCTCGTTGCGGCGCACAACCGCCCAGTCGCCGTCCTCAAGATAGGTGATCGAATTGGTGAAGGGGGCAAGCGCGATGGCGTCTGAGCCCAGGAACATTTCGCCGTCGCCATGGCCGACGGCCAGCGGCGGGCCGTTGCGCGCTCCGACGATAAGGTCCTCATCGCCCTTGAACATGATGGCCAGCGCAAAGGCGCCTTCCAGCCGCTTCAGCGCCTGGTGCGCGGCCTCGACCGGCTTCAGGCCCCTGGCCAGCTCGCGCGCCACGAGATGGGCGACGACCTCGGTGTCCGTTTGCGAGGAAAATGTGTAGCCGTCGCGCATCAGCTCGTCGCGCAATTCGGCGAAATTCTCGATGATGCCATTGTGGACGATGGCGACGCCGTCGGAAAAATGCGGATGCGCGTTGGTTTCGTTCGGCACGCCATGCGTTGCCCAGCGCGTGTGGCCGATGCCGATCATGCCGTCGAGCGGTTCGTCCTTCAACCGGCGTTCGAGATTGATCAGCTTGCCCTCGGCGCGGCGGCGCCCAAGCTTGCCATGCTCGATTGTGGCGACGCCGGCGGAATCGTAGCCGCGATATTCGAGCCTTTTCAGTGCATCGACGATGAGTGGCGCGACCGGCGAGTGACCGACAATTCCGACGATACCGCACATAGACGTTTGCCCCCGATTCCGGCGTAAAACCCAGCGCCATTTAGGGACGCCCGGGCTGCCGCGAAAATCACATTGCGTTTCGTCCCGTATCAGCCGGGACGGTTCTGCACAGATGCACCATGACAGAGCGCTCTTGCAATCCGGTTACCGCAATCGCTCAGTTTATCCGTGCACGTATCCTATCTTGCCTCAATGGTTTCTGAAATCCGTCAAAGACATGATGCCATTCGTTGCGGCGTTCCGTCAGGCTAGCCTTTTTTCCGGGCCTCGGCCGCCGAAGCGAAGCGCTCGCGCAACTCCTTGCCCTTGCCGGCCAGCGTCCTCTGGCGGGCGCGGCCGAAGGCCAGCGCATCGTCGGGCACGCTTTCAGTGATCACGCTGCCCGAAGCGATGTAGCCGCCCTTGCCGATTGTAACAGGCGCCACCAGCGACGAATTTGAGCCGATGAAAGCACCCTCGCCGATGTCGGTGAAGAACTTCGAGTAGCCGTCATAGTTGCAGGTGATGGTTCCAGCGCCGATATTGGCACCGGCGCCGACGCGGGCATCGCCGATATAGGTCAGGTGGTTGACCTTGGCGCCTTCCTCGATCGTCGCCCCCTTGACCTCGCAGAAATTGCCGACCTTGGCTTTTTGCCGGAGATCGGCGCCCGGCCGCAGCCGTGCAAACGGACCGACATCGCAGTTCGAGGCGATGGTGGCGCCTTCAATATGGCTGAAGGCATGGATCTTGGCGCCCGTGGCGATCGTCACGCCCGGTCCGAACCAGACATTGGGTTCGACGATTGTGTCCGCGCCGATCTCGGTGTCGTGCGAAAAGAACACGGTTTCCGGCGCAATCAATGTGACGCCGGAGAGCATGGCGTCGCGCCGCCGGCGCTGCTGCCAGATGCCTTCCGCCTCGGCGAGTTCGGCACGGTTGTTGATGCCGAGCACGTTCTCGAAGCCGGCTTCTGAGGCAACGACATCAAAACCCTGTCCGCCGGCGATCTCGACGATGTCAGTGAGATAATATTCGCCCTTGGCGTTGTTGCTGCCGACTTGACCAAGCAGCTGCAGCGCATGCTTGCCGGCCACCGCCATCAGCCCGCCATTGCAGAAGGTGATTTTCTTCTCCTCGTCGGTGCAGTCCTTTTCCTCGCGGATCGCGATGAGCTTGCCGCCTTTTTCGATCAGCCGGCCATAGCCGGAAGGATTTGACGTGCGGAAGCCTACCACAACGACGGCAGCGCCTTCGGCCAGCTTCAGGCGCGCAGCGGTCAGCACCTCAGGATCGATCAGCGGCGTATCGCCGAACATCACGAGGATGTCGTCGTAACCCTTTGATATCGCGTCGCGAGCAGCCAGAACGGCATGTGCGGTGCCGAGGCGCTTTTCCTGGACGAAGGTCTCCGCCTTCGGCGCGAACTTTTGCATGGCCTTGCGCATCTCGTCCGCGCCATGGCCGATCACCACAGCCAGATCACCGCTGCCTGCGGCTTCAGCGGCCTTGACCACATGGGCGACCATCGGCAGGCCGGCGATTGTGTGCAGCACTTTCGGCACGGCGCTCTTCATGCGCGTGCCTTCGCCGGCGGCGAGGATGACGGACAGGCAGGTTCTCTGGCTCATGGAATGGCAACCATATGAAAAGGGTTGGGAATCAACGCATGTCTAGCATTGGCGCATGCTGCACCAATGCGGTTAAATTCCGGTGAGACGGTAGAGCAGCTGGCTCTTAATCAGCAGGTCCACAACTCAAGAGCCTATCCCAACTGCCCCAGCACAGGAAAGTTCTCCAGCAGCCAATAAGACATGGCCTGCACGCCTCCAGTCAGGAAAAAGACGCCGGCGACGACCAGCAGCGCGCCCATCGCCTTTTCGACACGGCCGAGATGGACGCGGAATTTCGAGAGAAAGCGCATGAAGGCGCCGGAAAACAGCGCCGCGATCAGGAACGGAATGCCGAGGCCGAGCGAATAGGCGGCAAGCAGAGCCGCGCCCTCGCCCACCGTCTCGCGGCCGCCGGCCAGCGTCAGGATTGGTCCCAGCACCGGTCCGATGCAGGGTGTCCAGCCGAAGGCGAAGGCCAGTCCCATGACATAGGCGGCAACAATACTGGCCGGCTTGCCCTGCGACTGGAAGCGCGCCTCACGCGACAGCAGCGGGATGCGCAATATGCCGAGGAAGTTCAACCCCATCAGGATGATCAGCACACCGGCGGCCATCGCCAGCGGCTCCTGCCAGACGCGCAGCAACCGGCCGATGGTCGAGGCACCGGCGCCCAACGCCACGAAGACGGTGGAGAAGCCGAGAACGAAAGCGATCGAGGCATAAAGCAGCGCGCTGCGCGCGTCGGCCTTGGCCGTGACGCCGGCATTGCCGCGGAAATCATCGACCGACACGCCGGCCATGTAGCAGAGATAGGGTGGCACCAGCGGCAGCACGCAAGGCGACAGGAACGAGATCGCCCCCGCCCCGACCGCGCTGACATAGCCGATATCCAATGCCATTCCCGAAACTCCAACTGTATCGGCGCCGATATAGCGGCGCACGGACTTGTCTGCCAATCACCATTGCGTGGCTTTTGCTCGGCACCGCCGCCTCATACGCCGCTGAAGCGTGGAAGGAAGCCGATGTCGGCGGCAGCAAGATCTACACCGATGCCAACGGCATGACCCTTTATACCTACGACAAGGACGAGACGGGCAAGTCGAACTGCTACGACAAATGCGCCACCAACTGGCCGCCGCTGAAAGCCGAGGCCGATGCCAAGGCCGAGGGCGAATGGACGGTCGTCGAGCGCACCGACGGCACCAAGATGTGGGCTTATGAGGGCAAGCCGCTCTACACGTTCATCAAGGACAAGAAGGCCGGCGATGTGACCGGCGACGGCGTCGGCGGCGTCTGGCATATAGCCAAGGCCGACTAAGCCCCGACCCGGATCCCCGCCTTGACCGGGCGGGAGAATCGCTGGCTGCCGCGTATCCTGCAGGCCTTCCGGCGGCCAGCTTCTGGTGCTGTCCCGCTGGGCATATTGAGCCCCACTCGCCACGCCGGTCTCGCCACGCCGACAGAGCATCATACCGGGCGTCTCTTCAGCAGGGCTGGCGCGTGATCAATGTTTCTCTTATATCCGCGGAAGTATTTGTCCCGTTCTCCCGGATTCATTGCCGGCTTGTCCAACGATTAGGGCAGCCGCTCCCTTTATCTGGGATTGCGGATATCACATGACGCGCCCTTGGGTTGCGCGCTCGATGCAGGATTGCATTTTGGGCGCTTCCCCTTGACCGGATGCAAAAGCGCGGCCATGTGAGCGACAATTGTACGAGATTTCGTCGCGCGCAGCGGAATTCTTCTGCCGCACCACAGCTGATATGAGACCTCATGGACGTCGTCGTCGTCGAATCGCCGGCCAAAGCGAAGACAATCAACAAGTATCTTGGAAAGAACTACAAGGTCCTGGCCTCGTTCGGTCACGTCCGCGATCTGCCGGCCAAGGATGGCTCGGTGCGTCCGGACGAGGATTTTGCCATGTCCTGGGCTGTCGACACCGCCTCGAGCAAACGTCTTGCCGACATCGCCAAGGCGGTCAAGGATGCCGATGGCCTGATCCTCGCCACCGATCCGGATCGCGAGGGTGAAGCCATTTCCTGGCATGTTCTGGAAGTGCTGAAGCAGAAGCGCGCTCTGAAGGACAAGCCGGTCAGCCGCGTCGTCTTCAACGCCATCACCAAATCATCGGTGCTGGAAGCGATGGCCAACCCACGCCAGATCGACGCGCCGCTGGTCGATGCCTATCTCGCCCGCCGTGCGCTCGACTATCTCGTCGGCTTCACGCTGTCGCCTGTCCTGTGGCGCAAGCTGCCGGGCGCCCGTTCCGCCGGCCGCGTGCAGTCGGTGGCATTGCGCCTCGTCTGCGACCGCGAATTGGAGATCGAGCGCTTCATCCGCGAGGAATACTGGCAGGTATCAGCTCTCCTCGGCACGGCGCGCAAGGAAAATTTCGAGGCGCGGCTGACCGCCTTCGACCGCAAGAAGCTGCAAAAACTCGACATTTCGAACAAGGCGCAGGCCGACGACATCAAGGCGATGCTGGAAGGTGCGACCTTCAAGGCGCTCTCGGTCGAAGCCAAGCCGACCAAGCGCAATCCAGGTCCGCCCTTCACCACCTCGACGCTGCAGCAAGCTGCTTCCTCGCGCCTCGGTTTTTCGGCAAGCCGCACCATGCAGGTGGCGCAGCGGCTCTATGAAGGCATGGATATCGGCGGCGAGACCACCGGCCTGATCACCTATATGCGAACCGACGGCGTGCAGATGGCGCCCGAGGCGATATCAGCCGCGCGCGACGCGATCGCAAAAGAGTTCGGCCCAAAATACCTGCCTGAGAAGCCACGCCAATACACGACCAAGGCCAAGAACGCCCAGGAAGCGCACGAAGCGATCCGCCCGACCGATTTCATGCGCACGCCCGCTTCGGTCAGGCAATATCTCGATGCCGACCAGGCACGGCTCTACGAAATAGTATGGAAACGCGCCATCGCCAGCCAGATGCAGCCGGCCGAGATCGAGCGCACCACGGCCGAGATCGAGGCGGTCAACGGCGCCCGCACGGCGGAGCTTCGCGCTATCGGTTCGGTCGTTCGCTTCGACGGCTTCATTGCCGCTTATACCGACCAGAAGGACGAGGATTCGGAAGACGAAGAGGACCGCCGTCTGCCCGAGATCCGTGCCGGCGAACAGCTCGACCGCGAGGCGATCAACGCCACCCAGCACACCACCGAGCCTCCGCCGCGCTATTCGGAAGCCTCGCTGATCAAGAAGCTGGAGGAGCTCGGCATCGGCCGGCCGTCGACCTACACCGCGATCCTGAAGACGCTCGAGGACCGCGATTACGTCAGCATGGACAAGCGCAAGCTGTTGCCGCAGGCCAAGGGCCGACTGTTGTCAGCCTTCCTCGAAAGCTTCTTCGAGCGCTATGTCGAATACGACTTCACCGCCTCGCTTGAGGAGAAACTCGACGAGATTTCCGACGGCAAGCTCGCCTGGAAGGACGTGCTGCGCGATTTCTGGAAGGATTTTTCGGGCGCGGTCGCCGACATCAAGGAATTGCGCGTCACCGACGTGCTCGACGCGCTCAACGAAGAACTGGCGCCGCTGGTCTTCCCAACGCGGGAAGACGGTTCCAATCCGCGCATCTGCCCGAAATGCGGCACCGGCAACCTGTCGCTGAAGCTCGGCAAGTTCGGCGCCTTCGTCGGCTGCTCCAACTATCCCGAGTGCTCCTTCACCCGCCAACTCGGCGACGCCGCCAACCCCAATGGCGAAAACGCCAATGGCGAGGACGGCACCAAGGTGCTGGGCAAGGACCCCTACACGGCGGAGGAAATCACGCTGCGCAGTGGTCGTTTCGGCCCCTATGTCCAGCGCGGCGACGGCAAGGAAGCCAAGCGCTCCAGCCTGCCCAAGGGCTGGACGGTCGAATCGATCGACCACGAAAAGGCGCTCGCCCTGCTGTC
>NZ_SUEO01000194.1:6568-12158 GCF_004962925.1 Mesorhizobium sp. | reverse complement strand
GCCGTAGCCACCGCCGGCAACGACGAGCAGAGCGACGACAGCGGCGATCAGCCCGCCATAGCTGCGCTTGCGCTCGGCAGGACGCAGACGTTGAAAGGTGTCCGCCGCCGGCTCCTCGTCGGAAAAGACATCGCCCCTAAAGGTGTCGCGCTTTTCGTCCGCCGGTGGAAAATCCATGTCCGAAGGCACCGGATCGGTGCGCTCTGGAGGAGACGCAACGGATGGCGGCTTTTGCCAGGTCGGTGCAGCCTTGGCAGCAGGTGCCGGCTGCCATGCCGGCTCGGTCTTTGCCGGCTGTCGGACGTGGCTGGGTTGGTTCTTGTTGCGGTCAATGGAGGAGAAGATGTCCTCCAGTTCCGCCAGCGGATCGGATGCGGGCGCAGGCTTGGCGTAGCCGCGCTCGACGCTGGCGATGGCGTCCTCCAGGGTGCGCTTATGCTGGGCAACGACCGAAGGCGCCAGCGGCGGTATGTTCTTGGCCAGCTTGTCCGCGATGGTCGAGCGAGCCTTCTCATAGACTCTCGCGCGTATCTCCGGCGTCGGATTGCCAAGGCCATCGAGCGTCTTTTTCAGAGCACCAACAAAATCTGCCATGCTTCAGTCGACCTGCATTTCGTTTCTGGGCCGGCCTCCGCAAATCGGCCGCGATGCCCGGAACGGCTGAGAATCTAGTCTTGAAACGGATCAGTCACAAGTATTGTGTCGTCCCGTTCAGGGCTGGTGGAGAGGAGTGCGACCGGCGCGCCGATCAGTTCCTCGATATGACGGACATATTTGACTGCCTGGGCCGGCAGATCGTTCCAGCTTCTGGCGCCGGCGGTGGTGCCTTTCCAGCCTTCCAGCGTCTCGTAGACCGGTTCGACTCGCGCCTGCGCACCCTGGCTGGCCGGCAGATAGTCGATCGCCTCGCCGTCGAGGCGGTAGCCGGTGCAGACCTTGATCTCGTCCAGCCCGTCGAGCACGTCGAGCTTGGTCAGAGCGATGCCCTTGATGCCGTTGACGGCGACGGCCTGGCGAACCAGCACGGCATCGAACCAGCCGCAGCGGCGCTTGCGGCCGGTGACGACGCCGAACTCGTGGCCGCGCGTGCCCAGGAACTCGCCGATCTCGTTCTTCTGTTCGGTCGGAAACGGACCCTCGCCGACACGCGTCGTATAGGCCTTGGTGATGCCGAGGACATAGCCGATGGCACCCGGGCCGACGCCGGATCCGGCTGAGGCCTGGCCGGCGACGGTGTTGGACGAAGTGACGAACGGATAGGTGCCGTGGTCGATGTCGAGCAGCGTGCCTTGCGCGCCCTCGAACAGGATGCGTTCGCCGGCGCGGCGTTTGTCGTCGAGGATCTTCCAGACACGATCCATATAGGGCAGGATCTCGTCGGCGACCGAAATCAGCTCATTCATGATCGCGTCATGCGTGACTTCGGCGTGGCCGAGCCCGCGGCGCAGCGCATTGTGGTGCGTCAGCAGCCTGTCGACCTTCAAGGGCAGCGTTTCCAAATCCGCCAAATCCATCACCCTGACCGCGCGCCGGCCCACCTTATCCTCATAAGCAGGGCCGATGCCGCGACGGGTCGTACCGATCTTCGTTCCGGAATTGGTGGCGGCGTCTTCGCGAAATCCATCCAGTTCCCGGTGCAGGGACAGGATAAGCGCGGTGTTTTCGGCTATTTTCAGGCGCTCAGGCGTCACCTCGACGCCTTGCGCCTTCAATTTCGCCACTTCCGCGACGAAGGCGTGCGGATCGAAAACGACGCCATTGCCGATGATGGACAGCTTGCCTTGCCGCACCACGCCGGACGGCAGCAGCGACAGCTTGTAGACCTTGCCGTCGACAACCAGCGTATGGCCGGCATTGTGGCCGCCCTGGAAGCGCACGACGACGTCGGCGCGCTCCGACAGCCAGTCAACGATCTTGCCTTTGCCCTCGTCGCCCCATTGCGAGCCGACGACCACCACATTGGCCATGTTTCTTTTCCCTTGAGGCGCCGCTCGGAGCGGCTTGAAATGGTTTCGAAACGACAGGCTTCTATCGCATCGGCGCTAAAATCGGAATCGATTTCGGCGAGCACGATACGAAGATTCAAAGCCTTGAGACGCGTACTGTGTGCGACCAAGTGGACGCACGTCGCTCTATAACGTCAAGACCCGGCGAGCGCGACCATTCTTTACCGCCGAAGGCGCCCCCAGGCACAACAATTTTCGCCTTTGACATCATTTACTTGGGCGAACCATCACCATAGGTCGGCAAAAGACCCTTCGCCCGCCCCCGGCTGGAAATTTCGCGATGCATCGAACCGCCTATCTGTTCCTGCTGCTCACCACCTTGCTGTGGGGCGGCAACTCCGTGGCCGGCAAGCTGGCGGTCGACCACATTTCGCCGATGACGCTGGTCTTCCTGCGCTGGGTTCTGGCCGTTCTGATCATGCTGCCGATCGGCTGGCGAACGCTGCACGAGGACTGGCCGGTGGTGCGCAGGCATTGGTTGCTGCTTGGCGGGCTCGGTGCTTGCGGCTTCACCTTCTTCAACGCGATCTTCTACACGGCGCTCAACTACACCACAGCAATCAACGTCTCGATCGAGCAGGCGGCGATCCCGATCGTGATCATCCTCGCCAATTTCGTGCTGTTTCGCCTGCGTGTGAACCGGATGCAGATCGCCGGCGTCGTGCTGACGATCATCGGCGTCGCCCTGACCGCCAGCCATGGCGATCTGCGCCAGCTTCTCAAGCTGGATCTCAACTTCGGCGACGCCATCATGCTGGGTGCGGTGCTTTGCTACAGCTTCTACTCGGTCGGGCTGCGACTGAAGCCGGCCATACGCTGGCAGAGCCTGATGCTGGCGCTGTCGATTGCGGCACTTGCCACCTCGCTGCCTTTCTTCCTGTGGGAAGTGGCGGCAGGCAAGGTCATCGTTCCCGATGCACGCGGCTGGGCGGTCGCGTTCTACACCGCGATCGGCGCCTCGGTCATCTCGCAGATCTTCTATATCAGGGGCAACGAGTTGATCGGCGCCAACCGGGCCGGCCTGTTCATCAATCTGGTGCCGATCTTCGGCACGCTGCTCTCGGTGCTGATCGTCGGTGAGACATTCCAGCTCTATCAGGCGCTGGCCCTCGTGCTGGTGCTCGGCGGCATCAGCCTCGCCGAATACAGCGGAAGGAAGATGGCGATTTAGCCGGCAAATGTTCGGTGCCGGATGAGGATGGTGCAATCCAGAGCCGGTCGCAGCCTTATGGTGAACCAAACCCTCACAACAGTGGCCGGACGAATATCCAAAATAACTAATGTATTAAGAACAAGCATTAGCAGTACAGTGTATTAAGATAGGGGTATTCCAATATACGGCGCCATTCCCTGGAGATTGACTTTTTCATCTTTTGGCACTCATCTTTCCAGCACCAGTTTAGCTGATTTCGGTGAATGGAGACGATCATGAATTTTCGAATGCTTGCGGCGCTTGTCCTTGCCTTTGTTGGCTTGGCAGCCTTTCCCGTATCGGCCTCCGCAGCCACCGCCTATACAACCGGGACCTTGAATGTGCGAAGCGGGCCTGGTCCCGGCTATGCGAGGATCGCGACACTGCCGGCCGGCCACAGGGTGACGGTGCTCGATTGCCAGGGCAGCTGGTGCGCAATTCGTGCCGCCGGTATACGGGGCTGGGCCAGCGCAAACTATCTGGACCGCGTCTATGTTTCCCGACCGATCGTCGTGCGGCCGCACATTATCGTTCGCCCGCCGCATTACCGTCCGCACCGGCCGCACCGTCCGCATAAGCCGCACCGGCCCCGGCCCGGCAAATGCAAGATCGCGCCCGGCTTCGCCTGCAAATAACGGCCGTCAAAGAATTATCCAAACGCTTTGACGCCATTGTCGAAACGCCCCGTGTGCTTATGGAGCACGCGGGGCGCGCGCGCATGATTCAGGCGACGCCCACATCGAAATGCAGCCGCTTGGCGGAGTCGATCGACTTGTGCGCCCGCACCTGCTCCAGCACGTTTTCCGGGAATGGTGCATCGAGATAGAGCAGCGCGATGGCATCACCGCCAGGCCGGTTGCGGCCGAGCTGGAAGTTGGCGATGTTGACGCCGTTCTCGCCGCAGACCGTGCCGAGCAGGCCGATGATCCCAGGTGCATCGGCATTCGTCGTGTAGAGCATGTGCTGGCCGACCTCGGCGTCAAGGTTGATGCCCTTGATTTGGATGAAGCGCGGCTTGCCGTCAGAGAAGCAGGTGCCGGCGATCGAGCGCGTCCTATGCTCGGTCTTGACCGTAAGCTTGATATAGCCGTCGAACACGCCGGATTTATCGCGCTTGACCTCGGCGACGATGATGCCGCGCTCCTTAACCATGATCGGCGCCGACACCATGTTGACATCGGAGACCTGCGGCCGGATCAGCCCGGCAAGAGCGGCGCTGATCAGCGCGCGCGTGTTCATCGTCGCGGTCGAGCCGTCGAACAGGATTTCGACCTCCTTGATCGGATCCTCGGTGACCTGTCCGACAAAGGCGCCAAGCACTTCGGCCAGCTTGACGAAAGGCTTCAGGCGCGGCGCTTCCTCGGCGGTGATCGACGGCATGTTGATGGCGTTGGAAACAGCGCCCTTGATCAGATAGTCGGACATCTGCTCGGCGACATGCAGGGCGACATTCTCCTGCGCTTCGGTGGTCGACGCGCCGAGATGCGGGGTCGCCACGACATTCTCCATGCCGAACAGCTCATTATACTCCGCCGGTTCGACCTCGAACACGTCGATGCCGGCGCCTGCCACCTTCCCGCTTTTCAGCGCCGCGATCAGGTCGGCCTCGACGACCAGCCCGCCACGGGCGCAGTTGATGATGCGCACGCCGGTCTTCATCTTGGCGATCGCGCCAGCGTCTATGATGTTGCGCGTCTTGTCGGTCAGTGGTGTGTGCAGCGTGATGAAGTCGGCGCGGGCGAACAGCTCGTCGAGCTCGACCTTTTCGACGCCGAGTTCCTCGGCGCGGCTGTCCGACAGGAACGGATCGAAGGCGATGACATGCATCTTCAGGCCGACGCCGCGCGTGGCCACGATCGAGCCGATGTTGCCGCAGCCGATGATGCCCAGCGTCTTGCTGGTGATCTCGACGCCCATGAAGCGGTTCTTTTCCCATTTGCCGGCATGGGTCGAGGCATTGGCTTCCGGTATCTGGCGGGCCAGCGCGAAGATCATGGCAACGGCATGCTCGGCGGTGGTGATCGAATTGCCGAAGGGCGTGTTCATCACGATGATACCCTTGCGGCTTGCCGCCGGGATGTCGACATTGTCGACGCCGATACCGGCGCGGCCGACGACCTTCAATTTGGTGGCGGCGTTGATCAGCTTCTCGGTGACTTTCGTCGCCGAACGGATGGCAAGGCCGTCATACTGGCCGATCACTTCAAGGAGCTTCTCCTTGTCCTTGCCGAGATCGGGCAGGTAGTCGACCTCGATGCCGCGATCTCTAAAGATCTGCACGGCGGTGGTGGAGAGTTTGTCTGAGACGAGAACGCGGGGCGCCATGGCGACCTCCTTCAAAAGGGATTTGAACCGTTTGGGAAATGGGCGGCCCGAGGGCCGCCACGGGAAA
>NZ_SUEO01000194.1:1067-6558 GCF_004962925.1 Mesorhizobium sp. | reverse complement strand
ACTCAGGCGGCCGCCTTGAGCGACGCCTTTTGCGCGGCAAAGGCCCAGTCGAGCCACGGCAGCAGCGCTTCGAGGGAAGTGGTCTCGACCGTCGCCCCGCACCAGATGCGCAGGCCGGGCGGCGCATCGCGATAGGCGCCGATGTCGTAGGCGACGCCTTCCTTGTCGAGCGTCGAGACGATGCCCTTGGCGAACGCCGCCTGTCCGTCGGCATCGAGCGCTGAGACATCCGGGTCGGTGAAGGAAAGGCAGACGGACGTGTTCGACCGCGTCGCCGGGTCGGTGGCCAGATGGCCGAGCCATGAGGATTTGCGGACAAAGCCGTCGAGAACGGCGGCATTGGCGTCGGCGCGGGCAATCAATGCATCGAGGCCGCCGATCGACTTCGCCCAACGCAGCGCGTCAAGATAGTCCTCGACGCACAGCATCGACGGCGTGTTGATGGTCTCGCCCTTGAAGATACCTTCGATGAGCTTGCCGCCCGAGGTCAGGCGAAAGATTTTCGGCAGCGGCCAGGCCGGCTTGTAGCTTTCCAGCCGCTCGACGGCGCGCGGGCTGAGGATCAGCATGCCATGTGCGCCCTCGCCGCCCAGCACCTTCTGCCACGAGAAGGTGACGACATCGAGCTTCCGGAAATCGAGCCTTTGCGCAAAGGCCGCCGAAGTGGCGTCGCAGATGGTCAGGCCGCGGCGAGCGGCCGGGATGAAATCGCCGCTCGGCACACGCACGCCTGACGTCGTGCCGTTCCAGGTGAAGACCACGTCGCGGTCGAAGTCGATTTTTGCCAGATCTGGCAGCGCGCCGTAACCGGCTTCGATCCTGCGCACGTCGTCGAGCTTCAGCTGCTTGACCACATCGGTGACCCAGCCGGAACCGAAACTCTCCCAGGCGACCATGTCGACGCCGCGTTCGCCGAGCAGCGACCACAGCGCCATCTCGACCGCGCCGGTGTCCGATGCCGGCACGATGCCGATGCGATAGTCTGCCGGAACCTGGAGTATCTCCCGCGTCAGCTCGATCGCCTGTTCGAGCTTGGTCTTGCCGACCTTGGCGCGGTGCGAACGTCCGAGCGCGGCATTGGTCAGCGCCTCGACCGACCAGCCGGGGCGTTTTGCACAGGGACCTGAAGAAAAATTGGGATTTGCCGGACGGAGTCCGGGCTTCGTATGCGTCGTCATCGTGGTCTATCCTTCCAGATAGTGGCCCCTCGTTGGGGAGGGGTGGCCCACGGACGGCGATATGCGTTCAGGCGTCAAGCGTCAAGGGGAAAGTTTTTGTCGCTGGCAGGATACTGGTCATCTGTGGTGAGAATGTCATGGCCTAAAAACACGAACGGCGAACCCGAAGATCCGCCGTCTTGATTGTCGCCTGCGCGGCTCCTACCAGAGGTCGTAACGCAACCCGATCTTGACCTGATGATTGCTGATCCCTTTGCGGATCGGATACGAATCCAGATCCTCTGCGGTGGCATACTCGGCGTCGGGCGCGGAAAAATACTGATAGCCCAGATCGACGGAGACATTCTTGGACACTTGATAGGCAAGGCCCGCATTCAGCGTATAGGCAAGGGAATACTGGGTCTTGTTGGCCTGCAGAACGAAATCGTCGGCGGGGTCATCGTTGTCGGTGAAATAGCTCGCCGAAAGCTTGCGCTTGCTCTGGACAACGCCGATACCCGCGCCGAGATAGGGCGTGATCCCGACATAGGTGCCAAGATCGACATAGCCATTGAGCATGCCCGAGAAGGCGTAGTTCTCCAGTGATGCTGATGCCACGGTCGCCGGCGTCGGCGGCGTCACGATCGCTGAATCGTCATAGCCGACGCTGATCTTGTTGCCGGGCAGATAGCCGAGATTGAGGTCGGCACGCAGATAGTCGTTGAAATGGTAGCCGAAGCCGATGCTGGCAAAGATCGGATCTTCTTTGTCGCTGAAGCTGGCCGGCGTGAAGGCGAAATCCTCATTTTCGAAGCTCTCTTCCGGTAAATAAGCGACATCGCCGCGCAGATACCATCCCGAACCGACTTCGACCGGCACGTAGTCCGGCGCTTGGTCGACATAGATCGGCGGATCGTAGTCGGCGCCGAGTGCCTGCGACAGCGGCGTCAGGGCGATTGCTGCAAGCGCCAGCGCTATGCGCGATTTGACTGTCATGGTCCGCGGCTCCCGAAGGTGGCGCCAATCGCAATTGCGAGCGCCGTTTCAGGAAGCATTGTTAACCATAGTGGTTAAGTGGCGGTTAAGGATAACAGGGCGTTAGCGAATTGATTTTGATTGGCTTTCGGCCGGCATCGGCACAACGAAAACCGCCCGATTTTCACCGGGCGGCTTGCAAATCTTTTTAGCTTTCGAGGCGTCTATTTGGTGTAGATCGGTTCCGGTTCATAGGCGATCGGCTCCGGCTGGGCGCAGTCCGAGTTGCCGAACTGGTAGCGCAAGCCGCCGCGCACCTCGTGCACATTGATGCCCTTGTCATGGCCAGGACCGACGCCGCTGGCGAAGTTGAACATCTTACCGCCCTCGATATGGCTGTAGCGGTAACCGACATCCAGTTTGACCCGATCGGTCAAGCAGTAGGATGCGCCAGCCATGGCTGCATAGGCAAAACGCCAGCCCTTGCCGCCGGCATGCTCAAACGAACCGTCCTCAATGGTGTTGTGGAGCTCATCCCACTTGACCCAGGCACCGCCGATGCCGGCGCCGACATAGGGCGTGATGCCGTGCCATGTGCCGATATCAACATAGGCGTTGGCGAGCAGCAGCAGCGCTGTATAGGACGAGGTGTCGACGGAAGTGCAGGGATCTCCATCTTCGCAGATACCGCTGGTCGAGCCGCGGAATTTGGATTTGCTCATCCAGTCGGCGGTGAGATCGGTGCGGAAATGCTGGTTGATTTGGTAACCTACGCCGGCGCCGGCCGAGAAGGCGCTCTCCAGCTTGCCGCTGTCGAAGCGACCAGTACCGGGTGTGTCACCGTAGGTGATGTAGTCGGCGCCGCGAAACTTCGACCAATGATAGTCGATGTCGCCGCGAATGTACCAGCCGCCATATTCGGCCGGCTGCTCGTAGACGGCCGGCGGCGGGGCCGGCTCGATCACGGGCGGCTCGACGAAGTCGGCGGCGAATACTGGTCCGGCTACGCCCGCGAACAGCGCGGCAAATAGAGCCATCCTTGCTGTATTGAACATGCTTGTCACCCCTGAGAACCCTCGGCACAGCGAACGCGTCCGAATGTGATTGGTTTCAGTCGTGGATAATGAATTGGAAAAGTTAAAAGGCGTTTAACTGTATCGCTTAACCATGAATCTCTAGAATTCGAGAAACTCGCGACCATAAATCAACGAAAAAGCCCGCCGGAAGGCGGGCTTTCAGACTGGCAAAAGCTGCAGGATCAGGCGGCGCTGCGCGTTTCTGAAATGATCTCGACGATGTCGTTGACAACGGCCTCGACCAGCTGCTGGTCGTCGCCTTCCGCCATGACGCGGATGAGCGGCTCCGTCCCGGATGGCCGGATGACCAGGCGTCCGGCCTTGCCCAGGCGATGGCGTGCATCTTCGATCGCCGCCTTGACCGGGGCTTCCTCGAGCGGCTTGCCGCCGGAAATATGGACGTTCTTCAAAAGCTGCGGCACCGGCTCGAATTTCTTCGACAGTTCGCTGACCGGCCGGTTCTGCCGCTTGATGCAGGCGAGCACCTGCAGTGCCGAGACGAGGCCGTCACCGGTGGTGGAAAAATCGGACAGCACGATGTGGCCCGACTGTTCGCCGCCGACATTCAGGCCGTGCGCACGCATGTGCTCGACGACATAGCGGTCGCCGACCTTGGTGCGGTGCAACTGCAGGTTCATGTCGCCGAGGAAGCGTTCGAGGCCGAGATTGGACATCACCGTCGAGACGACGCCGCCGCCGGCCAGCCGGCCGCTCTGATGCCAGGACTCGGCGATCAGCGCCATGATCTGGTCGCCATCGACGATCGCGCCATTCTCGTCGACGATGACGACGCGGTCGGCGTCGCCGTCGAGCGCGATGCCGATATCGGCGCGCACTTCGTGCACCTTCTTCTGCAGGCCGGCCGGGTGCGTCGAGCCGCACTCCTTGTTGATGTTGAAGCCATTAGGCTCGACATTGATGGCGACGACCTCGGCGCCGAGTTCCCACAGCGCCTCGGGCGCCACCTTGTAGGCAGCGCCATTGGCGCAATCGACGACGATGCGGAGCCCCGAAAGCGACATCGATCGCGGCAGCGTGCGTTTGGCGAATTCGATATAGCGGTCATGGACGCCGTCGACGCGCTTGGCGCGGCCGAGCCCGTCCGAATCGGCGAGCGCCAGCTCGATATCCTTGTCGAGCATCCCCTCGATGCGCTCCTCGATCTCGTCGGAGAGCTTATAGCCATCTGGGCCGAACAGCTTGATGCCGTTGTCATAGTAAGGATTGTGCGAGGCCGAGATCATCACGCCGATGTCGGCGCGCAACGAGCGCACCAGCATGGCGACCGCCGGCGTCGGAATCGGGCCAAGCAGGAACACGTCCATGCCGGCGGCGCAGAGGCCCGATACCATCGCATTCTCGATCATGTAGCCGGAAAGTCTGGTGTCCTTGCCGAGCACCACGCGGTGGCGATGGTTGCCGCGCTGGAACGAAAGGCCGGCGGCCATGCCGACCCTCATGGCGATCTCCGCCGTCATTGGAAACCTGTTGGCGCGCCCGCGAATGCCGTCCGTACCGAAGTAACTTCCTGCCATACTAGTCAGCTTCCCGATGGTTCTTTCCCGGCACGTCATGCCACAAATTGGCCCGAGCCCTATCATCACAATGCATGATTATACGTCACCAATCCTTAGAAAATTGTTGTTTTGTGTGTTTTGTGTCACGCCAGTGTATTGACTTTCAAGTTTCCTGCTCTGGTTGCGACAGCAGCGTTCACGAACTTCAACTCAAAACCGCATGCGGATTCTTGGTGTGCCAGTATGGCTTTGAATTCGGAATCCGCGCGCCGTTCTGCTCCAGGCCGAGGTGAATTCAGGTCCGCCGCATCAGCCGGTTCGACTGGCTGTCATGCGCGGCAGTCTCCTGACTGTGAACCGCTATATACGCGCTCCCCGTGCAAATGCACCCGGAAAAACTTGGCTGCGAGGCAGCGCCCGGCAACGATTTCATCACCTTATTGGAAAGAATGCACTTTCCGGCACTCTTTACGCTACTTAGCATCTGGCGCAACCAGTCGTTGAGCGCTATTGCTTTTCTGGGACATATCATGAACCGCTGTAGGGAGAAAACGCATGCTCATCCATCGACTTGCCACCTTGACGGGTCTTACCGTCGCGACCTTATTCCTGGCGGCGCCTGCCAATGCGCTGACCATGGCCGAGTGCAGCACCAAGTATAACGCGGCCAAGGACGCCGGAACACTTGGCGGACAGAACTGGAACCAGTTCCGAAAGGCCGAATGCGGCACCGACGACAGCGCCACGGCAGAACCCGCCAAGTCGA
>NZ_SUEO01000194.1:0-1057 GCF_004962925.1 Mesorhizobium sp. | reverse complement strand
GCCACTGGCGATGACGCCGCGCCGGGCCTGACGGCGAAAGAATGCAGCACCAAGTATCAGGCTGACAAGGCCGCCGGCACACTGAACGGCCTGACCTGGAACCAGTATCGCAAGACTGAATGCGCCGCCGGGGCTACCGCTGCGGCAGCACCGGCCGCGGCAGCACCGGCTGCGACGGCAGCGGCCACCGACGATGCGGCACCGGGCCTG
The DNA here is from genome assembly GCF_004962925.1 of Mesorhizobium sp. Lineage (GTDB taxonomy): Bacteria > Pseudomonadota > Alphaproteobacteria > Rhizobiales > Rhizobiaceae > Mesorhizobium. The sequence goes on along the minus strand of NZ_SUEO01000194.1, from coordinate 847 downwards.
ACGGCGAAAGAATGCAGCACCAAATATCAGGCTGCAAAGGCCGCCGGCACGCTGAACGGCATGAAGTGGAACGACTTCCGCAAGAGCGCATGCGCCGCCGGCGCCACTGCGACGGTAGAACCCGCCGCAGCGACGACCAAGGCAGCGGCAACTGCGGACGCCGGCAAAGGCCTCAGCATGGCGGACTGCAGTGCCAAGTATCAGGCGGCCAAGACCGGCAACACGCTGAACGGCATGAAGTGGAACGACTTCCGCAAGAGCCAGTGCGGCGCCGGTGCATCCGACGACGACACCGTACCGGCTGCCGATGAGGCAAGCTACACCAGCGATCCTCAAACACCGACCGTCACCGCTCCCCAGGGTGTGAAGTTTCCGAAGGCGATCTCCCAGAAATATAGCACCGAAACCCCAGGCAAGGCGCGGTTGCACACCTGCCTCGACCAGTACTACGCCAACAAGGACGCCAACGCGCTGGGCGGCCTCAAGTGGATCCAGAAGGGCGGCGGCTTCTACAGCCTGTGCAATGCCGCACTGAAGAGCTGATAGATAGCAGCACCTGAAGACAAGAAAGCCCGCGAACCTTGGGGTTCGCGGGCTTTCTTTGTTGCCCGGGTATGTTCAAGCAGGTTGATTGGCCCGACTGGCCCGCTTGCTGGGCTGGCGCAGCATTTGCGAACGTCTGCGCCGCCCCTCATCTGCCTGCCGGCATCTTCTCCCCGTAAACGGGGCGAAGGACGCCATCATCGACGGTTTCGCCAATCGCCAACGTTGCAGAAAGTGCGACAAAGCTACGGCCGGGCACTTCTCCCGTCTCTATTCGGGAGAAGTGCCCGGCAGGGCGATGAGG
>NZ_SUEO01000193.1:6488-12261 GCF_004962925.1 Mesorhizobium sp. | reverse complement strand
CGAACACCAGCGCACGCGCTATCGCGACCCGCTGCTGCTGCCCGCCGGAAAGTTCGTGAATGCGCCTGCCGCCATAGCCCCCTAGCCGGACCAGCGCGAGATATCGCTCGACGCGTTCGGGAATGGTGCGTGCGTCGCGCCGACGCATCTTCAGCGGGAAGGCGACATTCTCGGCCGCCGTCATATGTGGAAACAACGCAAGCCTCTGAAAGACCATGCCGATCGACCGCTTGTGCGGTGGCACCGCGCTTACCGCTTCGCCATTGATGAAGATCTCGCCGCTGCTCGGGGTCTGGAACCCGGCGATCATTCGCAGGAGGGTTGTCTTGCCGGACCCCGAAGGTCCCAGAATGGTGAGGAACCGGCCCTTCGGCAGATCGAAGGACGCATTCTTGACGGCATGAACCCCATCGAAATCCATCCCGACGTTGCGGACCGCGACTGCGATTTCCCTGCCGCCTTCCGCTTCGCGTGAAGCTATGGCCCGGAAAGCCTCCTGCATTGTGGTTCCCCTTTTGTCGCCGGTCGCATGCAAGAACGATCGGCGTATCAAGTGGTATATACAACCATATACAAGTCTGGTCTAGACGGTCCTTGTTGCACCGCACCTATCGCTTAGATAGATGCGAGATAGCCCCCGTCGACGGGGATGCAATGCCCGGTGACATAGGCGGATGCCCCGCTCGCCAGGAACACAACGGCTCCGGCCAGATCCTGCATCGTGCCGAAGCGCCGCTGCGGGATCTTGGCCAGCATCGCCGTCTGCCAGTCGGGATCCTCATAGAAGACATCCGTCATCGCCGTATGGAAATAACCCGGAGCGATGGCGTTGACGCGGATGCCGAGAGATGCCCATTCCGTAGCCAGCGCGCGCGTCATGCCCAGAAGCCCAGACTTGGACGAACCGTAAGGTACTGCGGTCGGAATACCGACATAGGAGGTCAGCGAGCAAAGATTGATGATCGCGCCGCCGCTGCTGCCGGCAGCCATCCGTCGCGCCGCAGCCTGCGCGCAGAAGAAGGCGCCCTTCAGGTTGGTCGACACGATGCGATCCCACACCGCCTCGTCAACGTCGAGCGAGGGCTGGACTTGCTCATAGCCGGCGTTGTTGACCAGAATGTCGAGCCCACCAAAGGCTTCCGCGACCTCGTCGACCACCACGCGGATGCGATCGGTGTCGAGCACGTCGAGAGACCGGCAAAGCGACCTGCGCCCGAGTGCGCCAATTCGGTCCTCCGTCTCACGAAGCGATGTTTCGTCGCGGGCGGTCACCGCGACGTCGGCACCAGCCGCGCAGAGCGCCTCCGCCATAGCTTGGCCGATGCCGCGGCTGGCGCCCGTCACCAGCGCTTTTTTTCCTGTCAGATCGAACAAGCGAGCGGCGTCCATGGCGTCACGGTTCCTGCATTCTCGAAAATTGCATGCGGGAAACGAACACCAGTTGCGGCCGGTTGTCTATACATCTTGCGCTGTTGCCGGGCGATCGCCACCAACCGGGCGGTCGCCACCAAAATGACGCGGCGCTGGGTCTTCCTCTTGCCGGTGCCTACGGAGGGTGGAGGGTATCTAGGAGTGGGGCAGCAATGTCAGCCGACCGTCCTGCAGGGGAGAAAGCCAGTCTTCGATGGCGGCCCGATTTCTTGCGCCGCCTGTCCAACCACCCTCGTTGCACGGCGGGTGATTGGACTTTTGTTGGTATAGCCATGCAGAAAATGGCGGGAGACAAGTTCAGTCTTTTAGCGGCCCGCCCAGGGTGCACGACGCTTAACAACCTTGCCGGCCTGTGGCTGTTCTTCTTTCGGGGCTACCTCAGACAGAGGCAAGGAAGCCGCATGATGGGTATCTAAGGTCATTTCGCTGTTGTCGACACCAGTAGCGAATCCGCGGGTCGGGTCGCGGTCTGGGTTTTGATTGGCAGCGAGAGAGACCCCTGTCGACAAGGCGAGGAGGGCGAAAGCCGTTGCAAGTTTGTTCATCGTATTTTCCTTTCTTAAAATGAGCAGACCCGCCAGTCGGCGCCTCGCGCAGTATTGACTCCTGCTTGTGAAATCGCCGTCGGCGTTCTGTCTCGTCACCATGACGAGGCTTCCTGCTCACGATTGAAACCTACGCCACGCCTGTCGCAGAGGTTTGCCCGAGCTCCATCGAATGTAACCGAATGTATGCGAAAGCCTCGTGGCTCTTGGATTTCGGTCGCCTCGACAAACTTTGCTACAATTTTTGCTCGGCCACCTGTCCGCGTTAGGGCTGTTGATGCCGAACTGCGCCGGTGCGGTTATGCGACAATACGTGAAGGTCATGATCTTCCGGTGGCTATGGAAGTTATCCAGCGTTAACCGCGCCGGCGCCCAGCATCAGCCGTTGGTGATGGCTCACGATCGCGGCTTTAAGCCGCGCGTCGGTTGCGTTGATGTGCTCATGAAAAGATGGTAACGCAATATTAAAGAGTGTTTCGGGTCGTTACTTTGGGCGGGGCGAATGGGATTGGTGATACCGCGGGCATGGCTGTGTGCCGGCCTACTGATAGGCTTGATGATGTCCGCGACGCCGATGGAGCAAGCTTCGGCCGATGCGGTGCATGGTGCCATGGCCATCGGGAAACGGACTTCCGTGCCGGTCGGCTATATCGAATTCTGCCGAAGGCAGGCCGCAGAATGCAGAATACGATTAGGCAAGGCTCCGCCAATCCTTATGAGCAGAGGGATGGAAGACAAGCTCGCGTCCGTCACCAAGCTTGTGAACAGATCGATCAAGCCCGCGAGCGATCTTGCCGTTCACGGAACGATGGAATTCTGGTCCTATCCTGACCGCGGGGTCGGCGACTGCGAGGACTACGTCCTGCTTAAGCGCCAGATGCTCACGCGGCAGGGCATATCGCTCTCGAACCTTCTGATCACTGTCGTCAAAAAGAAGGACGGCGAGGGGCACGCAGTGCTGACGGTCAAGACCGAGAAAGGCGACTATGTGCTCGACAACCTCAACGACGATGTGAAGCTTTGGTCGGAAACTGGATATAGATTTCTAAAAAGGCAATCGTCCACAGACTCAGGGCGCTGGGTTGCGATACTTGAACACCCCGATGTTCTGGTCGGCTCAGTCGACTGACCCTTTCGAATTGCGTCTGGACTACACTTGGTACTCCATGCCGTGTCCGAGAATGGCAGGGTTGACAGAGGTCGTGTGAAACGCAATTTGCGTGATAGGCCTACGGCCTCCGCCCGCTAGCATGGCTCGGGCTTCAGGCGATGGGCGCTGCAGTCGACCGGCACAGACCTCATGCCACAACTCGTACCAGCGGAGTTGGGAATTCAATCCAAACTTGCACTATGTGGCGCACGGAGCGCGATTTGTTTGCGTCCCGCTACATTGATGCCAACCGCAATTTCGGCGGCCTTGCCAAGATCGGCTGCGTAGCGGAGGAGAATCCTTTGTGCCTCCAAGGTATCTTCTTCCGTGAGTGCGCTTTGTACCCCCGGCAGATGGCGCGCGCGTCGAAACTCTGCGGGGCTGCACCCGAAACGACCCCTGAACTTATTGTAGAACACAGCAGGATTGCCGAAACCGTTTCGCTCCATGATCACACCAACGGTATGATCTGTCCGGTGGAGTTCGTCCGCTGCGGTGTCCAAGCGCAGGCTTTGGCAATAGTCGCGGTAGCCTATGCCCAAATGGCGCTTGAACAGGCGGGAAAGGTGGCTCAGCGTCAGTCCTTCAGCCGCGGCAATCGCACTCAGTCGCTGATTGTCTAGTTGCCCTTCGACTGCGCCCATAATCCTCAGGATTCGGTCTCGACTGTCGGACCGCAGGGGCGCTGCATCGCTATCTGCTTTCAGATGCGGGATCTGCCGATAGATGAAACAGGCAAGAAGATTGGCAACAGTCTGCCGAATTATGACCTCCTCGGGGCGACTCGTCTGATCAAGGATCAGCCGGGCCATGAAAGCCTTTATCGGAGCGATCCGATTCATGAACGGACGGCTATGGAGGAAGGAGCGGCAAAGGTAATGCCGGGATGCAAAACCGGGCAGGCCCATGCGCTCGAAATATCCAACATCGAGATGCGCGCCGCAGATCAGAGCATCGCGCGAAATCGAAGTCGAATTGTGCGGGACGTCGCTATTTATGATGATCACATCATCCTGCTTCATCTCGCAAGCCTGCTCGTCAACGACTAGGCGGAAGCTGCCTCGCAGCACGAAAAGTATCTCCATTTCACGATGCCAATGATAGGGCACATTGGCACGGCCATGCATGAAGGCACGGCAGTGAAAATCCTCCGCAGGCGCGTGATCCTCGAAGCTGCTGTCGCGGATTTGCAGTTCGCCGTCGGTTTTGAGATAAGCGATATTCATCATGGTTCCCAGGCCAACCTGCTTACTAGATATCAAAAACTGTCGTAGTTCCAGCGCAAGTTTCGCGGCTAGAAGAGAGCCGTGGCCGCGTGTCATCAATAGGTCATCTCTTGGCACAGCGGCGATGCCGCAATGGTGAGGCGAACCACCAGGGATGACCGGCGCGCGTCCGCAACAGCATATGGAATGACGATGACCTGGAATATTTCCGACAAGGAACTGACTGGTCTGCTGGCGCAGATGAGCATCGAGGAAAAGGTAGCGATGGTCAGCGGCCACGGCCTCTGGCGGACGGTCGCCAACTACCGCCTTAACATTCCCGAACTGCTGATGACGGATGGCACATATGGTGTTCGCTATTCGATCGAACAGATCGATGGAGCGCATGACGCAGACAACCAACTCGCCTCATTCCTGAGTGTCGTCAACACCGATCTCTCGACAGGGGTCGACAGCGCATTCGGCTCCACCCGTCCAGCAACGTGCTTTCCGAATGGTTCGTCGTTGGCCTGCTCGTGGGATCTCAATCTCGGATATGAACTTGGCGAAGCGCTCGCTGCCGAATGCCAAGCGTTCGGCGTCAACATATTGCTCGGCCCAGGTGTCAATATCCGGCGCACGCCGCTGGCAGGGCGAAGCTATGAATATTACGCAGAAGATCCTCTGCTGACGGGTGATATTGCCGCCGCTGTCATCAACGGCCTTCAGCACAATGGGGTGGGGGCTTCGCTCAAGCATTTCGCGTGCAACAATTCCGAAGTCCAGCGCACGACGATGAGTTCGGTCGTCGAGGAACGCGCCCTGCGCGAGATCTATCTGGCCGGGTTCGAACGGGCGATCCGCAAGAGCGATCCCTGGACCGTCATGAGCTCCTATAACCGGCTCAACGATGTTCAAACGGCTGAAGATCACTGGCTGCTGACCGAAGTGCTGCGCGACGAGTGGGGGTATGGCGGCGTCGTCGTGTCCGACTGGCACGGCATCAAGGACCGGCCGGCGTCGATGAATGCGGGTAACGACCTCGACATGCCCGAAAGCGGCGCCCGCAAGCAGGAACTTCTGACAGCGGTCGAAGACGGCCAGGTGTCAATGGAGACGCTTGATCGCTCGTGCCTGCGCATCTTGAAGCTTGTGCGTCTGGCCCGAAACGGTGTGAAGCCGAATGCCGAGGCCGACTTCCAAAAGCATCATGCCTTGTCCCGGCGCATGGCGGCCGAGTCGATCGTGCTCCTGAAAAACGAGAACGCCAGCCTTCCCTTACTTCCCGAGAAGCTCAAAAGGATCACGGTCGTTGGAGCCGCCGCCGTGGAACCGGTCATCCAGGGTTCAGGTTGCGCCACGACGAGGCCGACCGAGATCGACATCCCGCTGGAGGAGATCCGCAAACGCGCACCCGGCGTGGACATCGACTATCACACGGT
>NZ_SUEO01000193.1:0-6478 GCF_004962925.1 Mesorhizobium sp. | reverse complement strand
GTCCTGTTCTTCGCCAACACCGAGGTCGGTTATGATGGCGAGGGCTCCGACCGCAAGCATCTCAATCTGCATGACGGCCAGGACGCTCTGATCGAGCGGCTAGCCGCGCGCGCCAGCAAAGTCGTGATCATTCTCGCGACGCCGGACGCCGTGGTCATGCCCTGGGCCGATCATGTTGCAGCCGTCCTTGCGGCTTTCTTCGGCGGCCAAGGTGCAGGCAGCGCCATCGCCGATGTTCTGTTCGGCAGCCAGAATCCGTGCGGCAAGCTGACCGTGACATTCCCCCTCCAGGTCGAGGACATACCGGGCTACCTCACCTATCCCGGCGAGGGCAATCGCCACATCTATTCGGAGGGCATCCACGTCGGCTATCGCTTCTACGACAAGCGCAAGCTCACGCCGCTGTTTCCTTTCGGTTTCGGGCTGAGCTACACCAGCTTCGAATATTCCAACCTGTCGGTCGATGCCGATCGGATCGATGCGTCGAGCACGATCACGCTGGCGTTCGATATCACCAATACCGGCAGTGTGGCCGGCAAGGAAATCGCGCAGGTTTATGCGCGCCCGCACCAACCGCGGCTGATCCGCCCGATCCGTGAACTCAAGGGCTTCGCGAAAGTCTCTCTCGAGCCGGGCGAAACCAAGCGCGTCGAGATCAAGATCGACAGCCGCGATTTGCGATACTACGACCCGCAGTATCGCCGGTGGCTGCTCGATGCTGGCAGCCTGACCTTCGAGGTCGGCGCGTCCTCTCGCGACATCCGTCTGGAGCGGGCGGTCGACATCGAAGCCGCGGCACTCGCCTCCACCGTCCTCAATGTCGAAAGCCAGCCCTTCCTGGTCTTCGAGCACGAATTCGCCCGCCAGCGCTTCCGTGCCTTTCTCAAGCAGCGGCTCGATCTCAGCGATCAGGAAGCCGACAAGATGCTCGAATATTGCGCCGGCTCCTTCCTTGGAATCCACAAGACCGTCGCCTGGGTCGCGGGCGAGACAATCTCCAAGGCCGAAATGGCCGCATTCCTCGACAGCCTCAACAAGGAGATGGGGATGACGCTCACCAAAGCTGCATAGACACCCGGGCGCCGCCTTGCGCGATGCCGGAACGAGCGTCTCGGGAACAGAGACCGTGCAATCAATGCCAACCAAGGGGAACTGCCATGAAATTTCGCCACCTATTGTCCACAATGACCATCCTCGGCACGTTCGCTGCCTCAAGTCCCGCGCTCGCCCAGACCGTCGACGTGCAGCACTACTGGACGAGCTCGAGTGAATCCAAGGCGATGAACACGATCGCCGACAGCTTCAAGCAGCGCGGCGGAAAATGGATCGACAGCCCGTCGGCCGATTTCGACGCGGCGCTTGCGGCGGCAACCAGCCGGATTGCCGGCGGCCAGCCGCCATCGGCGATCCTGATGACGCCAAGCTCGGCGCTGCGCGACCTTGCCAGCTCCGGTCAGCTTCGAGATTTCGACGATCTCGCCGCCAAGGGCGGTTGGCAAAAGGTGATGGCGCCGATTGTGTGGGACAAGCTCAATGTCGACGGCCATCTCGTTGCCTTGCCCGTCGGAGTGCATGCTCAGAACTGGGTCTGGTATTCCAAGCCCGTTCTGGAGAAACTCAAAATCAGCGAACCGAAGACCTTCGACGAGCTTTTCGCCGCCGCCGATAAGATCAAGGCGTCGGGCGGCATTGGCATCGCCACCGGCGGCGAACCCTGGCAGCAAGTCGGCATCCTCTACAGTGCGTTTCTCGCTCTCGGCGGTCCCGAGTACTGGAATGAACTGATCGTCAAGCGATCCCCCGAGGCGCTCAAATCGCCTGTCCTGACCCAGGCTTTCGATATCTTTCGCAAGGTATCGACCTATGCGGATCCGGCGAGCCCCGGCCGCTCCTGGAACGACACGACGAACCTCGTCGTGACGGACAAGGCCGGTTTCCAGTTCATGGGCGACTGGGCACGGGGCGAGTTCCTCGCTGCCGGCAAGGTCGCGGGTAAGGACTTCGGGTGCTTGCTGACGCCGGCCGAAAAGCCAGGCTACGCGATCCTGATCGATGTCTTTGCATTCCCGGTGAACACCGACGACGACCGGATCAAAGGCCAGACACTGCTGGCGGACTCGATCATGGAGCCTGCTGTCCAGGAAAAGATCGCCGAGGTCAAAGGCTCTGTCCCGTCGCGGACGGATGTGGATACGTCCAAGCTCGACACCTGCGCGCAAATCGGATCCAAGACGCTTGCCACGCCGGGCGCCGCGGTCCAGGCAGCCTATGATGCGCTCGCAGGCGACCTCAACGGCCAGGTGACGGATCTGGCCGGGCAGTTCTGGACCGACAAGTCCATGACCACGCAAGCGGCCGTCGAGAGCTTTAGCAACATCCTGCAGAGCGAGTAAGGATCACGCAACCGGCCGGCGGCATCGCTGGCCGGTTGCCAACCCTTGCACTCGCGGGTCGCTCGGCGTGACGCACCTATGATCCTGAAAGCGGTTTCATGAGAACCTGGTTGCATCGGCAGACGTTCAGGCCGGACATGACGGTCGTCTTCTTCTTCGGCATCGTGGCGGTGTTTTTCTACGGGTCGATCTTGTGGACCGGCTACATGTCCCTGACGCGGTCGACGCTGATGCCCAATTATAATTTCGTTGGCTTCGACCAATATATCAAGCTCTTCACGAACCACCGCTGGCTGGTGTCTTGCCTGAACATGGTGATTTTCGGTGTGCTCTATATCGTTGGCACGCTCGCCTTCGGCACGCTGCTTGCCGTTTTCGCCGACCGCCGCATCAGGGCCGAGTCACTGTTTCGAACCATATTCCTCTATCCGCTCGCCGTATCGCTGATCGTCACCGGTCTTTCCTGGCGCTGGGTGCTCGACCCTGTGAACGGCTTGCAGGGGCTGGTGCGCGGCATGGGTTGGGAGAATTTCACCTTCGACTGGCTCACCGATCCAAACCGGGCGATCTACACGCTGGTCATTGCCGGCATCTGGCACTCGGCCGGGTTGATCATGGTCATCATTCTCGCCGGCTTGCGCGGTGTGGACGAAGACCTCTGGAAGGCGATCCGCATGGAAGGCATTCCCCTCTGGCGCGCCTATCTGCAAGTCATCTTTCCCGGTATGCGGCCGGTCGTGGCTTCCTGCGTCGTGCTTTTGATGTCGGACGTTATTCGCGGCTACGACCTTGTTATCGCCATGACCAAGGGGGGGCCCGGCATTGCCACGGAAATGCCGGCGAAGTTCGCTGTCGACTACTACTTCGCGCGGGTCAATCTCGGCCTGGCTTCCGCCGCCTCGATCGCGATGCTGGTCCTCTCGCTCTTGCTGTTGGCGCCTTATTTCTACAGTGAGTTCAGGAGGCGCACGTGACGCAAAGCCTTCCTGGCGAAAGGTCCGTGTTCGGCCCACGCGCGGCGCGCCTCGGTCTCTATGCATTTCTCTTCGCTTCGGCCGCCTTCTTCCTCCTGCCGCTGCTGCTGGTGATCAGTAACTCGCTGAAGCCGATGGAGGAAATCCGCCAGGGCAATCTTCTCGCTCTCCCCGTCAAGCCGACTTTCGATGCGTGGCTGACGGCATGGAAAAGCGCTTGCACCGGGCTCGAATGCGGCGGGGTGCGCCCAGGCCTGTGGAACTCGATCAAGATCACCGTTCCAGCCGTCGTGATCTCCACGCTGGCAGGCGCGCTCAACGGCTATGCGCTAGCGCAGTGGAAGTGGCGCCACGCCAACCTGATCATGCTTCTCGTCATGGTCGGCCTATTCATCCCCTATCAGGCGATGCTCTATCCGACGGTGAAGATCCTGAGCAGCCTCAGTCTGTTCCGCACCTATGGCGGTATCATTCTTGTCCATGTTGTCTACGGCTTGCCTTATACGACGCTGCTGTTCCGAAACTTCTACGTTGGCGTGCCGGAGGAGATCAGCCGAGCCGCGCGCATGGAAGGCGCCAGTTTTCTCAGAACGTTCCGGTCCGTCATCCTTCCGCTGTCGACCAACATCCTGGTCGTCGTGGCGATCCTGCAATTCACCGGCATATGGAACGATTATCTGCTCGGGCTGATCTTCGCCGGCAACGACAACTTGCCGATGACGGTTCAGCTCACCAACATCGTCAACAATGCTCGGGGATCGGCGTCGCCCAACGTCAACATGGCCGCCGCGGTCATCACCGCCATTCCGACGCTCATCGTCTATTTCCTCTCCGGCCGCTATTTCGTGCGCGGCATCGCCGCCGGTGCCGTGAAGGGTTAGCCATGTCCAGTGTATCCATCCGGAAAATCAGGAAATCCTTCGCCGGTCTCATCGTCCTGGATTCGGTCGACATGGAGATCGCTCCCGGCGAATTCATCGTCATCCTTGGCCCCTCGGGGTGCGGAAAGTCGACCCTGCTCAACGTGATCGCCGGACTTGACGATTGCGACTCTGGCCAGATCGTAATCGACGCTGTCGATGTCAGCGGCCTGGAGCCAAGCCAGCGGGGACTAGCGATGGTGTTTCAATCCTATGCGCTTTTTCCTGCCATGACCGTGCGGCGCAATCTCTCCTTCGGCATGGAAGTCGCCGGCACGCCCAAGGCGACGATCGTGCAAAAGGTAGACTGGGTGGCGAAGCTCCTGCAAATCGAGGTGCTGCTCGACCGTAAGCCGAGCCAGTTGTCAGGCGGTCAACGCCAGCGGGTCGCGATCGGTCGAGCGCTCGTGCGCTCGTCCAGCATCTGCCTTTTCGACGAACCGCTGTCGAACCTCGACGCCAAGCTGCGCGCCGAGACGCGCGTCGAGCTTAAGCAGCTGCACGAGACGCTGAAGTCCACCATGATCTATGTGACTCATGACCAGATCGAAGCCATGACAATGGCCGATCGCGTGGCCGTGATGCACAAGGGCAGGGTCGAGCAGTTCGCGCCTCCGCAGTCGATCTACGAGAAGCCGGCAAGCCTCTTCGTCGCCGGCTTCGTGGGATCGCCTGCCATGAATCTTCTCGAGGGCAGCCTGGACGGCGCGGGGCGCTTTCTGGTCGGTCAGCGCAGCGTCAGCTCTTCCACCTATCCTTTCGAAGAGCCGTCAACAGCGGGCGAGGCGGTGCTCGGCATTCGGTGCGAGGACATCGACGTCGTCGAGCCGGGTTCGCCCGACAGCATTCCCGCCAAGCTCGCCTTCACCGAACTTCTGGGCGCCGATGCCCTCGGCTGGTTCGACTGCCTGGGCAAACGCATGAGCGTCAGGCTCGGCGTCGATGCCGCCCGCTCGATGCGGAAGGAGGTCGGGCTTCGGTTCGACATCGCGAAGGCTTCCTTCTTTTCGGCGTCGACCGAACGGCGGCTGTGAGGAACACGAGAGCTCAATCAACCGGCGGCGCAAACGCCGCCGAGGCATCCATGGAGACTTCGGTTGTCGTATGAAAAGCTGATGGATGGCGCGTTCGATGCGCTGATCGAAGAAATGACGGATGCGGAGAAGGTGGCGCTTGTTTCAGGCCACCGCATGTGGAAGACGGCGGCGATCGAGCGTCTGGGCATCCCGCAGATCGTCATGACCGACGGCACCTACGGGGTTCGTTACTCCATCCCGCAGATCGACCAGGATGAAGCCGGGGGGCAGGATTTCGCGGCGTTTCTCTCCGTGGTCAACCAGCAGGCCGATGACGTGCAGATCGCCTGGGGACAAGTCAAACCCGCAACCTGCTTTCCAAACGGCTGCAGCATCGCCTGTTCGTGGGACGTGGAACTGGCGCGGGGGCTGGGCGAAGCTCTCGCCCGCGAATGCCAGGAATCCGGCGTCCACCTGCTGCTCGGACCGGGGATCAATATCCGCCGCACCCCGCTCGGCGGCCGTTCCTACGAATATTACTCCGAAGACCCGATCCTCACAGGGGATTTCGCGGCTGGCGTCATCGGCGGTCTGCAGGACAGCGGCGTCGGCGCGTCGCTGAAGCATTTCGCCTGCAACAATTCGGAAGTCGAGCGAACGACCATGGATTCCGTGGTCGAGGAACGCGCGCTGCGGGAGATATACTTCCGCGGCTTCGAGCGCGCGATCGCCAAGAGCAATCCCTGGACCGTGATGAGTTCCTACAATCGTCTGAACGGTGTCCAGGCTGCCGAGAACCGCTGGCTCCTCGACGAGGTGTTGCGAGGCGAGTGGGGTTATGACGGCCTGGTTGTCTCCGATTGGCACGGCATCAAGGATCGACCGGCCTCGCTGGCGGCCGGCAACGACCTCGACATGCCGGAAAGCGAAACGCGCAAGGCAGACCTGCTGGAGGCGATCAAGGCGGGCAAGGTGGACCACGCCGTGCTCGACAAGGCCTGCGCACGCATGCTCGGTCTGATCCAGCGCGCCAAGCGCGGGGAAAACAGGGGGCGGGCTTTCGATCGCGCCGAGCATCATGCGCTCGCCCGCCGGATGGCGGCCGAATCCATGGTTCTGCTGAAAAACGAGGGCGCACTCCTGCCGATCTCGCCAGCGAAGGTGAAGCGTATTGC
>NZ_SUEO01000192.1:3819-12295 GCF_004962925.1 Mesorhizobium sp. | reverse complement strand
GACAGCGTCTTTTGCGACGCATCGTGACGGGGGCCGGCGTTTGTATTACTGGTTTCGTCGATCATGCGATATTCCCGGCGGATTGAAACGGAGCCAAGCGTTTCCCATCATATAGCGATGAGCCGACAAGGATCGACCCCTTTTCCGCAGCGCCGGCAGAAACGGAGCAGACAATGAACACACTTCGCACCGCCATGCTTTTGGCCGCGATGACCGCGCTGTTCATGGGCGTCGGCTATCTGATCGGCGGATCGGGCGGCATGGTGATCGCCTTGCTGATTGCCGCCGGCATGAACCTGTTCAGCTATTGGAACGCCGACAAGATGGTGCTGTCGATGCACCGCGCCGTCGAGGTCGACGAAAGGAACGCGCCGGAATATTACGCCATCCTGCAGAGCCTCGCCAGACAGGCCGGCCTGCCGATGCCGAAGACCTACCTGATCGACAACCCGCAGCCCAACGCCTTCGCCACCGGCCGCAATCCGCAGAATGCCGCGGTCGCCGCCACCACCGGACTGTTGCAGCAACTGTCGCCTGAAGAGGTCGCGGCGGTGATGGCGCACGAGCTCGCCCATGTGCAGCACCGCGACACGCTGACCATGACGATCGTCGCCACGCTTGCCGGCGCGATCTCGATGCTCGGCAATTTCGCCTTCTTTTTCGGCGGCAACCGCGACAGCAACAATCCGTTCGGCTTTGTCGGCGTGCTGGTGGCGATGATCGTGGCGCCCTTTGCTGCGATGATCGTGCAGATGGCGATCAGCCGTACCCGCGAATACGAGGCCGACCGGCGCGGTGCCGAAATAGCCGGAAACCCACTTTGGCTTGCCTCGGCCCTTGACAAGATCGTCCGTGGCGCCGAACGGATCCGCAACCCGGATGCCGAGCGCAATCCGGCGACCGCCCACCTCTTCATCATCAATCCTCTTTCCGGCGAGCGCATGGACAGTCTGTTTTCCACCCACCCGAACACCGACAACCGCATCGCGGCCCTGCAGGCGATGGCGCGGGACATGGCGGTCGGTGGCGGATCCGCCCCGTCGCGGCCGCAAGCTCCGATGCCAGATCAGGCCGGCGCGCAGCAGCCGTCGGGCCCGTGGGAGAAGGCAGCCCAGCAGCCTGAGCAGCCGCCGGCGCAACCGGCCCGGCCGAAATCCAATCCCTGGGGCCGCAATCCGACCGGACCCAAGGGTCCGTGGTCGTGAGCGAAGCGAAACGCCGGCACCGAATTTCAGGCGATCATGAAAACAATGCAATGAGCCCCGGCGACCCCGTTGCCGGCCTTGCCGCGCGCAAGGCGGCCGCACGGCTGCTTGCCGCCGTCATTGACGCGAAGACACCGCTTGACGGGCTGACCGACCATGAGAACGGCCATCCGCAATACAAGGCGCTGGACCTGCGCGACCGGGCGCTGGTGCGCGCCATACTGGTCACAGCGCTGCGCTTCCGCATGACCATATCGGGGTTGCTGGCCCGCCGCCTGGAAAAGCCGTTGCCGCCCAATGCCACCGCGCTTTCGCATATTCTGCATGTGGCGGCGGCGCAGATCCTTTTCCTCGACATTCCCGACAGCGCCGCCGTCGACCTTGCCGTGACCCACGCCAAGTCCGATCCGCGCACGGTGCGCTTCTCCGGTCTCGTCAATGGCGTGCTGCGCACGCTGGCGCGATCCAAGCAGGCCGAGCTGGCTGCAGCGCTTGCCGCCACCGACGAAGCGCCAAAATGGTTTTCCGACCGGCTGAAGGCCGCCTATGGCGTCGACAAGGCCAGGCAGATCCTCGCCGCTCATCGGCACGAGGCGCCGGTCGACTTCACCGTGAAGTCCGACCCCGCGCTGTGGGCCGAGCGGCTCGGTGGCATCGTGCTGCCGACTGGCACGGTGCGCGTGGAAAAGCTCAGCGCCTCGGTCACCGAGCTGCCCGGTTTCGAAGACGGCGCCTGGTGGGTTCAGGATGCCGCCGCCAGTCTTCCGGCCCGGCTCTTCGGCGACACAAAGGGTTTGCGCGTCGCCGATCTCTGTGCCGCCCCTGGCGGCAAGACCGCTCAGCTCATTCTCGGCGGCGCCAATGTCACTGCCGTCGATACATCGAAGAATCGGTTGGCGCGGCTTTCGCAGAATCTCGAACGGCTCGGCCTGTCCGCGGAGATCGTCCAGGCCGATCTGCTCAAATACGAGCCGAAGGAACCGTTCGACGCCGTCCTCCTCGACGCGCCCTGCTCTTCGACGGGCACGGTGCGGCGGCATCCCGACGTGCCCTGGACGAAGACCGCGGCCGACGTCGAAAAGCTCGCCGATCTGCAGGCAAGGCTGCTCGCCCGCGCCGTCACCCTGGTCAGGCCCGGCGGACGCATCGTCTTTTCCAACTGTTCGCTCGACCCGCTCGAAGGCGAGGTGCTTCACCACGCCTTCCTCGCCGGGAAAGCTGATATCGTCGACGATCCGGTCCGTCCGGGGGAAATCGCCGGCATCGATCCGTTCCTGACGCCGCAAGGCACGCTGCGCACCACGCCCGCCGATCTCGATCTCGGCTCACCGGAACGGTCCGGCCTGGACGGCTTCTTCGCCGCCCGCATGCGCAGAGCCGGCTAATGCTAAAAATTTGACGACTATTTTAGGGAGAATCCTGCGGAAAACAGGCTGAACTCCAAGGCTTCCATTGAATTCGCCTTCGCATAAGTTCTTGAATCATATAATCTTGTCTTCGGGTTGAGGGCGATGAGGAGGGCTTTTGGCGATCGCTGCCGGCAGCACGACACGTCTATGGACGCTTGTCGCGAAGGAGTTTTGGCGCAAGACGCGCCGGCGCCTGCGTGCCGGGCCAGTCTATCGATGGCGTTATTCCGGCCGCACGCCGGAACGCGTTTTGATCGCTCCGCCGGATCTGCGCCTGGCCGACCCGCAGATCGCGCTCGAGATCTATTATGGTCGCTATCCGCTGTCGGGACATCTGGTCGAGACCGGCGGCAAGTCGCCCTTCCAGATTGCGGTACCCAATCCCGGATGGCAAAAGACCCTGCACGGTTTTCGCTGGCTGCGCCATATGCGTGCCGCCGGCACCGAGCTCGCCGCCGCCAATGCCCGCGCGCTGGTCTCCGACTGGATCGCCATTCATGGCAGCCACATTTCAGGCGTCGCCTGGGAGCCCGGCACGACGGCCAAGCGCGTCATCGCCTGGCTGCAGCATTCCTCGGTGGTGCTGCAGGGCGCTGAATTTCCCTTTTACCGGGCATTCCTGAAATCGCTTGCCGTGCAGATCCGCTATCTCAGGGCGATGGCACGCGAGATGCCGGACGGCAAGGACAGGCTGCGCGCCCGCATCGCGCTTGCCTTTGCCGCTCTGTCGCTGCCGGCGCCGGCATCGGCTCTGCGCGGTGCGACCCGTAACCTCGCCGAAGAGCTTGACCGTCAGATTTTGCCGGATGGCGGCCATATTTCCCGCAATCCGATGATCGTGCTCGAAATCCTCGCCGACCTTCTGCCGTTGCGCCAGACTTATGCCAATCAAGCCGAAACGCCGCCGGCGGCGCTGATGGGCGCCATCGACCGTATGCTGCCGGCGCTGCGCTTTTTTCGCCACCAGGACGGCAGCCTCGCCCGCTTCAACGGCATGGGCGCGACCATCCACGACCGCATCGCTACCATTCTGCGCCACGACGACACCGCCGGCGCACCATTGCTGCACGCGCCACATTCGGGCTACGAGCGCCTCTCCATGGGCGGCGTCACCGTGATCGCCGATACCGGCCCGCCGCCGCCCATCGATGTTTCTAACGCGGCGCACGCCGGGTGCCTGGCCTTCGAGCTGTCGTCCGGCCGCCAGCATTATGTCGTCAACGCTGGCGTCGACACTTATGGCGCCGCCGAATTCAGGCCGCTTGCCCGGGCCACGGCCGCCCACTCGACCGCCACCATCAACGACACTTCGTCGGCGCGTTTCAGCCATTCGCTGCGCGTCAACGATCTCCTTGGCACGCCGTTGATCGGCGGCCCGCAGCATGTGCCCTGCAAGCGCACCGACCAGCAGGGCAGCCAGGGTTTCCTGGCCCGTCACGACGGCTATGTGGCGCGCTTCGGCCTGCTGCATGAGCGCGAACTGAAATTGTCGACGAACGGCAACGTGCTCGCCGGCAGGGACCGCTTTCAGCGGCCAGGCAACGCTGCGATCCGCAACAATGGCCGCGATTTCGTCACGGTGCGCTTTCACGTCCACCCCGACATAGGCATGCTTCAAGACGAGCACGACCGCCTGGTGCTGACCGCCGACCAGGCCGACACCTGGGTGTTCACCTGTACCGAGGTGGCGCCCGAGGTCGAGGAATCCATCTATTTCGCCGGTCTTGGCGGCCCGCGCCGCAGCCGGCAGATCGTGCTGGCCTTCAGGGCATCGGAGGTTTCCGAAGTCCATTGGCAACTGACGCGAACGGTCATCGCCGGTCATCCGGAAAAAAGCTGAGACTGCGGCTAGCCTCGCAGTTTGATTTCCAGGCCTCATGTGCTACGGCGCGCGGACACTTTCCCAACCAGCCGTGAAAGGCCGTCAGCCCATGGCCGTCGCCGCCAAGAACATTCCCGCGCCCGATCTCGTTCCCGTCCGTCGCGCGCTGCTCTCCGTTTTCGACAAGACCGGGCTCATTGATCTCGCTCAGGCCCTCGCCTCGGCCGGCGTCGAGCTGGTCTCCACCGGCGGCACGGCAAAGGCGATCGCCGAGGCCGGCATGGCCGTCCGCGACATCTCCGACCTGACCGGCTTTCCAGAGATCATGAACGGCCGCGTCAAGACGCTGCATCCGTCCGTGCATGGCGCGCTGCTTGGCGTGCGCGACGATCCCGAACACGCCGCGGCGATGCGCGATCATGGCATCGAGCCTATCGATCTCGTCGTCTCCAATCTCTACCCTTTCGAGGAGGTCCGCCGCTCCGGCGCCGCTTACGCCTCGATCGTCGAGAACATCGACATAGGCGGCCCGGCGATGATCCGCGCTTCGGCCAAGAACCACGCCTATGTCGCGATCGTCACAGACCCTGAGGACTATGCCTCGGTGCTCAACGCGCTGGAGATGAATTTCGGCTCGCTCTCGCTGGATTTCCGCAAGAAGCTGGCGGCCAAGGCTTTTGCCCGCACCGCCACCTATGACGCGGCGATCTCCGGCTGGTTCGCCGAGGCGCTGGAGATCGAGCATCCCACCTGGCGCGCCTTCGGCGGCAGGCTGGACCAGGTGATGCGCTACGGCGAGAACCCGCACCAGGGGGCTGGCTTTTACGTCGATGGCGACAAGCGGCCGGGCGTCGCGACGGCGCGCCAGCTTCAGGGCAAGCAGCTTTCCTACAACAACATCAACGACACCGACGCCGCCTTCGAGCTGGTCGGCGAGTTCGACCCGGCCAGCTCCGCCACCGTCGCAATCATCAAGCACGCCAACCCGTGCGGCGTCGCCGAAGGCACCTCGCTGAAAGCTGCCTATGCCAAGGCACTTGCCTGCGACCCGGTCTCGGCCTTCGGCGGCATTGTCGCGATGAACCGTATTCTCGATGCCGAGGCCGCTGAGGAGATCGTGAAGACCTTCACCGAGGTCATCATCGCGCCGGGCGCCTCGGAAGAAGCAATCCGCGTCGTCGCCGCCAAGAAGAACCTGCGTCTGCTGGTCACCGGCGGCCTGCCCGATCCGCGCGCCGCCGGCACCACCGTGAAATCCGTTTCCGGCGGATTGCTCGTCCAGGGCCGGGACAATGCGGTGGTCGATGACCTCGACCTGAAAGTGGTGACCAAGCGCGCGCCGACGCCGGCCGAAATGGCCGATCTCAAATTCGCCTTCCGCGTTGCAAAGCACGTCAAGTCGAACGCCATCGTCTATGTCAGAGATGGTGCCACCGTCGGCATCGGCGCCGGCCAGATGAGCCGGGTCGATTCCTCGCGCATCGCCGCGCGTAAAGCGCTCGACGCAGCCGAGGCTGCCGGCGTGGCCGAGCCGCTGACCAAGGGCTCTGTCGTCGCCTCGGACGCGTTCTTCCCCTTCGCCGACGGGCTTTTGTCGGCGATCGAAGCCGGCGCCACGGCCGTCATCCAGCCCGGCGGCTCGATGCGCGACGACGATGTCATCGCCGCCGCCGACGAGCACGGCATCGCCATGGTGTTTACGGGCGTCAGGCATTTCAGGCACTGAGCGCTTCTTCCCTTCCCCCCTGTGGGAGAAGGGAAGAGCGGCTCACTCCGCCGGCTGGTCTGCCGGATACGGCGTGCGGATCAGGATCGCCAGGCCGACGCCGAGGAACAGCACGATTGCCGCCATGCCGAGCCGCGCCGAGCCGCTGGCCAGCGTGATCGTCGCCACCATGAACGGCGCCAGGAAACTCGTCGCCCGTCCGGCCAACGCATAGATGCCGAAATAGCGGCCCGATTCGGCAGCGCTGACGCTGCGCGCCATATAGGAGCGCGACGATGCCTGCACCGGTCCGAAGGCAAGCCCGATCAGCAGACCAAAGAAGATGTAGGCTTTTTCCGCCGGTGTACCGAACAATCCGCCGCTATCGGCTCCGGGCATCATCCAGGCACCGAACAGCGTATAGCCCGGCCCGGTCGAGACGATGCCGATCGTGGCGATGCTGAGCAGGACAAGCGCAATCATCACTATGGTCTTGGAGCCAAGCGCCGTGTCGAGGCGTGCGGCAACCAGGCAACCGACGATGGCGACTACGTTGAGGATGATGCCGAACAGGCCGATCTCGGTGATCGACCAGTGGAACATCGCCGCCGCAAAGGCACCCCCCAGCGCAAGCAACGCATTGACGCCGTCCTGATAGATCATGCGGGCAACGAGAAAGCGGAAGATGCCGCTGCGCTTGCGTATTTCGCCCAGCGTCGATTTCAGTTCCGACAGCCCCTCGCGCACCGCCGGTCGAAGGGGAATGCCCTTCACCGCATCGGGCGTGAAGAAGAACATTGGCAGGATGAACAGGAAATACCAGGCCGCCGATAGGGGCCCTGTCGCCCGTGCATCCTCGCCGAGTTTCGGATCAAGCCCGAGGATTGGATTGAAGCCGAGGAGCGTCTTGCCAGTTTCCGGCGAGCTGGCCATGAAAGCGACGACGAAGATCAGCGCGATCATGCCGCCGAGATAACCAAGACCCCATGCCATATTCGAGATTCGGCCGATTTCGCTCTTCGGCACCAGGCGCGGCATCATCGAATCGTTGAACACGGTCGAGAATTCGGCGGCAACGGAGGCCAGCGAGAACAAGGCTACGACAAGAAACAGATTGGAGCCGGGAGCGGCGAGCCACAGCAGGCCGAGACTGGTGATCTTGATTGCGGCGAACAAAGCAATCCAGGGTTTGCGTGGGCCGGTCTGGTCGGCGATCGAGCCGAGGATCGGCGACAGCACAGCGATGACCAACCCGGCTGCGGCGATGCCGTAGCCCCATGCCGCTTGACCTGTTTCCGGATCGCTCGCCATGCGCGAGACGAAGTAAGGGCCGAAGATGAAGGTGGTGATGACCGTAAAGAAAGGCTGCGCCGCCCAGTCGAACAGCATCCATCCCCAAATGCCGCGTTCCGGCGCTCGCTGCACTGCTACCTCGGCCATGTCCCCTCCCGCAAACGGCGCCCCGGAGCGGTCGCCGCTTCGCTCTATAGCGCAGTTCTTACCGGCAATCCCGCGCGATGTGGAAAACCGTCACATCCCCGTCAGATCGCTGATCAGGCCCGATGCCACCGACAGCCGCGACACGGTGATGTCGCCGCCCTCGGTCAGCCCCTGCAGCCGCTCGCGGATACGCGCGACCCGCTCGCCGCCGGCCTCCAGCCACGCCGCCACCGGGTCCGCCGTCTCGGCGTGGCCGGTGAGCGCCGCCACCGCGATGCCGCGCCTGGCCGCGCCGATTGTGTCGGTGGCGCGGGAGAGAGCCAATTGATCGTAATAATCGGATGGCGCGATCGAGCGCGCTGCGTCCTCGACGCGCGGAATGCGGAAGGCATCGCTAACCGCGAAAAACGCCTTCGCGGCGACGACGATGTCGGCATTCGCCGTTCGGGCCGTAAGCGCGATGTCGGGGACGACGCCCGCCACATCGGTCAGCGCCAGCTGTTCGGCAAGCCTTTCGGGCGCGCCGCCCTTGGCCAGACCATGCCGCCGCTCCTCGATCCACTCGCGCGAGAAGGCCGGCAGCAGCGAAACGAGCTTGGGCTCCAGTGCCTTGCGAGCGTCCTGCAACTCGGTGATCCGTTCGCCGAGCGCTGCGGTGCTGGTATCGTTCTTGAGATACCAGCCGCTGGCCACATAGGTAAGCCGGCTAACGGCCTGATAGAGGTCGAGCTGCACCTGTCCGTCGATCTGATTGTCGAGCGCGTCGATCTGGCGATAGAGCGCCGGCAATCCGAAGCCGTCGCGCACCACGGCGAAGGCCCGGACCACGTCGGCCGCGCTGCGGCCGGTCGCTTCCTGCAGCCTGTTGACGAAGGATGGGCCGCCGCGATTAACC
>NZ_SUEO01000192.1:0-3809 GCF_004962925.1 Mesorhizobium sp. | reverse complement strand
AGCGTTTCCACCGCGCGGTCGAGCAGGCCGCGCGCCTCGAGGGCTGCCATGAAACGGCTCTGATGGGCGATGTCGGCAAGGCCGCGCTTGCGGGCAAGGGACAGCGCCAGCGTCTGCTCGTAATTGTTGGACAGCACCAGCGCGCTCACCTCATCGGTCATCTCGGCGAGCAGCTTGTTGCGCACCGGGCGGGTCAGCGCCCCCTTGCGCATGGCCGAAGCCAGCGCGATCTTGATGTTGACCTCGACGTCGGAGCAGTTGACGCCGCCCGAATTGTCGATGGCGTCGGAATTACAGCGCCCGCCATTCAGCCCGAACTCGATGCGGGCCCGCTGCGTCACGCCGAGATTGGCGCCTTCGCCGATGACCTTGGCGCACACGTCAAGCGCGGTCACCCGAATGGCATCGTTGGCGCGATCGCCGACATCCTGATTGGTTTCCGTCGATGCCCTCAGATATGTGCCGATGCCGCCGAACCATAAAAGGTCGACCGGCGCCTTGAGGATGGCGCTCATGATCTCGACCGGCGAAGCGGTTGTCTTGCCGAGGCCGATCGCCGCGGCCGCTTCCGGCGCCAACGTGATCGACTTCTGGCTGCGCGAAACGATGATGCCGCCTTCGGACAGTCTTGTCTTGTCGTAGTCCTGCCAGCTCGAACGGGCGAGGGCGAACATGCGCCGGCGCTCGGCCATCGAAGCCGCCATGTCGGGGTCGGGGTCGATGAAGATGTCGCGATGGTCAAAGGCAGCGATCAGCCGGGTCTGCTCGGACAGGAGCATGCCATTGCCGAACACGTCGCCCGACATGTCGCCAACGCCGACGACGGTGAAGGGCGTGGTCTGGATATCGCGGTTCATCTCGCGGAAATGCCGTTTGACCGCTTCCCAGGCGCCTTTGGCGGTGATGCCCATCTTCTTATGGTCGTAACCGGCCGAGCCGCCGCTGGCGAAGGCGTCGTCGAGCCAGAAGCCATGCTTCTCGCTGATGGCATTGGCGGTGTCGGAGAAAGTCGCCGTGCCCTTGTCGGCGGCGACGACGAAATAGGGATCGTCCTGGTCGCGCCTGATCACACCGGCCGGCGGGATAACCTCGTCGATGCCGATATTGTCGGTGATCGACAACAGGCTGGAGACGTAATTCTTGTAGGCGGACGCGCCGGCTTCGAAGATGGCGTCGCGGCCGGCGCCCATCGGCAACTTCTTCGGATAGAAACCGCCCTTGGCGCCAACCGGCACGATCACCGCATTCTTGACCTGCTGCGCCTTGACCAGGCCGAGCACCTCGGTGCGATAATCCTGGGCGCGGTCCGACCAACGCAGACCGCCGCGGGCGACCGGGCCGAAGCGCAGATGCACGCCCTCGACCTCGGAACCGTAGACGAAGATCTCCCGCCACGGCCGCGGCGCCGGCAGGCCGTCGATCGCCTGCGAATCGAGCTTGATCGCCAGCGACTGGCCCTTCTCCTTCAGATCGGGAACGAAATGATTGGTGCGTAGCGAGGCTTCGATCAGATTGAGGTAGCGACGGATGATGGTGTCGTCGTCGATGTTGGGAACCTCTTCCAACGCATCCTTGATCTTGGCCTTGAGGTGCTTGGCCGCGACCAACCCTTCCGTTTCCGCCGTCGGTCCGAGGCGGGCGACGAACAGCTCATGCAGGCCACGCGCGATTTCCGGATAGCGGTTGAGCGCAGCGGCAATGAAGTCCTGGCTCTGCGGGATGCCGGCCTGCTGCAGATAGCGGCCATAGGCGCGCAGGATGGAGACCTCGCCCGACCACAGGCCGGCGGTCTGGGCAAGGCCGTTATAGCCGTCATTGTCGATGTCGCCGCGCCAGACGGAAAGGAACGCGTCCTCGAACAGCGTGCCGCGGTCGCCAAGGTCGATCGGCTTGCCGTAGCTGTTTTCGAGCTCCATGTCATGGATGAAGACCATGCCCGGCTGATCACTATTGATCATGCCGGAAGCGTCGTCGCCGACCTCGAAGGTGCGCTCGCTGATCACGCGGAAACCGATGTTCTCCAGCACCGGCACCCGTCGCGACAGCGCCACCGGGCTGCCATGGTGATAGATCTTCAGCGCCGCCTGATGCGGTTCCTGATCGGCATGACGGTAGTAGTCGATGGCGATCGGATTGGCCGCATTGATCCTGGCGATGCGCCCGGCATCGGCCAACGCCTCAGCCGGC
This sequence comes from Mesorhizobium sp., assembly GCF_004962925.1. Taxonomy (GTDB): domain Bacteria; phylum Pseudomonadota; class Alphaproteobacteria; order Rhizobiales; family Rhizobiaceae; genus Mesorhizobium. The sequence continues at coordinate 1,622 of NZ_SUEO01000192.1, read as the reverse complement.
GAGAAGCTGTCGCGATAGCTTCCCGAGAAGCGCGAGGCGATTGCCGTGAGCGTCGCATCGGCGCCGGTCTCGGCCGCGGTCTCGCGCAGAATGTCGTCCCAGGTCCGCACGATGGCGCGGATCGCTGCTTCGATCGTCGCCTGGTCGATCTTCGGCGTCTTGCCGCCGGAACGGCCGATGATGAAATGGACGCGCGCCAGTCCGCCTTCCGGAAAGGCGGGATAGTAGGCCGACAACCGGCCTTCGAACACCGTCTTCAGATAGGTGCCGATCTTCTCGCGTACGATGCTGTCGTAGCGGTCGCGCGGCACGAAGACGAGGATCGAGACGAAGCGGTCGAATTGGTCGACGCGCACCAGCGCCCTGACGCGTGGCCGCTCGATCAGCCCGAGAAGCGCTTCGGCGTGCTTGCGCAGGACCGGCACCGGAACCTGGAACAGCTCGTCGCGCGGATAGCTCTCCAGCACGTTGATCAATGCCTTGCCGGAGTGATCTTCAGGGTTGAAACCGGATTTGGCGATGATGGTTTCGGCTTTCGACCTGAGATAGGGGATCTTCATCACCGAGCGCGTATAGGCGGTCGAGGTGAACAGGCCGACGATGCGCAGCTCGCCCGAAAGCACGCCCTTGGCGGTGTAGGTCTTGACGCCGATGTAATCGAGATAGATGCGGCGGTGCACCGATGATTTGGCGTTGGCCTTGGTGACGATCAACGGTTCCGGCCCGTGCAGGAAGGCGCGGATTTCCGGCGTCGTCGTCACCGCTTCGGTGCCGCGCCGCAGCACCAGCACGTCGGGATCGGAGAGGATGCCGAGGCCGGGCTTTTCGGTGCGCTCCAGCGTGCCGCTCTTCTCGCCGCCGGTGTATTTGAACTCGCGCATGCCAAGGAAGGTGAAATTGTCGTCGCGCAACCATTCGAGGAGGGCGATCGCTTCGGTGACGTGGGCCTTGTCGAGCGGCACCGGAGCGTAGCGGAACTCCGAGATCGCTTGGTCGAGGCGGGCCAGCATCGGCTTCCAGTCGGTGACAGCGGCGCGCACCTGGTCCAATATTTTCTTCAGCCGCCCGGCCAATGCCTCGGCCTGCTCGGCCGAAAGACGGCCGATATGGACGTGGATGACGCTCAGCCGTTCATGACTGTGATCGCCTTTGGCAAACCCGCCATCGCCGAGGATTTCGTCGACGCCGCCCTTGCCGTGCCTGACGACGATGACCGGATGGGTGACCAGCAGCGGCTCGCCGGCGCTCTCGGAGATCTCGCCGAGGATGGAATCGAACAGGAACGGCATGTTGTCGTTGACGACGGTGATCACGGTCATCGGCCTGCCCTGGCGAACGACACCGGAATCGACCTCTATGGCGACGACGCAATCGCCCTTCTTGTGCCTGGCGACGGCGCGTCCGGCGAGATCGGCGGCGCGTTCGAGGTCGGCGACATCATAGGCGGCGACATCTTCGGCCGGCGCCCGCGCCAGCAGGTAGTCGGCAAGCCTGCCGGGCTTTTCGCTGCCCTTGGCCGTGCTCATCTTTTTCAACTGGCTTGCGGATTTCAGGCTGGCCATGGCGCTAATCCCTCCCGTCATATGTTTTGCAACTATGGTAGCAGATGACCGGTACTTGGC
>NZ_SUEO01000191.1 GCF_004962925.1 Mesorhizobium sp. | reverse complement strand
ATTTTCGATAGTGGTGATCGAGGCTGTACGCCGAACCGCGGCGATGAGCACGCGCACCAACTCGCGACCGGTGGCGTCGCCAGCTGCATGCACAATCCGCCGTCGCGAGTGTGCCGCCTCGAGCCCAAGTCGCAACGCGCGGTCAGGGTGCTGGTCGAAGTCGACGCCGAACCTTTGGATCGTCCTAATCGCTTCGGGTGCAGCTCGGACCACTCGCCGCACCGTGGTCTCGTCGCAGAGTCCGTCGCCGGCAGCTATCGTGTCGCAAAGGTGAAAATCTGGGCCGTCGTCGCCGCCGAGACTTGCCGCAAGACCGCCCTGGGCAAGCTCACTGCAGGCTCCGGTTCCAAGCGGCGCGTTGGTCAAAAGCACGACCGGTTCCGGCGCCAGATGAAGCGCCGTCATCAGGCCGGCAATGCCGCCGCCGATGACGACCGGCGCCCCGGCGATGTCGCGAACCTCCAGGCTCATAGGGAAAGCATGCGCTCGACCGCGCGGCGGGCGCGGCCGGCAATTTCCGGATCAATCCGGACCTCATGCCGGTTCTGCTCGAGCGCGGCGCGAATGTTGGCCAGGTTGATGCGCTTCATGTGCGGGCACAGGTTGCATGGGCGAACGAACTCGACGTCGGGATGCGCGACCGCGACGTTGTCGCTCATCGAACATTCGGTCAGAAGGACGACACGCGTCGGTTTCTCCCGCTCGACATAATCCGACATCGCTGCGGTCGAGCCGGAGAACTCCGCCTCCGCGACAACGTCTGGTGGGCATTCTGGATGGGCCAGCACGATGACGCCTGGATGGGCATCGCGCACTTCCCGAATGTCTGCTGCGGTGAAGCGCTCATGCACCTCGCAATGGCCTTTCCAGGCGATGATCTCGACGTCTGTATCGGCTGCCACGTTCCTCGCCAGATATTCGTCCGGCAGCATCAGCACACGCGCCACGCCAAGCGATTCCACCACCGCCTTCGCGTTGCCGGACGTGCAGCAGATGTCGGACTCCGCTTTTACGGCGGCGGAAGTGTTGACGTAAGTAACAACGGGGACCCCCGGATACCGCAGCCGCATTAACCGCACGTCGTCTGCCGTGATCGATTCGGCCAGCGAGCAGCCGGCGCTGAGATCCGGGATGAGCACGGTCTTGTTCGGATTGAGCAGTTTTGCCGTCTCGGCCATGAAATGAACGCCGGCAACCACGATGATGTCGGCGTCGACCGTCACCGCCTTGTGGGCCAACGCCAGGCTGTCGCCGACGATGTCTGCCACGCAATGAAAAATTTCGGGCGTCTGGTAATTGTGCGCCAGCACCACCGCATTGCGCTCACGCTTCAGCGCTAAGATGGCTTCAATATCGCCGGCGAACGCGAGCCATTCAACGGGAGGGATCACCCGCCGGACACGCTCATACAGGGACGCAGCCATAGGTAACGCCCCAGCCATTGACGCCTCGATTATATTCGGTTTGACAATAAGGGAATATGTCTACCTTGACTATAAGTATGTCAAGCCCGCGCCAGCGGTAATTTTGTCCCGGCGATAGCCCTGTCGTCGAGAACGGCATGGCGGAAGCGATAAAGCTTCGCCGGTCGGCCGCCCGTGTCGAGGGAGGTCTCCCCAGTCTCCTCAACAAGATCCTGCTGCTCGACCAGTCTCCGGAAGTTGGGCTTGTTGATGAGCCTGCCAGCCAGAGCTTCCACGGTTCGCTGCAGTTGCAGCAGCGTGAAGGAAGGCCGCATAAGCTCGAACACGACCGGCCGGTATTTGATCTTCGAACGCAGCCGCGCAATCCCGGTTGCCAGAATACGACGGTGGTCAGCGACCATTGGTTTGCCAGCCGCGGCCGCAATCGCGTCCCTGCCGCCACCGGCCTCTTCAATCAGAGCAGCTTCATAGAGCAACTCGTAGCGTTGGAGCGTGAGTTCCTCGTTCCAATGGCGGTCGTCGAAGCCGAAGGCTATCGCAGCGCGCTGCCGGCGCTCGCGTTGAGTGGTCGGCTCGCTGGCGCCGCCGGCCCACTCAATCAGGCGGGGCCGCAATCTATCGAGCAGCACAGGCGGCGTGCCGAAGCGGTGGTCCTCCCAGGGAAAATATTCGTACCAACTTTGCCAGCCGCACGCGGCCGAGTTCGTTGCCTGTTCCTTCCTGGTCAATGCGAGATAGCTGATTGAGATGACGCGCTGGTGGCGCTCAGTGCCGATGCGATCGCGATCGGCGAAGGTGTAGAGTTGCTCGATGTATCCCAGTGCATGGCCGGTCTGCTGCTCCACCCACCCCCTCAAACCCGACTGCAGCGATCGATGCTCAAGTGCAAAAGGTCCAGAAGGGAGGGTGTCCGCATGACCGACGGTGAGGACACAGGGCTCACTGTCGTTTACGGCGACCACGACGGCAGTCAGGTCCACTTTGGCTTCGTCAGCTTTGACGGCGGCTTTGCCTTTCTTGGTTCTTCTTGTCTGAGGATCCATGTTTGCGAAAGTGGGTTGGCCCAACGGAGCGCCTTAATCGATTGAATGTAACCTTGGCAGCCAGCACGTCAACACCGTACTACTCAAGCACTGTTTTTAGCTCTTCGCAGTCGCACAAAAATATGCCAAACGCGACACCCGCTGTTGGTAACGTAAGGGGAGGGGGCGTCGGTTGAGCGCGGCTGGTGAGATAAAAGGGATTACCCCTCCAGATATTCGATTGCGAAAAGGCCAAACGCCACTTGTATGCTTGACGGCCTACACCACGCCGGTCGCGAGGCTACTCGATCGCCACTGCGACATCGTTCTTGTCGGCGACAGCGTCGGCATGGTGCTGCACGGCCTGTCGTCGACGCTGGGCGTCACGCTCGACATGATGATCATGCACGGACAGGCCGTTCGCCGCGGCCTTGAACACGCGCTGATGGTCGTCGACCTGCCCTTCGGTTCCTACGAGGAAAGCCCAGAGCACGCTTTCGGCAACGCTGCGCGCGTGATGGGTGAGACCGGTTGTTCAGCGGTGAAGCTCGAGGGCGGCGAGACCATCGCGGAAACCATCCGCTTCCTTACCGCGCGCGGCGTACCTGTCATGGCCCATGTGGGGCTGACGCCGCAGGCGGTAAACACGTTCGGAGGCTATCGTGTGCAGGGCCGGGGAGCCGATGCAGAGCGGATCAGGCGCGACTCCAGGGCGGTAACCGAGGCGGGCGCCTTCTCCTTGGTGCTCGAAAAGATACCGGAGCAGCTTGCACGGCAGATAACCGCCGATATCGACATACCCACCATCGGCATCGGTGCCTCGCCAGCTTGCGACGGCCAGATTCTGGTGAGCGACGATATGCTCGGGCTCTTCACCTCATTTCGGCCGAAGTTCGTCAAACGCTATGCCGAGCTCGGTGAGCAGGCTGAGGCGGCAATCGCCGCTTACGCCACCGATGTGCGGAACCGGCACTTTCCGGCGGTCGAACATCTCTATGTCAACGCCTTGAAGGCCGGAGACTTCACATGAGCGTGCCGATCGCTCGAACCGTGAGCGAGCTGCGCGCCGTCGTTGCGCAATGGCGTCGCTCGGGTGCCACGATCGGTATTGTGCCGACCATGGGAGCCTTGCACGACGGGCATCTGAGCCTTGTGCGGAAGGCGCTTGAAAGGGCCGAGCGGGTGATCGTGACGCTGTTCGTAAACCCCAAGCAGTTCAACAGCCCCGCCGACCTGATTGCCTATCCTCGGACGGAAAGCGAAGATGCTGCCAAGCTCGCGCCGCTGGGCACGCATCTGCTCTATGTGCCGGACGCAGAGGAAATGTACCCGGCGGGCTTCGCCACGGTCGTTTCAGTGTCCGGCATCAGCGAATGCCTGTGCGGCGCATTCCGGCCCGGCCATTTCAATGGCGTGGCGACGGTCGTGGCCAAGCTCTTCCTGCAGGCCGGCGCTGACTTCGCCTTTTTTGGCGAAAAGGATTTTCAGCAACTCCAGCTTGTCAGGCGCTTGGTCCGGGACCTCGACATTCCGATCACTATTGTGCCCTGTCCGACAGTCCGCGAAGCCGATGGTCTTGCGCTATCGTCGCGTAACGTGCGGCTCTCCCCAGCCCAACGCGCCATTGCCCCAAAACTAGCATCGGTCCTGCTCGATACGGCCGAGCGGCTTGCACGCGGCTCTCCCATCCTGCCTACGCTTGATGAAGCGCGTGCAACAATTCTGGCTGCCGGCTATCGCGAGCTCGAATACCTGGAGCTTCGCGGAGAAACAGACCTGCAATCGTTAGCAAGCCTTGACCGACCGGCACGCTTGCTTGCTGCGGCTTGGCTTGGCGACACGCGGCTCATCGATAACGTCGCAATATCACCCATCGGTAGTTGGTCAGGTGCGCGGAGCTCTCTCCAATCGGAAGCAGCACAGCAATTGCGGTGATGACGGCGGCGCGTCGTACGCCCTGCAGGGACAGGCCATCATTTAGAACCACGTCTCCGCCCGGCTTCCAGCAACCTCCGCGAGGTACGCAAAGCGCAGATGCATCGCGTATTTGAAACCTTGGTCGAGCAACTCTCTGCAAGCGTCGATGCCGTCGATCTCCATGAGGCAATGGCGTCCGCCGCAGCCGGGTTCGACTTTCCGTTCTTCGCTTATTTCACCTACCCATCCGCTTCCGGCGACACGCCGCGATTGATCTCGAATTATCCATCATCATGGACATCACATTACCTGCAACTGCGCTACCACAGCGTGGATCCCGTGATCCTGCGGGGACTGCGAGGCTGGGATACCTTCGACTGGGGTGTGGACCGCGATCACCGTTATTTGCCGACCTCGCAGCAGGAAGTCCTGGAAAAAGCAGCTGAGTTCGGCATTCGCGGCGGACTGACCATGTCGATGCATGATCATCGCGGCCGGTTCGCCGCACTGACCTTCGCCTCCAACGAGGCGCATCCGCCACTTTTGAGGTCGCTGACGCGCTACGAAAAAGCAATGCAGTTGGTTGCGATCAACGTTCATATCCATGCCCGGCGCAGGCTCGCCGAAGATTGCGTGATAGATGGCATAACGCTCACCCCGCGGGAGTTCGAGTGCCTGAAATGGGCGGCGTGCGGCAAGTCGGCCTGGGATATCAGCCAGATTCTCGGTGTCTCGAAACGCACCGTGACCTTCCATCAGGAAAACGCCAAGGCGAAGCTTGGCGTGCGAACCATCAACCAGGCCATAGTGCGGATGGCTGCTCGGGCGAGATCCTGATCCTCTCCAAGGCTAGCTGTAAAGGTCTACAGGCTGCATTCATGACGGCTTTGCCCTTCGATTGCGTGGACACATCCCGCACGGAGACGACAATGATGCAGCTGATAACACCCGACTGCTACGCCGAGTTCGCGAGCGAACTCAGGGAAATGCACGGGCTTAGGTATCGGGTTTTCAAGAAGCGGCTCGATTGGGAAGTGCAGACCGAAGGCGAAATGGAAACGGACCCGTTTGACAGCCTGAACCCCGTCTACCTACTTCTCAAGGGGTCCGATTGGCGAACTTGCGGCTGCGTCCGCCTTTTGCCGACCACCGGACCGACTATGTTGCGCGATACGTTTCCGGCGCTGCTGGATGAGATGGTGGTCCCTGCGAGTGCCGATATCTGGGAGAGTAGTCGTTTCGCGCTCGATCTCCCTGCGACAGCGCCGAAGGCTGCTGGCGGCCTGGCACAAGCAACCTACGAGCTCTTCGCGGGCATCATCGAATTCGGCTTGGCCAACAATCTCTCCGGGATCGTAACGGTGACAGATACGCGCATCGAAAGGATCCTTCGTCTCGCGACCTGGCCGTTGTCACGTATCGGACAGCCCCAGCAGGTCGGCAACACCGAGGCAGTCGCCGGCTTCCTCGAGATTTCCTACGCCAGTCTCTTGCGCATCCGCTGGAGGGGACGCCTGAACGGGCCGGTGTTGTGGCAACCAGTTCTCATCCAATCGGCATAGCGCCTGCGGATGCTCAGCCGTGACCTGGGTTAAGTCTGCTCACGGCCGCCACCGCCCGCCGTCAAGCTGAGCGGACCCGGCCCCACGAGCATTCGACTGTTCCGGTCGATCGACTCGCGCGGCCGGACTTCGGATTTCCGTAGGCGCAACCCGCAGTCCAGCGTGAGCACGCCAAAATGGCGCCCGTCCGCTTGGAAAGAAGCCAATGTGGCTTCTGAGATCGCCTTGGAATATTGGACCGGCCGCCGTGAGCGATCCCAACCTCAAACCTTTGCCGGTATGCCGGTTTGGCCGGACCGTCGGCCAGTCGGAGCAGTCCCCCGATAAGGACCCGAGCTGACGCGCGATCCAACAGCGCCCAAGCCTATGCTATGTGCATTACCGTTCGGTTGGCCATATCGTCCAAGACCGCATGAAGAAGGCTTCCAACCTCCTGCGCAGCGAACTCTGGCGCAATTCCTACATCGGACAATTGAATGAGCATTTTCTTGGCAGCACAGCGCCAGAACGCACTCGCCGCCTCGCCGTTCTTGGTCTCGAGGGCCTGGGCGATACTTTCGACCAATGTGCGTCGCCGATGCAGCGGAAATACGCAAATGTTTGAGTCATGCATCAATCACCTCACAGTTTCAGTTCCACAAAGAAAACACCGGCGTCTTCAAAAGCGCCGCGCTAGCGCGGTGACGGTTCGAGGCGACATGACGAGTTCCACTTCCCCTCGACAAGCCATTGGGCGATGAGCCGCCGGACCGCACATCCGGACCGCACACAAGGTGAACCACCATTGCTGATCCGGCTGCGTTTCCTGTGCCGTTCCGCGACGAGGCGTTCCAGCCCGAATTGACGTCCAATGACTTGATTTCTGAAAGGGCAGGGCGGTACGAATCACCCGACTGTTCCGCCGCTTACATTCCTGCGAGTTTGTGTATGAATGATTAAAGCGTGCCCGAGCCGTTCTTGGTGGCCGCAGAAGGGAATCATGTCATTCGCGCCTATCGTAAGGCCGCGCGACTTCTAGCATGGCTGCACTGCCCCGACAGGGCTTTGCAATCGCGCGTTTCGAAGCCTATGCTTGGCATCGGCCGTCAGTTACTTCGGATGCAGCCGACAGTAAGAGGTACGCGCTCTTGCCCGCATGGGAGAGAGCCTTGCCCGAATCCCTTTTCGCAACCGGGTGCTGAAATCCCTTTCGCCGGAGGACTTCGCGCTGTTGCGACCATCGCTGCATCGCGTCGAACTGGACATCAAGGCTCAGTTGGAGATCGCGCATCAGCCGATCAGGAATGGATATTTTCCCGAGAGGGGCATCGCCTCGGTGGTCGCCACCATGACCGGCGGACGGCAATGTGAAGTCGGCATTTTCGGACATGACGGGATGACAGGATGCCGTCATTCTCGGACAGGACAGCTCTTCCAACGAGACCTATATCCAGGTCGCAGGCAATGGCTGGCGCCTGTCGGTTGAAATCCTTCGTCCTGCGGTTGCGGAAAGCCCGTCGCTGCGCACGTCAGTGCTGGACTATGCCCACGCGTTCCTTGTCCAGTCGTCCCGGACGGCACTGGTCAATGGCCACTCCAAAATCGAGGAACGGCTGGCCCGCTGGTTGCTGATGATCCATGACCGCTCTGACGGAGACAAGATCTACCTGACGCATGAATTTCTGGCGACCATGCTCGGCGCCCGCCGTCCCGGGGTCACCACGGCCCTGCAAATGCTTGAAATCAAGGACTTGTGCGTGCCAAGCGCGGCGAGGTCACGATTATCGACCGCGTCGGATTGATGGAACTCACGCATGGCGCTTACGGCGAGGAGGAGCAACGTTATTTCGTCCTGGCCACCGCTGCCTGATTGTCCGGTATCGGACATAGGCTTGAAGGCTGCCGAACTCCCGTCCTAGATCGTGTCAGTCAGAGTTTCAGGGAGGCGGGTGAAAAGCCGCCGAAGCCTATGTTCTGTCCAGAGGCAAGGCCCGGTTCCTCTCCACCGCCCAGGCGATCCGCGCCATTCGAACGCTTATGCCGGCGTGCAAAGCGACCGATCGCGAGTTGAGGAATTGGTGGCGGCGACGTCCATCGTTCACGGTGTGCCCGTCGCCTTCGACGCAAGGACAGCCGATGGAGTAGAACCACGGCTGCATTCCTAGGAGGGAATGCCGCGCCGTCCAGACTGTCAGATCGAGCATTCGTCAGATGGTTGTCCGCTAACTTAACTGGCAGAGTCTACAGTACGTGTCCAGCATTGCGAACTCACCGATCGCTTGGCGGCCAAAGCTGCCGGCAAGCGATCGCCTCATCCAGCCGTCTGCACCATCTCATCACAGACATCATCGGCGATGCTACCTGCCCAGCATATGTCCAGCATTTCGCAGGGCGGCCAGAAGGAGCCTCGCATAGCCTGTGACATCGATCTGGGCCTGCATGGACAGGGGCATGCTGGTCCAGTTCTCCAACGGTGCAATGAAAGGTGAGAAGGTGCCATTGACAAGGCAACAGCAGCTAACAAGGCCCTCTCGATCCAATGCCACCACACCGATCTTGTCGCCTGGATATCCAATGGCTGCGACTCGCTGGACCTCCAGGTCACCGTCAACCCGCACGTCGAAAAGAAGGCTACCACGGCTCCTCGTGGCTATCTCAGCCGCCTTCTCATCAAAGCTTGAAGAGAGCAAGCGGACGCTTTCCACCGCCATCTGGAAAATCACCAAATCCAGTTCATTCACGGCCATATGGGCAATTGCGCGCAATGGGTGGTGATTGCAATGACACACACTGCTTGTTCACAGATGTCGGTCACGAACGATCATTCGTCGGGTTCCGGTTCCGACCAACGGTGTAGCCACCTGATCGTGCTGCGGTTCGAACATTCCTAACGCGAGCCGAGCGCGCTGTGATGAGGATGGAGTCTAGGTCTCGGGCCCTGCCTCGCGGCTTGTTCATCCTCGGCAGACCCCTTGCAACGCCGCCGCGATGGCGCAAACGCCAGATGACGCTGATCCATCGCTTGATCGTGAACTGAGCTTCTGAACACCCTTGGTGGGACAGCAGGGTGGAAGGGCTTGACCAACGCTGCCCCCGTTTTCGAAGAGGGCCCGTCCTCGATTGAATCTTTGGAGCCCCGTGCGGCGCGCAGGCAAATGTTGACCATCTGGACGCAGGTCCCAGACCCCAAGGCAAACAGGGAACCTTCCAGCCAGCCAAGCTGCGCCGAAGCAAAGAGCGACCTTTGGAATTCCCCAAGAACTGACCCTTCCATAGTTGACTGGCAACCGCAGCGCGAGGGCGGGAGAGCGAACAAGCACTGCGTGAGAGGTCCTGCGCGTTTTCCCCTCTTTGCTATTTGGCACATCGCTTGCGCCGAAGTGGGCGCAGCGTTCGACCGGAGCACTGCATGGGAGAAGGAGGAGCCCCACCCCGATCCGGTCAAGGAGCGAAACGGTGTTGGTTCCACAAGTCCCCATAGCGAACGCAGCGGCCCGCAAGCGCCATTTTGCCCGGGCCTACGTGCAGGTGCTTGCCGCCATAATCCTGGGTGCCGCAATCGGCTATTTCCATTTGGAGACCGGCCAGAGCCTGAAGCCGCTCGGCGATGCCTTCGTCGATGTCGTCAAGATAATCACAGTACCTGTCATCTTCCTGACAATTGCGACCGGCATTGCCGGCATGAGCGATCTGCAGAAGGTCGGCCGAGTTGCCGGCAAGGCGATGATCTATTTCCTCACCTTCTCAACGCTCGCACTTGTCGTCGGACTTATCGTCGCCAATGTCGTTCAGCCTGGCGCTGGCCTCAACATCGATCCGGCTTCGCTCGATCTCCAGGCCGTGAAGGGCTTTGTGGCCAAGGCCCACGAGCAGTCCGTGACCGGTTTCCTGATGAACATCATCCCGTCAACCATCCCAGGGGCCTTCGCGGACGGCGACATCCTGCAAGTCCTGTTCTTCTCGGTCCTGTTCGGCGCGGTCTGCCGCTACAACGGCCGCTCGATCTTCTCTCTCGTCCGATACATCAAGGACGAGCTGCTGCTCGCAACGTCCTCCTCGGAGGCCGCGCTGCCCTCGCTCATGGAGAAGATGGAAAAGGCCGGCGCCACGCATTCGGTCGTGGGTCTTATTCCATTCAATCTGGACGGCACGAATATGATGCTCGCCGCCCTCTTCATCGCCCAGGCGACGAAAACTGATCTGCCGATCGGCTGCCGGATCCTCATGCTGTTCGTCGCATTGTTCCCTTCGAACGGAACAACCCGCATCACCGGTGCAGGCCTCGTCACAATGGCTGCAACGCTCTTTCTTGTTCCGGCCGCACCGGTCACCTCCGTGGGTCTTATTCTTGGCGTCGATCAGCTTATGTCCGAATGCCACGCGCTGACGATATTTCTCCGCAGCGTAGCGGCAACGCTGGCTGTCGCCCGGTCTGGGGCGAGCGGGATAAACGACGATTCGGGGAGCGCCTCACTAGCGGACCGTTCAGCGCTCTGGCGGTGGACGGTCAAGTCGCCCGGCGTGGTGAAGGCAGTTCCCCGCGCGAACGACGCTCAGCTATTGGGGTGGGCCCGATGGCGCAAAGCCGTATTTGAGAAACCGCCAGATCGCACCCGCACCTGTGCGCCTGTAGCAACTGCGGGGCACGATCAAAAGCGACCCATTTTACACCAAAAAGGCGGGCCGTTGCTGCCACGCCGTCCATGGATTGGAGCCTCATGTCTAAGACAACGGCCACCACTCTCGCGGTTCTCCTTTTTCTCCTCGCCGTGCTGCTTTCCGTGCTGGCGAGCCATAATAGCGCGCACCCGCCGCGGGAAAGGCCGCCCCCGCCCATGCAGTCGTGCCAATGGACAGTCAAAAGTGGAGCGGCGCACTCGTCAACGACCCCGCTTCGCCAAATCGCCGGCAACCCGGAAGGTCCGGGGACCCTCCAGCGCTCTGCCGGGCGGACGGTCAGTCGCCCGGCGTGGTGAATGGCGGTCGCGGTTGCCCGGCCCGCGCGAACGACGCTCAGCTGGTGGGGTGGGCCCGATGGCGCAAGGCCATCTTTCCAGAAACCGCCAGAGCGCACCGGCATCGATAGCTGTGCGCCCTCGCGACTGCGCCCTGTGGCAAGTGCGGGGCTCGATCAAAAGCATTTTACACCAAAAGGCGGGCCGTTGCTGCCACGCCGTCCATGGATTGGAGACTCATGTCTAAGCCGACTGCCATCACTGTCGCAGCTCTTCTTTTACTCCTCGCCGTGCTGGCGAGCCAATATAGCGCGAACCTGCACCGGCAGGCGTGGTCGATCGACAGGCAAAAGTGGAGCGGCGCATTCGACAACGACCCCCTTCGCCAATCGCCGGCAACCCGCAAGGCGATGCCGTTCTGGTCATATTCAATGACTACCACAACTGTCCGCATTGCAGACTGGCAGATCTCAACTACCAAAAAGCCTTCAAGAATGATCCCAATCTGAAGCTTGTGATCAGACGGTTCCCGGTCCTGGGACCGGATTCCCAATCGCACTCGCCTCGAGAAAACAGGGAAAGTTCGACGAATTCCACCGCGCCCTTATGACTTCCCCCAGTTGGATCATTGAAAGGATCACTCTCAAGATCGCAGCGCGTGTGGGCCTTGACGTTGAGCAGCTCAAGCGGGAATGCAAGATCCGGCCATCGCAGATGAACTTGCGCGCGTCCGCGCACTCGCGAAAGGTCTGCACATCGACCGTACGCCCGCGTTGGTGGTCGGCGATATAGTGATCGCCGACCTGGTCGACATGGCCAGCTTGCAACGCTTGCTCGCCGATGCGCGCTCAAAGCGTGCAGGCTCTCGTGCGGGGCAGCATCTGTAGATCGGCCACGCTGTTGTTGCCCGAGCGTGCCGTTTGTGGCAGCTGGCTTTGCTATTGCTCCTCGGCATCTTGTTGCGGTCATCCAGCTGCCGTGGGCGCCAACAACAATCCTGAGCGCCCGCGCCTGAAGGCGCTGGCCGGGTGCTCGTGAACCGAGCCCGCTTATCTTCGCCAGGCTCAGGCAGTCTTGGCCCTGCGGCTTCGCCCCCTGGCGCGGGGCAGCCTTCGGCTGCTGACGGTCGCCGGCCTCTCGGCCGGCGTCGTTTTTATCGTGTTCTTCCCCGGTGGCGCAGGGCGGGCAGCACTCCCTTCTAGGCCCGCCGCGGCGTCCCGCAACCCCTCGCTTTCGCTTCGGGTCCTCCACTCCGTTCCGGTCCTGCGGATGCAGTCCGCCTCCGACGTCGGGCCTTTCCGGTCGCTTTCGCCGCCCACCCCGCTTCCGGGAGGGCGCGATTGAAGAGCGGAGGACATCACGATGCGTGCAAACAACAAACGTTGCGGCAGCCGACAGGCTGGCGCAGAGAGTGGCGGGCGCACCGGCGCCAGCCTTTATCAGGAAATC
>NZ_SUEO01000190.1:2729-12380 GCF_004962925.1 Mesorhizobium sp. | reverse complement strand
CAATACGGGCGGCCCGCCGCCGACGCCGGCAGCCGGTCAGTCTTCGCAGGACTGGTCGAAGTTCTTCGACAGCATGGTGCGTTCGGTGATCGCCGTCAGCGATGCGGTGCTGCCCGGCATGCGCCGGCGCAAATGGGGCCGCATCATCACCTCGACCTCGTCGGGCGTGGTGACGCCGATCCCAAACCTCGGCATGTCGAACGCGCTCAGAATGACATTGGTCGGGTGGTCCAAGACGTTGGCGGCCGAAGTCGGCCGCGACGGCATCACCGCCAACATCGTTCTGCCCGGGCGCATCGCCACGGGACGCATCAGCTTTCTCGACGAACAGAAAGCCAAGCGCGAGGGGCGTTCGGTCGAGGAAGTAGCCGCCCAAAGCACGGCGTCCATTCCGGTCGGGCGCTATGGCCGGCCGCAGGAATATGGCGACGCGGTCACCTTCCTGGCTAGCCCGCGCGCATCCTATATCACCGGCTCCGTCATTCGCATCGACGGCGGCTTGATTCCCAGCATCTAAGGAGACTCCGATGACCCTCGACTCGAAAGTCGTAGAAACCCTGCAGGGCGTCTCCACCGCGACCCTCACCACGGTCCTCCTGAAGAAGGGCCTGCGCAACGTTTGGATGCGTGGGACCAAACCTATCCGCCCAGGCCAGCCGCGCGTGGTGGGGCCGGCCTTCACTTTGCGCTTCGTGCCGGCGCGTGAAGACCTCGCCACCCCGGCAAGCTGGGCCTCGCCTATTTCGACCCGCGCGGCGATCGAGGCGATGCCCGAAGGTTGCGTGGCGGTGGCTGACGCGATGGGCGTGCTCGACGCCGGTATTTTCGGTGATATCCTCTGCGCGCGCATGGCCAGACGCAATGTCGCCGCATTGGTCACCGACGGCGCGATGCGCGACGCCGCGGGCGTGCTCGGTACCGGCCTCAACGTATGGTGCAACGGCATTTCCGCGCCGCCTTCAGTGGCCGGTCTCACCTTCGTCGGTTGGCAGGAGCCGATCGCATGCGGCGGCGTGGCGATCTTTCCTGACGATATTGTGGTGGTGGACGATGACGGCGCGGTATTGATCCCCGCGGCATTTCTCGACCAGGTGCTGGCCGAAGCGCCGGAGCAGGAGACCATGGAAGCGTGGATCATGACCGAGGTCGATCGCGGCGTGCCGCTGCCCGGTCTCTATCCGATGAACGAAGAGACGAAGGCGCGCTACGCCGCTTTCGCGAAGAAGACATGACCTTCGGGGTCGATGCCAAGGGCGTCTATCCGATCGCGGCGACGCCGTTCAATGCGGACATGTCGGTCGACTGCGACTCCGTCGACCGGCTGACGGAATTCTACCAGGATGCCGGCGCCACCGGCATGACGATCCTGGGCATTCTTGGTGAAGCCCAGAAACTGGAGCCCGAGGAATCGCTTGCAATCGCAAGACGCGTGATCGCGCGCTCGCGTGTCCCTGTCGTGGTCGGAATATCCAATCCGAGCTTTGCCGCCATGCGCAGGCTGGCGCGCGAGGTGACGGATGCCGGCGCAGCCGGCGTGATGCTGGCTCCGGCCTCGCACCTGCGCAGCGACGAGCAGATCGCCGCCTATTTCCATCACTGCGTGGAAGCAATCGGTCCGGACGTGCCCTGGGCCCTGCAGGATTTTCCGCTGACGCTGTCGGTGATCCTGTCGGTGCCGATGATCTCGCGCATTATGAAGGAACATCCGTCCTGCGTCATGCTGAAGGCAGAGGACTGGCCGGGACTTGAGAAAATCTCGGCGATCCGCAAGCTGCAAGCCGCGGGCGACCTGCGGAAATTCTCGATCCTGACCGCCAATGGCGGGCTGTTCCTCGACTTCGAGCCGGAACGCGGTTCCGATGGCGCGATGACGGGCTATGCCTTTCCGGACATGCTGGTCGAACTCGATCGGCTGCACCGCAAAGGCGAGCGCGACGCGGCGCACGATCTTTTCGATGCCCACCTGCCGTTGATCCGTTTCGAGCAGCAACAGGGAATTGGCCTCGCGGTGCGCAAATACGTGCTGATGCGGCGCGGCGCCATAGCCTCGGACGCGCAGCGCAGCCCACGCTCGTCGCTGACGCCGACCGGTCGATCCGAAGTCGACTACCTACTGGAACGGTTGGCTCGAAAGGACCCGCGGGCAAGCCTGTGACGATGCACGCCGAGCGCCCGCCGCGGGATGCATCTGGGGCAATGGATTGTATCGGGCCCGGATCATGGTGACCGCTCCTCGATCCGATCGACGATCATCTTCGCGATCGGCATGGCGGACGTCGCCGCGGGCGACGGCGCGTTGCAGACATGCAGCTGGCGCGGGCTGTCGAGGAAGAGGAAATCGTGCACCAGCGTGCCATCGGCCAGAACCGCCTGCGCACGGATGCCGGCGCCTGGTTGGCCGAGGTCCGAAAGTTCGAGCGAGGGGCAGTATTTGCGGCACTGCTCCAGGTAGCCGCGGCGGAAAATCGAGTTGCGGAACTCGTCGATGCCTGACGTGAGGTTCTTGCGGGCCATTTTCCAGAAGCCGCCGAAGGCGAGCATCTGGGTGACATCGCCCAGGTCGATGCTGCCCTTTTTGTAGCCTTCGCGATGGAAGCCCAGCACGGCGTTGGGCCCGACTGTCACCCGTCCGTCGATCATGCGCGTCAGGTGGATGCCGAGGAACGGCAGATCCGGATCAGGGATCGGGTAGATCAAGTGCTTGACGATCGTCGATTTCGCATCGGGCAATGTGTAATATTCGCCACGGAACGGCACGATCTGGTGGGTGGGATTGAGCCCAGCAAGCCTCGCCAGGCGATCCGACTGCAGCCCGGCGCAGGCAACAAGCCGCTCGGCGCGGATCGTTTCGCCACGATCGGTGGTCACCACCACGCCGGTATCCTCTTCAGAGATGCCTTTGACGCGGGTGCCGGTCATCAGCTTGGCACCATTCGCCTTGAGACCCTCGGCCAGAGCGTCGCAGATCAGCTTATAGTTGATAATGCCGGTCGACGGCACGAGCAACGCGCCCAGGCCAGCGATGTTTGGCTCGATCTCACGCAGACGCGCCGCGCTTACCTCCTCGAAGCCAATGCCATTCTCCAAAGCGCGATGCTTCAGCGCTTCCATGCGCTCCATCTCGACCGGGCTGGTGCCGACAAGCAGCTTCCCGCACACCTCGAACGGAATGTTGTTGTCTCGCGCGAAGGCTTTCGTCGCCTTCGCCCCCTCGCGGCAAAGCTTCGCCTTCAAGGAGCCGGGGGCGTAGTAGATGCCGGCATGGATGACACCGCTGTTGTGGCCGGTCTGGTGCTCGCCGAAACCGGCCTCCTTTTCGATGACCAGGATGCGAGCCGCCGGATCGCGGGCCAGGATATCGGAGGCGGTGGCAAGCCCGACGATGCCGCCGCCAACGATGCAATATTGAAATGTCATATACCGCAGTCCTGTCAGACCTCAGCTTCGTCCGCGGCGATCTTCTTGCGCCCGGTCAGCTTGAGGAAGAGTGGGATCGAGAGCACGAGAACCGTGGCGATGAACAGCCCCAGCGCAATGGGCCGTTCGACGAAGACGAGCAAGTCGCCCTGCGATTGGATCAGCGTGCGGCGAATGTTGCGCTCCAGCAGCGGTCCCAACACCAGGCCGAGGATCAGCGGCACGGCTGGATAGTCGAGCCTGGCAAGGATGATCCCGGCACCGCCTGCCAGGATGGTCAGCATCACGTTGAAGGTCGAATTGTCGATGGCGAAGACACCGTAAACCACGATCGCAATGACGATTGGATAGAGATAGGCTGTCGGAACGAAAAGCGCCGCCGCCAGCAGCGGAGTCAGCAACAGCGTCAAGAACACAAGCGCCAGGTTGCCGATGGCAAAAGAGCCAAACACCGACCAGACAAACTGCGGATTCTCGGTGAACAGCAGCGGGCCCGGCTGCAGGCCGATCATGATCAACCCGCCCATCATTACGGCCGTAGTCGCCGAGCCCGGGATGCCCAGCGTGAACAGCGGGATCATCGCGCCGTAGGACGCTGAATTGTTGGCCGCCTCCGGCGCTGCCACGCCCTCGACGATGCCGGTGCCATATTTTTCGGGCGTCGGCGACAGGCGCTTGGCGAGTGCGTATGAGAGCATGGTCGCCGCCGAGGCGCCGACGCCGGGAAGGACGCCCACGAAGAAGCCGAGCACCGATCCCTGCAGCAATTGCCAGCGTGTCTGAACGGCATCGCTCATCCTCGGCAACAGCGAGGCGAATGTATATTTGGCCACCGGCTTGTCTACATTTACCTCCAGGGAGGTGAAGATCGCGGTAAGCCCGAACAGGCCGACAGCGACGATGGAGAAGTCGAGCCCGTCGAACAGGTTCATCGACCCGCCGGTATAGCGCGGCAAGGCGGAAATGGGATCGAGTCCCACCATGCCCAGCCACAGGCCCAGCGCCAACGCGACGAACCCCTTGAAGGCGTTGCGGCCGCCCAACACGCTGAGCAGCGAAAGCGCAAAAAACATCATCGCCGTCATCTCGGTCGGGCCAAAGGCGAGTGCATAGCGCGATACCGGAACCGAAAGGGCCACCAGCCCGGCTATGCCGAGAAGACCGCCGACGAACGAGGCGAAGACGCTCGTCCCCAGAGCCCGTCCGGCCTCGCCTTTCTGCGCCATCGGATAGCCATCGATGACCGTCATCACCGAAGGCGCGTCGCCGGGGATGCCGAGCAGGATCGACGTGATGGCGCCGCCGAACATCGAGCCATAATAGACACCACCGAGGCACGCGATTGCCGCTACGCCGCCGAAGCCTGCCGCCACCGGCAGCATGATCGCAACACCGGCGGTCGGTCCGAGACCAGGGAGCGCACCGATCAGCAAGCCGACCACAGCGCCCAGTATGGTGCAGGCGAAGATTGCCGGATCGGTGGCGGCGAGAATTCCGTCCCACAGCAGCGCAAGCGTTTCCATCGCGGTACCTCTCTTGGATGGCCGACTAGAGCAGTTCATCGTTTCACGGAAACGCCGAACCGCTCCATCTCTTTGTTTTGACGCAATTCAGCACGGAAAACTTTCCTGGAATTGCTCTAGAAGCCGAGCGGTCCCCGGGGGGTCGGCACGCCCAGGAGATTTTGGAACAGCAGCAGAAGGATGATCGGCGTGATCACCGACACCGCTGCAAGCTTGACAAAGAAAACCGGCCCCGGTTCGGTCCGCAGAGCCAGACCGATCGCCGCCATGGCCAGCATGGTGGCGATCATCATGCCGAGATACGGCGTCAGCCAGACGGCGATGAGTAGCGCCGCGATCACGACCCCAGCTTTTGCCGCCTCGCGGCCCGATATGCCCGGGCCAAGCTTCTCAACCCCGCCAAGCGCCCGATAGAGATTTATTGCGCTGAGCAGAGCGATCGACGAACCGATGATGATGGGGAAGAGACCGGCCCCGGGCGTGGTGCCCTGCATCACCCCATAACCGATGCCCGTGTAGACCAGCCAGAGACCGAAAATTGTCAGCAGTGCAGCGACCAGTAGGTCGAGCCGTTGAACGCTCATCGCTTTCCTCCTCGCGACGGATGGGAGCCATCATTTCGGGTGGCTCCGAGCAATGTCACTATTTGATGATGCCGAGTTCCTTCATCATCGTCTCGTAGCGCCCGTTGGTGCGCTCGAGCACTTGCTTAAAGCCTTTCGCGTCGACATAGTCCGGGATGTCGTGGAAGCGGTCGATATACTGCTTCTTCCACTGCTCGCTGGTCGCAACCTTTTGCAGGATGCCCTCCCAGTAGGTTACGACTTCGGGTGGAACATCCGCGGGCATGACCAGTCCGCGAAGCTGGGTGTGCAAAATCTCGCCATATCCGAGTTCCTTGAAGGTCGGGATATCGGGGAAGGCCGGCGAACGCTCGGCCGACGTGATTGCGAGTGGCCGCAGCTTGCCGGCCTTCATCTGCGCCATCGCCTCGGATGGGTTGAGAAAGCCGACGTTTACATGTCCGCCAAGCAGCGCCCCCATCACCTCGCCCTCACCGTCGAACGGCACGGAGTCAATCTGGATGCCGAGCGCGTTGGACGTCATCTTGGCCAGCAGTGCCGCGTCGGAGACGACGCCAGTCGTACCGGTGGTAAAGCGCGGCGTCTTCTTCAGGTCGTCAAGCTTCTGGTATTCGCTGGAGGTAGGAACAACCATGATGTACGGCGACTGCGCGATCGCAGCGAGTGGAGTGAAATCCTTGTAGCTCACCGGCGAGCCACCCAGGAGTGGCGTTGTGAAAAAGCTGACGCTGACGGTCGCCAGATGATAGGGATCGCCTTTTTCCTTGGCGACTGCACTGTAGCCGACCGCGCCCGAGCCGCCTGTACGATTCTCGGGCAGGATCTTCACAGGGATCAGCTTCATCTCCTCGATCACGCCGGCGATGGTGCGGGCGAGCGTATCGCTGCCGCCGCCGGCGCCGAACGGGATTATCATTTTGATGTCCTTGTCCGGATACTCCGCTGCCGCGGGGCTGACCGCGATGGCCGCAGCTGTGAGCAGACCGAGGCCGACGGCGCGGCCGTGGTTGACGAAGTTCGAGAGTCCGCAGGTCATAGTCATTTCCTCCCAGTTAGAACTTGGAACAGCGCCGAAACCGATCGAACCATTTTGGCGGTCCCGGGCTGCGATTGTCAGGCGTTCTTCTTTTCGATGGTTTCACGCAGCAGGTAGCCGTGTGCATCACGACCGGTGAACTGGCTGCCTTTGGGATCCTTGACCCGGGCATCCTTCAGCGCTTCGTAATTCGGCGTGAAGCCAAGGCCCGGCGCGTCCGGGATTGTCATCTTGCCGTTCACGGGGTCGGGCGTGCCGTTGAAGAAATGTTTTCCGGTCATCCACATGCCGTAGTGGAATTCGACCGGGCCGCCATTCATCACGCCCGCCAGAATGTGCATGTTGAAGATCGGCCAGCCGCCGCCATTGGCCATCGGCAGATTGAAGGCCTGGGCGAGGTGCGCCACTTTGAGCGCCTCGGTGTAGCCGCCATTGTAGAGGACGTTCGGCTGCAGCACGTCCACCGCGTGGTGGACGACGAGTTCGCGGAAGCGCCAGCGGTTGCCTTCCATCTGGCCGGCGGCGATTGGAATCTTGACGCGGCTGCGCAGGTCGGCAAGCGCACGTGCGTCGTTCTGCTCGATCGGTTCCTCGAACCATTTTAGGTTCGCGTCTTCCACGGCCTTCGCCAGCATGAAGGCGTCATGCGGGTTAAAGTAGCAGTTGGCGTCGATCATGAGGTCGACGTCGGGGCCGATTGCCTCGCGTGCGGCATAGACGCGACGCACGTCGTCCTTCCAGGTCCGGGTCGGCTCGCCGCCGACGACCATCTTCAGCATGGTGTGCCCGTCGGCCAGAAACTTCTTGGCATAGTCGGCGATCTGCTGCTCGTCGAAGAACGGGTAGCCAAACGTCGCATAGGTGTAGGCCTCGCGGGAATAGCCGCCCAGCAGCTCCGAGACCGACTTGCCGACAATCTTGCCCTGGAGGTCCCACAGGGCGATGTCGATCGCCGAGAGAGCGTTGGAAATGACACCGGTATAGGCGCGGTTGTTGAGCTGCTTCCATACTTTGGAGTGGATAGCCTCGGTGTGGAAGACATCCATGCCCTTGATCAACGGAAAGATATGATCCTCGATGCAGGGCATGGTCGACCAAGGCAGGAACTGACCGGTGCAGCCGAGCCCCTTGATGCCCGTGTCGGTCTCGACCTCGACGAAGACGAACATGCGAGATTCGATGGATTCGCCAATGCCGGGCAAATCGATCTCGTGGCGATGCAGGCTGGCTGTGATGTTTGCAATTTTCAAGTGAGGTCTCCTTGGGATAAATGGGTCATATGGCGGCCGCGGCGGGCGCCGCTGTTTCGATGGACGCTTTCCAGCGCGCCTTGCCGTTAAGGACGTGCTCACTCCCGCGGCGCCGAGCGAGCTCGGCGTCACCGCATTCGATCGCCTCGACGATCGAGCGATGCTCCAGATTTGTCTGGCCGGGCGATGACAGAGAGCGCCGCAAGGAATGGGTCTCCCGGATCAGGTCGTTGTAGACGCGATACGCGCAGGAGTGGTCGGCTATGCGGCCGATCAGCTGATGAAGCTCGAGGTTGATTTCGTAGTAGTGCGCGATCCTGCCGGCGGCGATCGCTATGTCCATGTCGGCGATCAGGCGCTTGAGCTTTGCCACGTCGGGGGCGGTGCGCCGTTCCGCGGCCTGCGCGCACATCAATCCGGTGAGCAATGAGCGCACGTCGTAGTTTTCGGCGATCTCGCGGTCGCACATTTCACGTACGAAAACACCGCGCGCCGGGACGAACACAAGAAGCCCCGCCTCGACCAGCGCACGCGTCGCCTCGCGCACCGGCGCACGGCTTACCGCCATCTGCTCGGCAAGCACCGCCTCCTTGATTCTGCTGCCGGGCTGCATGTCCCCCGCGAGGATCATCCGTTCGATTTCGGCGTAGACGCGAACGGCAAGACTTGCGGTTCGCTCGATCGGCCTTGCTGCAAAAGTCATGCCTTGCCCCTCGTTTCCCTGCCGTCAGTAAACTGAAAACTGTCGACAGTAAAATCGAGAGGGGAAAGCACCCACTCCGCGCCGGATTCCTGTGCAATTTGATACAAGCGTCGATGGAGGCCGGGCCCGATGGGTAGTCCGGTCTTCTCGCGTTCGGCGCGGACCCTGCGCTCAGGGTCGCCCGCCACCTGGACAGGCTTTAGCGGGTCCACCGGGGGTGTTGCGCGCAGATCGTCGCAGAAGCGGGAAACGTCGGCGCGAAAGTCCGCTATCGGACGGAACAAGGCGGGGTTGATGGCCATGAAGAAGTGACCGACATCGAGGCTCCATGGCTGTTTCGAATGGTTGGGATCGGTGATTAGTGTGGAGCCGGACAGGCACGAGGCGAGGATATTGACCATCGCAGCCAGCCCGTAACCCTTGTAGCCGGCACTCTCCGCCGCGCCGCCCAGCGGCGACAGGAAGCCTCCCTCCATCACCGCTTTCGGGTCGAGCGTCGGCACGCCCTTCCCGTCCATGCCCCAGCCCGACGGCATGAGTTGGCCTTCGACGATCTTGTTCCGGACCTTGCCGGACGCCACGGTCGTCGTGGCCATGTCGAGCACGAAGGGCCGGCCGGGCTCCGCTGGCGCAGCGAAGGACCACGGGTCGGTGCCGAAGCGCGCCGCCGCACCACCGGTCGGGGGCACACGGATGCCGAATACGCTGGTGGCAGCTATGCCGATCAACTCATGATCGGTAGCCATGGTGGTGAAGTAACCCAGCGCGCCGAAATGGCCGGAATTGCGAACCGACACCACGCCGACGCCGGCTGCGGTCGCCTTGGCGATTGCGGTTTCCATAGCTGATATAGCGGGCTCATGGCCGAGGCCGCCATCGCCGTCAAGCAGGGCACTGACCGGCGTTTCCTGGACGATGGTGGGCTTCGACTGGAAATTGATCGGCCGTGTCAGGCGTCGTTCGTTGTATTCGACCAACAGGGCGATGCCGTGGCTTTCGAGACCATGGAGATCGGCCCATGCAAGCACGCCTGCCGACTTCTCGGCCTTCTCGGCGGGCATGCCCCAGGCGCGGAAAATGTTCGCGGCCTGACGGCGATGCGTCTCGAAATCATGTCTCATCGCGATCTCCCGGGGAC
>NZ_SUEO01000190.1:1507-2719 GCF_004962925.1 Mesorhizobium sp. | reverse complement strand
CATGATCGACAGCCGTCCGACGAACAAGAATAAGGATTCGATCGATCGAAAAACAATGTCAGCTTCAATTGATTCAAACGATAGTTTTTCTTGGTTGTTCCAGAAGGCGGATGACAATGACGTTGATGCGTCTGTGGATGCCCCCGTTTGGATGCAAGACAACCGACCTCGGGCGGGCTCAACGGCAACCTCGGAAGCCTGGCTCGGCCACGTGCTGCCTATTTTGCCGATGAGCATCCGAGCGACCGGATCGAAGAGCTGCTGCTGTGAAACGAGAGGCTAGTCCGTTCGCCGGTGCACGACGGACTTGTCGAGTGCCTGCACCTCGCCGCCGCCACCTCTGGTTTGAGGTGAGCTTGTCCACCTCGAGCACGTCCGAGACGCACGAGGGTCGAACAGATTCGCGAACGTGACCTGGTGATGCCACAGGAAATCCGGCAGATGCCGGCTTGTTGAAGTCCAGCGCCGATCTTCGGCGACAAGCTGCGCTTTCTCGAGACACAGCCATTCAAGTCCGCAGAGGCGTTTTCGCAGACGCACATGCCGGACGTGCCACCGATCGAATATCTCCCGGTACAGCCGGTTCCGGCTTTGACCGACGATTACACCGGGCAGGCCAGCCCGCCGAAGAGGTCGGTACCCCAACTACCGGGATGGCTGATTCCGAAAAGAGAATGTCATCACCATTCAACGGCGCTGAGGCGATGCCAACTATCGCTGCGACCGCGAAAGCGGAGGACGGGCTCTCCGCACCGAAACTTGGTGCCGTAGCGCGCTCACAAATCACCAGGAACGCGACGGCCTAACCGATCGTTGACTCCCTTTGATCGAGCCGCCGTCATGCCGTCTACCTCGATACGCAAAACGGAATACGATCCGGATAGCAGAATGCTCTCGGTGTGGTTCGTCGCCAGCGGCAAACGATACGAGTGTGAGGACGTGCCGCCGGAGACCTTCGCCGCGTTCAAGGCCGCCTTTGCCAAGGGCCGCTATTTCAACGAACATATCCGCAATCACTTCCGGTATCGGCAAGTTGCGTCCGGCGACGACCCGGACTGACGGTAGGCCAGTGAAACATAGGCAGGAAGTCGTTCCAATTCTATTCCTGCCCGACCTGCGGCCAGGCAGTCGTTCGGCGCGATCTTCGACAGGTCATTTGGCACAAACAACCTGGTCACCCTCGACTGGAGTTCGATTCATGAGAGCCGAGGC
>NZ_SUEO01000190.1:0-1497 GCF_004962925.1 Mesorhizobium sp. | reverse complement strand
AGCCGAAAGGTGCGGCGGGCTTTTTGCGACATTGCCGCCGCGCTTTAAGAATTCCCGGGCCGGCCATCCGCCGGCGCTGAATTACTGCCCCGATCCATCCGAGCTGGCGATACTGGGCCGCGTGTTCGATCGGTTGAAGGTTGACGGCCAATCTGCGCATCAACTGAAACGCTCGCGTGACGAATTATTGCCAACTACATGGCCGGGGTGGTGGACGAGGAAGAACTTCTTTCGGCTTCCAGACAGCCGCTGGGAGGGTAGGCGGCCGTCATCGCATCCCGACCTCCCTCCGCCTCGGCTCTCATGAATCGAACTCCAGTCGAGTGTGACCAGTTCGTTCGTTCCAAATGACCTGTCGAAGATCGCGCCGATCGACTGCCTGGCCACGCATGTCGGCCCTCCCAATTTCGTTGCGACCAGTGAAGCAAGATCACGCGCAATGGGTCTTCATCGCGTATTTCTGAAAAGGGTTCGTGATAAGGCAACGGGTCAAGTAGTTCAGTGTTCGATCTGGACGAATTGATCCTCTCAGGGTGCCGACCATCTGGAAGGGACTAGTCCCTACGATGCCAATGGCGGGAGTCATGGCGGGGGGCCGTTGCATGCACGTGAGCGGGTGAGCGCGCGCAAGGTGGTGAGCGGACGAGGAGCGGGACGGTGAAGGCGGCATAGGTGTGTTTATTTGAATTGTGCGTAACCGAGCGAGATAACATGCGATTTAGTTTGGCCCTGCCAATTTTCCTACGCCCGCACCCCCTCGATCACCCCAAGTGGCCAGGCACCTTACAGGTAGCCGTACGCCGTCCAAGCGGCCATGGAACCGCTCGACCCGTCAGGCCGACCGCGGTTTGTAGAAGCGACTGATTTCACCCGCAAAGATCTCGCATGCGTTCGGCTCCAGGAAATGCGTGCATCCGGCGCAGCGGCGACCCTTATTTGGAGAATCCTGATAAAGCGCCAGAGGCTTTGGTGTCGTTCCGGCGCCGCGCGCCGCAGGCTGACCCGTCACGCAGGACGCTAGCCCACCTGCACCTCCAATAGCGGCGCCGGTCATCGACACCTTCAGAAATTCCGGCGCGACAGCCTTGGCTTGCACCACCTTGTGCCGGCCCGCAAATTAATTCTTCACGATCGTCTTTCATGACCTTTCCTCCCTGTAGCAACCCAAAGAAGCGCTGGTGCCGTCCGATCCAGGGTCAAATTGACTTCAGGTATTCGATCAGATCACTCTTTTCCTGATCGGTTAGGTCAAGGCTCAAATGACCGTCATAGTGCTCGACAACGTCATCGAGCGTGGCGAACCGCCCATCGTGGTAGAAACCGCCCTTGTGAATTTTCTCGATGTCCCAAAGGGCTCGCAGCGATGCCGTCCGGTAGCGCTCGTCCGGAGAGCGCATCGCCTGGAAATCGTCGATCCCTATCTCGTCGGCGGTATGCAGGTTCCAGCCCGGTTCCGTGAAGAGCGGCGGCACGTGGCAAGTGCCGCATTTGGCCTTG
>NZ_SUEO01000018.1:39274-49088 GCF_004962925.1 Mesorhizobium sp. | reverse complement strand
ATGTCGCCGTTGGCCGAGGCGCCGAAGCGTTCGGCCCGCGCCTCGAATTCGGCTGCAAGCGCCTTCTGGGCTGCTGTGCGCACTGCCTTGGCGTCTTCGCCGCCGGCGCTCTGGTCGGCGGTGAAGCGGAACCCCTGCAACTCGCCGACATGGTGGCCTTCGACGAGGACGGTTCCGGTTGGGCTAATTTCGGCTTCAGGCATGGTATTTTCTCTAAGGCGCCGCATGAGGACGGAAGTCCTGCGGTCTACGAAGCGTTTCGTCAACCGCTCATGCAGCGCATCCGACAATCTGTCTTCGATTTCGCGCGTCTTTTCCTGCCAGTGTGCCTGATCGGCCAGCCAGCCGGGCCGGTTGGAAACGAAAGTCCAGGTGCGGATCTGGGCGATCCGGTGCGACAGCGTGTCGATGTCGCCCTCGGTGGTGTCGGCACGGCGCACCTGCTCGGCCATGTAATTCTCGTCGACATGGCCATGCCTGGCAAGGTCCGTATAAATCGAGGCGATCAGGTCGGCATGCTGTGCCGGCGCGATCTTCCTGTAGTCGGGGAGGGCGCAGGCCTCCCACAACAGCGCCACGCGCCTGGCGTCCGTGGCAAGCGCCCGGATGTCCTCGTCGCGGGACAAATGCTCGAGCGCCTGTGCATCCACCGCCGGCAGCGCACGCGTCAGGCCTTCGACCGGAGCGTTGGTCTCGATGGAGCGCTTCAGCGCATCGAGGCTGGCGAAATCGAAATGCGCGGTGCGCCATTGCAGCACCTTCACCGGGTCGAACTCATGCCCTTCGATCTTCTTGACCAGATCTTCGTCCAGCGGATCGACCTGGCCGGTGACGCCGCAAGTGCCGGCCGGCACGGCCGGCGATCTGGCCGAGCTCGGCCGCCGTCAGGTTGCGATACTGGTAGCCGTCGAATTTGCGGTTCTGGGCGAAGGCGACATGATCGAGATCGAGGTTTAGGCCCATGCCGATCGCATCGGTGGCGACCAGATAATCGACGTCACCCGCCTGGAACAGCTCCACTTGCGCGTTGCGAGTACGGGGCGATAGCGCGCCGAGCACGACGGCCGCACCCCCTTGCTGGCGGCGGATCAGTTCGGCAATGGCATAGACCTCGTCGGCGGAAAAGGCGACGATCGCCGTGCGTCGCGGCAGGCGGGTCAGCTTCTTCGAGCCGGCATAGGCGAGATGCGACAGCCGTGGCCGAGTCACCACCGACACGCCCCTCAGCAGGCGCTGGAGGATGCCGTGCATGGTGGCTGCGCCGAGCAGCAGCGTCTCCTGGCGGCCGCGCAGATGCAGGATGCGGTCAGTGAAGATGTGGCCGCGCTCGAGATCCCCGGCCAGCTGCACCTCGTCGATGGCGACGAAGGCGGCGTCGGTCTCGCGCGGCATGGCTTCCACCGTGCAGACCGAATATCTGGCGCCGTCGGGCTGGATCTTCTCCTCACCGGTGATGAGCGCCACCTTGTGAGCGCCGACCTTCTCGCAGACGCGTGTATAAACCTCGCGGGCGAGCAGCCTGAGCGGCAGGCCGATAATGCCGCTTTCATGCGCCACCATGCGCTCGATGGCGAGATGGGTCTTACCGGTGTTGGTCGGCCCGAGCACGGCAGTTACGTCGCGGCCCGACAGGATCAGCGGCTCAGTGTGTTTCGGCTGGATGTTCATCGACCTGGAAATAAGGCTCTCTGCCTCGCGTTGTCGGGAGCGCGCCCCGTGGTGGCGCGTGTGACAAGCGACACATAGGGATTTCGGGCGCGAAGCGAAAGCGGAATGTTCCGACGGCAGCTCGAAGGCTCTCGTTGGGTGTTGTCAACCGGTCCTAATTTAACAGTTGGAACGAGTCTGGAACGAATCAGCTACGAATCGCTGACTCTTGCTGATTCAGGTTTTGTTCACGGCTACATCTGGGTTTTTTGCCGGCGAGTCTCACCACATGCTGAATCGCCAGACTGGCCCGATTCATGCAAGGCGGACGTCGCTGTTAACATTTGCCGGTGAACGATCGGCGTAGGGCGGCAGGCGTCACCCAACATTATGAAATTATTGGTCTTTCCTAACGCGTCTTAACGGGTTCGAGGGGTGTTTTCAGCCTTTGTCGTTAACCTTCCGGTCAAAGCCGGAACGAAACGGCGACGAATCAGCGCTGGCGCACGTTTCCCGGTTTGTTCACCCCAACATGTTGTGTTGCGAACAGCTTTTCCACCGAGAATCCACAGGCGGGGAACCGGGTTTTGCACAGGCTGCGCGGCCACCGTTAACCTTTGCATGCCGCTTCGGCACAAATCGGCGTCACGTCCATCGGTCGGCAGCATCGCTGCACGAGGACAGGCTCGGCCAACAACGCTGAACGGCTGGTTCAAGACACGTCCTCTCCCACGGCATAGCGCTGCAAAGTAGGGCCGATGCACTGGATGATTTCATCGTGCGACAGGGCGACGACGGGCGGAAGCCGCAGCAGGTATCGGCACATCGCCAAACCCAGCAACTGGCTCGAAACGAGCCCCGCCCGTCGGCCGGCGTCGGCGGGGTCAGCGACCGCCGCAACCACCGGCCTCACCTGGTTGCCAAATACGTCGCGCAGCTTTTCGGCGGCGAATTCGTTCGACGTCGCCGAACGCAGCAGAATTGCCATGCCAGGACCGCTGGCCGGACCCTCCCAGATTTCGAGAAAACGCCTGATCAGTGTTTCGCCGATCGCGGTTCGGTCGATCACCCGCAGTGCGGGCAATTGCAGGTCGACGACCGCCGCCCTGGCGAACAGCTCGTCCTTGCTGCGGAAGTAGCGGATCACCATGGCCGGATCGATCGAGGCCTGCGCCGCGACGTCGCGGATGGAGGCGCCGTCATAGCCGTGCTCGGCGAACAGAAGCCTCGCGGCCTCAAGGATTTGGGCGCGCGTGCGGTCCGACTTGCTGGGTTTCTTCGGCTGATTCTCGGTCATGAGAGTCCGTATGCCAACGCCTGTTGACAAATGCAATGGCTTCCCTTAGAAAGTCAACGATCGTTGACAAATGGAGAGAGAAATGTTGCCCGATACAACGGAAGTCCTGATCATTGGCGCCGGCCCGACCGGTATGGCGCTGTCCATCGTGCTGCACCAGGCCGGTGTCGATCATGTTCTGATCGACAGGCTGGCGCAGGGTCTTCAGACCTCGCGGGCTGGCGTTATCCACGCCCAGACGCTGGAATCGCTGGAGCCTCTCGGCGTCACACAGCGGCTGAGCGAACTTGCACTGAAGCTGCAGAATTTCGCTATTCGCGACCGCAATCGGGCGCTGCTCAAGCTCGATTTCGGCAAGCTTCCGTCAAGGCATCCGTATTTGATGATGCTGCCTCAGAACCTGACCGAGCAGGTGTTCGCCGAACGGATTGCTGCCCTGGGCGGCGTGATTCACCGCATGGTCGAGGCCAAGGCGGTCGTTCAGGACGTTGACGGCGCGCGCGTGACGGTGGTCGAGAACGGCCGCGAGAAACTGATATCGGCGCGCTATGTCGTTGGTGCCGACGGCATGAACAGCCTGGTGCGCAGGTCGACCGGCATCGAGTTCGATGGCGCGGCCTATGACGCTTCGTTCGTACTCGCCGATGTTCGTCTCGACTGGCCGGTTGGGCCGACCGAAGTGTCGCTGTTCTTTGCACCGGCCGGGCTGGTGGTGGTAGCGCCGCTTCCGGATGGATCGTACCGGGTCGTCGCAACAATGGATGACGCACCGGAAAAGCCCGAGGTTGCCGACATCCAGGCGCTGCTCGACAGCCGTGGACCGACCAAAAACAGAGCCCGGGTGCTCGACCTGTCGTGGAGCTCGCGTTTTCGCGTGCATCACCGCTTGGTCCGCTCGTACCGCAAGGACCGGTTGTTTCTCATGGGTGATGCCGCGCATGTGCATAGCCCGGCGGGAGGGCAAGGCATGAACACCGGCATCATCGACGCGGTCATGCTTGGCCAGTTGCTTGGCGACGTGGTGAACGGTGTGCGCCCGGAAGCGGAACTCGACCTCTACGAGACGCTGCGGCGCCCTGCGGCCCAAGAGGTGCTTGAACTGGCGGGCACGATGACAAACATGGCGCTTACCCGCAGTCCGGTGAAGCGGTTCGTCCGCAACCTCGTGCTTTCGGTGCTGAACCTCAATCCATTCCTGAAGCGTCGCATCGCCTTGAGATTGTCAGGCCTCAGCCGGGCGCCGCTTGCCCGCTTGCCGGCACCTTCGCGTGAGCCGATCGCCCAGACCAAGCATGCAGCCGAACCAGGGCTGAAGCTTGTCGCCTGACAGCGTTATGGGCGTGTATGCCCGTGCCGTGCTGGTTCAGTTATCGGCGAGGGGCCGACGCCTCAGGCGATGTACTGACCGCCATTGGCGGTTAGGGTTGAGCCGGTGATGAAGCCGGCATCGTCTGAAGCGAGGAAGACGACGCAGCGTGCGATTTCTTCCGGTTCGCCGAGGCGGCCGATCGGGATCTGCGGAATGACGCGCTCGTTGAGCACCTTCTCATCCATCGCCCTGACCATTTCGGTGGCGATGTAGCCGGGGCAGATGACATTGACGGTGATGCCGGCCCGCGCCCCTTCCTGGGCGAGCGCCTTGGTGAAGCCGATGTCGCCAGCCTTCGACGCCGAATAGTTGACTTGGCCGGTCTGGCCCTTCTGGCCGTTTATCGAGGAGATCGTGATGACGCGGCCGAACTTGCGGTCGCGCATGCCGCCCCACAGCGGGTGCGTCATGTTGAAGACGCCCGACAGGTTGGTATCGATGACCTCTTTCCACTGCTCGCGCGTCATCTTGTGGAACATGGCGTCGCGGGTGATGCCGGCATTGTTGACCAGCACGGAAACCGGGCCGAGATCGGCCTCGATCCGCTTGATACCGGCGGCGCAGGCATCGTAGTCGGCGACCGACCATTTGTAGACCGGGATGCCGGTCATCGCGTTGAATTTCTGCGCCGCTTCGTCATTGCCGGCATAATTCGCGGCAACCTTGTAGCCGGCGTTTTTCAGGCCGATCGAAATCGCAGCGCCAATACCGCGCGACCCGCCGGTGACGAGTGCTACCTTTGTCATGAGTCCTCCCCTTTTAATTCGTGAGCGCGATGGGCGGGGATCGCTCTGACGGCGATTGAGCCCCGTTCGCCACCGATTATTTCACGGCTTGCTCACTCTGTCTCCACAGTGCTTCGCATATGACTTCACAGCGCTTCCACGCACATGGCAACACCCATGCCGCCGCCGATACACAGCGTAGCAAGGCCTTTCCTGGCATTTCTGCGGCGCATTTCGTAAACCAGCGTGTTGAAGATACGGGCGCCCGAGGCGCCGACCGGATGGCCGATGGCGATGGCGCCGCCATTGACGTTCACGATGGACGGGTCCCAGCCCATGTCCTTGTTGACGGCGCAGGCTTGTGCGGCGAATGCCTCGTTGGCTTCGATCAGGTCGAGATCGCCGACCGACCAGCCGGCCTTGGCCAGTGCCTTGCGCGAGGCGGGAATAGGCCCGGTGCCCATGATTTGCGGGTCGACGCCCGCGGTCGCCCAGGAAACGATGCGCACCAGCGGCGTGATGCCGCGTTTTGCGGCTTCGGCTTCGGTCATCAGCACCACGGCGGCGGCGCCGTCGTTGATACCGGAAGCATTGGCGGCGGTCACGGTGCCTTCCTTGTCGAAGGCGGGCTTGAGCTTGGTCATGGCCTCGATCGTGGCGCCGTGGCGGATGTACTCGTCCTGGTCGACAATAGTGTCGCCCTTCCTGCCCTTGACGGTAAAGGCAACGATCTCGTCCTTGAATTTCCCGGCCTTCTGGGCAGCCTCGGCCTTGTTCTGAGAGCCGACGGCGAGCTGGTCCTGGTCGTCGCGGGTAATCTGGAACTGGTTGGCGACGTTCTCCGCCGTATTGCCCATGTGGTAGCCGTAGAAGGCGTCGGTCAGGCCGTCCTTGATCATCGTGTCGATCAGCTTGAAGTCGCCCATCTTGACGCCACTGCGCAGGTGCTGCGCATGCGGTGCCATCGACATCGATTCCTGACCGCCGGCGACGATGATCTTTGCATCTCCTATAGCGATCTGCTGCATGCCAAGCGCGATGGCGCGCAGGCCCGAGCCGCAGAGCTGATTGAGGCCCCAGGCAGTCGCTTCCTGCGGCACGCCGGCCGCCATCGCCGCCTGCCGTGCCGGGTTCTGGCCTTGAGCCGCGGTCAGGATCTGGCCGAGGATCACCTCATCGACCTCCTTGCCATCAACGCCGGCACGGGCGAGCGCTTCCTTGATGGCGACGGCGCCCAGTTCGTGGGCCGGTGTATTGGCAAAGGCGCCGTTGAAGGAGCCGACAGGCGTGCGCGCCGCACTGGCGATGACAATGGCATTGGAAGCGGACATGTTCTTCTCCAGACTTCAGGGGTCGAATTTGGGGTGCGGTTAGGGACTTTTCTTGCCCTTTCCATGGCCCAAGTCAAACCGGAAATGGGCATGCCGGTCATGCGCCACAAGGAGGTTGCGCGCCGTCATGGAAACAGTCCGCTCGTTGCTGCGCAGCATATTTAGCCCGCCATGCAGCATTAATCGATCCCGCACTGCACAAACCACTTGGAATTGTGACGCTTTTGCGCATATCCTTGAAAAGCGCAATCGTTACCGGCTGCTTACTCAAGTGCGCCGGTGTCCCGGGAGGATACTGATGGCCGCGAAAGACGAACCGATTATCATCAAGAAATATGCCAATCGCCGCCTCTACAACACCGGCACCAGCACTTATGTGACGCTCGAGGACCTTGCCGACATGGTCAAGAAGGGCGAGGAGTTCACCGTCCAGGACGCCAAGACCGGCGACGACATCACCCATCCCGTGCTGACCCAGATCATCTTCGAACTGGAGAACAAGGATGGGCAGAATATGCTGCCGATCCCGTTTCTGCGCCAGTTGATCGCCTTTTACGGCGACCAGATGCAGATGATCGTGCCGAGCTTCCTCGAGCAGTCGATGATCGCCTTCTCAAAGGAACAAGAACGCTTCCGCGAGCAGATGAAGGGTGCCTTGGGCAAGTCGCCGCTGGACATGATGAAGATCGCCACGCCGATCAAGGCGCTGGAAGAGCAGACGCGCCGCAACATGGAGATGTTCCAGAATGCCATGCGCCTGTTCACGCCCTTCCCACCCGCAGGCTCGAATGGTTCTTCCGCAGCGCCGGCAGAGCCGGCCAGGAAAGAAGCATCGGAAAAACCCGATGACCTTCAGGAGTTGAAGGAACAGATCGCCGCCATGCAGCGCAAGCTCGACACCATGTCGTGAACACCGGCCGGACAAGGTCCGGCCGAAACCTTCCTCAGCAGTGTCAGAATATCTCTGCCTCGAATGAGGCAGAGATGCCATCCGGCCCCCGCTATTTCGTCGTCACGGTCACCAGAGCGGTAACGGGTTTGCCGTCCACAAGGATGGGCTTGTGATGATCATCGGCAAGGAGGATGCCGATCACGTGCGTGCCGGCGGCATCCGGACAATGGCCGAAACGAGCCTTGATAAGATCGCCGCCAAAGTCGCTGTTCATGCTGTTGTACGGCCTGCCGGAGATGTTGCAGCTGTCTCCGTCGGGATCGATCTTCATATGCACGTGGCCGCATTGGCTGTTGTCGCCGCATTTGCCTGCAGGGAGCAGCGTGAAGTTGCTCCTGACGATGACGCCTATCGCCTTCTCGGCATCGTTGCCGAGTTCGATGACCGAACCGGCCGCCGGCCAGGCGATTTCCAGGGTGGGCCGATCTTCGGCCTTGGCAAATCCAAGCGACAATAAGGAGAAAGCGAGGGCAGTCGTTGCGATGATGCGAAGCATAGTAACCTCCGTTGACGTGTAATCACCGATTACATATGAATCGCTCGGGCGCAAGAAAATAATCAGTGATTACATTTCGGCACCGTGCTATTCGGGAAGCATGACCAACCCCACGGATTCCGGCGAAGCCGCCAACCCCAAGCGCTATCATCACGGCAATCTGGTCGAGGCCTTGATCGCTGCAACCGTGGAGATCATCGAAGAGCGCGGAGCAGAGCATGTGTCTGTGCGTGAGGCCGCAAAGCGTGCCGGCGTTTCGCCTGGCGCGCCATTCCGGCATTTTCGGTCGAAAACAGCACTGCTGACCGCAGTCGCCGAACAGGCCATGAACCGGCTGACTGAGGCCGTTGCCGATGCACAGTCAAAAGTCGACAGCGCAGATCCCATTGCGGCCTTCGAAGCGATTGGACAAGGCTATCTGGAATGGGCGATCAGCAATCCCACACATTTCCAGATCATCAGCTCCCGAACGCTGATTGATTTCGACGCGTCGGATAGTCTTCGGGATCAGAATGAAGCCATTCGCCGGAAGATGATCGACCTGCTGACCCAAGCGCAGCAACAGGGTCGGCTTGCTCCGGACACTGACTTCGATCATCTGGTGCTTGCCGCGCGTGCCTTTGTCTATGGGTTGGCGCGCATGGCGATCGATGGTCATTTTCCGGAGTGGCATCCGTCGGAGCAGCCGTCCCTCGCCGCGCGGAGGGCCCTCCATCTTTTCATGAGCCAGATGACCATTTCATCCAAAACGCAGTCTCACGAGCACCCCGACATGGCTTCCCGGGATCGCTGACAAAACTGTTGTCACGCAGCCTGTCAGGTGCACAACTTCGAGCAGACGCGGGCATCTTCATGACAAAAATTTCATGTCATCGCCAATCCGTGCCGCTGTTCTTGCGCCGCACGAGACATATATGCTGCACTGCAATATGTCTCCGTTAGCGCCGTACTGAAGGATTTCGCCTTGCCCAGCAGAAAAACCGCCATCGTCACCGGGTCCACCTCGGGCATTGGCCTGGCCATTGCCCATGCGCTCGCGGCGGAAGGCTGCAACGTCGTCGTCAATTCCTTTTCCGACACGGCCGACGACCGGGCCATCACCGATGCGATCGCCAAACATCACAATGTGAAGGCCGTCTACATCAAGGCAGACATGTCGAAGCCGGCCGAATGCTGGGCGCTGGTTGCGAAGGCAGCCGAAACCTTCGGTTCGGTCGACATCCTGATCAACAATGCCGGCATCCAGCATGTCGCGCCGGTGGAAGAATTTCCGATCGAGAAGTGGGACGCCATCATCGCCATCAATTTGTCGTCGGCCTTCCACACCATCGCCGCCGCCATCCCGCTGATGAGAGAAGCCGGCGGCGGCAGGATCGTCAACATCGCCTCCGCCCACGGGCTGGTCGCCTCGCCGTTCAAATCGGCCTATGTCTCGGCCAAGCATGGCATCATGGGGCTGACCAAGACCGTCGGATTGGAGCTGGCGCGCGACAAGATCACCTGCAACGCCATCTGCCCCGGCTATGTGCTGACGCCGCTGGTCGAGGCGCAGATCCCCGACCAGATGAAGGCCAACAAGATGGACCGCGAGACGGTGGTCCGCGAGGTCATGCTCGAAAAGCAGCCGACCAAGGAATTCGTCACCGTCGAACAGGTTGCCGCTGCCGCGGTGTTCCTGTGCTCGGACGCGGCGGCGCAGATCAACGGCACGCATATCTCCGTCGACGGCGGCTGGACCGCCCAGTGAGTTTGGGCGCGCAAAAAAATCTGGCCGACAAATCAAGGGCAACGCCATGACGAAAAACGGCAAGGCGGAGGAGCCCAAGAAGATCAACGTCGCGTTGCAGGGCGGCGGTTCGCACGGCGCCTTTTCCTGGGGCGTGCTCGACCGGTTGCTGGAGGACGGGCGGCTCGAGATAGCGGCGGTTTCGGGCACCAGCGCCGGCGCCATGAACGCCGTGGCGCTGGCCGACGGTTTCGTCCGCGGCGGCGTCGAG
>NZ_SUEO01000018.1:25606-39264 GCF_004962925.1 Mesorhizobium sp. | reverse complement strand
TCGAGGGCGCGCGGCGGAAGCTCGATGATTTCTGGCACGCGGTGGCGCTGAAGGGCCGGTTCAGCCCGGTGCAGCGCATGCCGTGGGACGTGGCCTGGGGCAACTGGTCGATCGAGAACACGCCCGGCTATCTCTTTTTCGACACCATGTCGCGGGTGTTCTCGCCCTATGTCGCAAACCCGCTCGGCCTCAATCCGCTGCGCGACGTGATCGAACAGGAGATCGATTTCGGCAATGTGCGCGCCTGCAAGTCGATGGAGCTGTTCATCTCCGCGACCAATGTCGAGACCGGGCAGTTGCGCGTTTTCTCCGATGGCGAGATCGACCTCGACACGGTAATGGCGTCTGCCTGCCTGCCGCAGTTGTTCCGGGCCGTCGAGATCAAGGGCGTGCCCTACTGGGACGGCGGCTATGGCGGCAATCCGGCGCTGTTCCCGTTCTTCAAGACGGCTGCCACCGAGGACGTGCTTTTGGTGCAGATCAATCCGGTGGTCCGCGAGGGGACGCCGAAGAGCGCCAACGAAATCCAGAACCGCATCGACGAGATCACCTTCAATGCCGGGCTGCTGCGTGAATTCCGTTCGATCGCCTTCGTCAAGGAGCTGATCGCCGCCGGCCGGCTGCCGCATGGCGAATATCGCGACATCCGCATGCACCGGATCGATGCCGACCAGGCGTTCAAGGATTTGTCGGCGTCGTCCAAGGTCAATGCCGAATGGGCGTTCCTGACCTACCTTCGCGACCTTGGCCGCACCGCCGCCAGCGACTGGCTGGAGGAGAATTACGACGCCGTCGGCAAGCGGCCGACGCTTGATCTCTCAGGCGAGCTCGACGACGGCTTCAAGCCGGTGCGTGGTCCGGCACCGGGCCGGCGGGTCAAGGAGTTCCTTGCGGCACGCAAGAAGCCTGAGGCAGCGCGCCGTCAAATCTGACCTCACCCAGCGTTCAGCGCGAGGTCGATCACCTTGATCAGTGCGGCCGCAGCCAGCCGCTGCTCGTCCGGATCGCTGGTGCGCGTCTTCATGCCTTCCAGCCCGTCGAAAAGCATGTCGGCCAGCAGCCGTGGCGAGAGATCCTTGGCGGCGAGATCGACGCCGTTCCGCTGGGCTTCATTCTCGATCGCCGTGGCGATATGCCCGACAAGACTGCCGCGCCAGCAGCCGACCAAGTCGGCGAGACTCGATTTCATGTCAAGGAGTTCGGCGCCGTGCGGCGAGGCGTGGACGACACGCATCATCGAGATCAGCGCCTCGTCGATGGCCCGCATCATGCGCTCGACAAAGGGTCCTTCGCCGGCGAGTGCCGTTTTTGCCTGCGCGAGCGAGCGCGAAAGCAGCATCAGCGCGATGGCGCGGTAGATGTCGGTCTTGTTCTTGAACTGGAGGTAGAGCGCCGGCCGCGACATGTCGGCGGCACGCGCAATGTCGTCCATGGTGGTGCGGGCGAAACCATAGGCCAGAAACATCCTCATCGCGCCGTCCAGAATGCGGGCGCGTTTGGGGTCGGTGATGTCCTCGGTCTCAATCATGACGCAATTTTATCCTGTAAAAGCTCTGTTGACAAAATAACGAAATTTGTCAAGATGTATAGGGACGAGATGGCCCAGGCCATCTCGCCTAGGGCTGTGGACGACAACGAAGGGTATCCCATGCGCCTCACCGTCGACGGGCAGGCATTCGATATCGATGCCGATCCCGAAATGCCACTGCTGTGGGCGCTGCGCGATGTCATCGGCAAGACCGGGCCGAAATTCGGCTGCGGCATTGCAGCCTGCGGCGCCTGCACGGTGCATGTCGACGGCCAGCCGGTGCGCTCCTGTTCATTGCCGGTCGGTGAGGTCACCGGCACGGTCATCACGATCGAAGGCATGGGCACCGAAGGCAGACTGCATCCGGTACAGCAGGCATGGCTGGAAGAGCAGGTCGCCCAGTGCGGCTACTGCCAAGCCGGCCAGATCATGAGCGCGGTGGCGCTGCTCGACGAGGTTGCCGACCCGACCGATGCCGACATCGACAATGCCATGGGCGGCAATCTCTGCCGCTGCGGCACCTATCCGAAGATCCGCGCGGCGATCAAACGAGCGGTCGTCCTCAAGACGGCGGGGATCTGACCATGGCCAGTGTCGGAAAGATCGCCCGCCGCACGTTTCTCATCGGCGCGGCTGCCATCGCGGGTGGCGTCGCCGTCGGTTATTATTACTACCGCAAACCCTATCCGAATCCGCTGGAAGGCGATCTCGCCGCTGATGAAGCGACCTTCAACCCCTATGTGAAGATCGGCGCCGACAACACCATCGCTATCGTTGCCCCCCGTGCCGAGATGGGCCAAGGCATCTCGACGACGCTCGCCGCCATGGTCGCCGAAGAGCTCGATGTCGGCCTCGACCAGGTCAAGGTCGAGCACGGCCCGGCCTCCTACGCCTATTACAACTCAGCGATCCTGGAAGAGGGCGGTCCGTTCGCCTTCTTCGACGAAAGCATGACTGCGGAAATGGTGCGCGCCGGCATGGGCGTGGTCGGAAAATTCCTCGCCCTCCAAGGCACCGGCGGCTCAACCTCGACGCGCGACGCTTTCCTGAAGATGCGACAGGCAGGTGCCGCCGCGCGGCAGATGCTGATTGCAGCGGCCGCGCAGAAGCTCGGCATAGCCGCCGCCGATCTGGAAACTGCCAATGGCAGGGTCTTGCACAAGGCGTCGGGCAAGTCGGTGACCTATGGCGCTGTCGCCGCGACCGCTGCGACGATGGCGCCGCCTGCGGATATCAGGCTCAAAGACAAAGCCGACTGGAAACTGCTCGGCAAACCGCAAAAACGCATCGACATGCTGGCCAAGGTCACCGGAGCGCCGATCTTCGGCATCGATGTGATGCTGCCGGACATGCTGTACGGCACGGTCAAGATGAGCCCGCGCTTCTGGGCCAAGCCGGTCAAGGCAGATTTCTCCAAGGCCGAGAAAATGCCTGGCGTGATCAGGATCGTGCCGATCGAAACGAATTACGGCCACGGCTTCGGCATCATCGCCGAAAACACCTGGGCGGCGTTCAAGGCGGCGGAAGCGATCGACGCCGAATGGGCCGATCCCGAGTATCCGCTGGACAGCGCTGCCATTTCCGAGGTGCTGAAGCAGGCGCTCGGCACCAAAGGATCGGTGATGCGCGACGATGGCGACGTCGATACCGCCTTCGCCGACGCGCCGCCCGAGAGAATAGTCGAGGCCGACTACGCGGTGCCCTATCTGGCACATGCGACGATGGAACCGATGAACGCCACCGCAAGGCTGAAGGACGGCGTCCTCGACATCTGGTGCGGCAACCAGGCGCCGACCTTGGTGCGCCAGCTTTGCGCCAGTGTTGTCGGCGTCGAGCAGGACAAGGTCAACGTCCACACCACGTTCATGGGCGGCGGCTTCGGCCGACGTGTCGAGGTGGATTATGCGCTCTGTGCCGCGCTAATGGCGAAAGAAACGGCAGGCCGGCCGATCAAGGTGATCTGGACGCGCGAGGAGGACATGCGCCACGACGCCTACCGGCCAGCCGCGATCGGCAAATTCCAGGCGCGGCTTGGCGGCGACGGCATACCGGTCGCCGTCGACATGACAATCGCCTCGCCATCGCTGATAGCCAGCACCTTGCGCCGGCTGTTTCCCTCGATATCACCGCTCGGCCCCGACAAGTCCATCGTCGACGGAGCCCATAACCAGCCCTATACGATCCCGAACTACCGGGTGACCGGCGTCGCCGCACCCGTCTCTATCCCCGTCGGCTCCTGGCGATCGGTCGGCAGTTCAATCAACGGTTTCTTTCATGAAGGATTTCTGGACGAGATCGCCGTCGCCGGAAAAACCGATCCGGTCGAATTGCGCAAGAAGCTGATGGCCGCCTATCCGGCAGCGGTGAAGGTGGTCGAGAAGGTCGCCGAAATGGCGAAATGGGGCGAGGCGCTGCCCGCCGGCAAGGCCAAGGGCATGGCGTTCACGCTGTCCTTCGGCAGCTGGGTTGGCGAGATTGTCCAGGTCGCCGACACGCCGGCCGGAATCCGCATTGAGAAGGTGTGGATCGCCGCCGATGTCGGCACCGCACTCGATCCCGGCATCATTGAGGCACAGCTCATCTCCGCCGCCATCTATGGCCTGTCGGCTGCGATGGCTCAGGAAATCAGCTTTGCCGACGGCATGGTCGAACAGTCGAATTTTCACGACTACGACGCCATGCGCATCTCCCAGTGTCCGGCGTTCGAAGTCGCGATACTGGAGAATTTTCACAAGATGGGCGGCGTCGGCGAGGTCGGCACACCACCGGCGGCACCGGCACTTGCCAACGCCATCTTCGCGCTGACCGGCAAGCGCGTCCGGACACTGCCCTTGTCGAAGGAGGTGACCTTTACATGAAAATATTCCACCATGCTGACAGCTGCTGCCATGCTGCTTCGATGGCGTCTTTGCGCCGAGTGCGATGCCGCAGACGAACGGCCGCGCTGGCCCGGCGCGCTTCATGGCACCGAGCGTATCCTGCCCAGCGAAGTAATAACCCATCAACTTTTCTGACTATATTGCGGTGCAACTTTGATGTAGAAGCTCGTTCGCCGATCACGGCAAGTTGAACACGGCCTTGCGCGCACCCATATCGGCGACGCGCCGAATTAGAAGACGCGGCCTGGCCGAATCCCGCGCACTGGAAAAAACGACGATGCCGAAATACAGGTTTCACAAGCTTGCAGCCATTGTTGTGCTTGTTGGGTTCGCTGCCTGGATGGTGACGGGCGAGTTCTCGTCCGTCGGCAGTGCGTCCGCCGACAACAATCCCAAGGCAGGCGCAGTCGAGCAGCCAAACGCGGCTGACGCGGGTAAGCCCAAGACTGCCGAGGCCGAACAGCCAAAGGCAGCCTTACGCACCGTCGCGGTCATAACCCCGCCGCGGCGCACCTATGCGCGCGCCATTCGGATTTCCGGGCTGACCGAAGCCGACAAGCGCGCGGTCCTGGCGACGCGCGTCGCCGGCGTCATCGACAAGTTGCCGGTCAAGCAGGGACAGCACGTCAAGACGGGCGACCTGGTGCTGATGCTTGCCGCCGAGGAAAAAATCTCGGCAGTCGACAATGCCAAGCAGCTTGTCGTGCAGCGTCAGGCCGAGCTCGCCGCGGCTCTTCGGCTGATGAAAACCGGTAATCTGCCCAAGCTGCAGCTCGATACCGCCCGCTCCAACCTGACAGCGGCCCAGTCGCAGCTGGAAACCGCGCAAGCCGAGCTCGACCGCAACGAAGTCAAGGCGCCCTTCGACGGCGTCATCGACCGGGTGCCTGTGGAACTTGGCAGCTCCGTCATGCAGGGTGGCGAGGTGGCGACCATTCTGAAGCTCGATCCGGTGATTGCCCGCGGCGAAGTCAGCGAACGCGATCTCGGCTACCTGAAGATCGGCGACGAGGCGAACGTGCGGTTGGTCAGCGGTCAGACCGTCAAAGGCACAGTGCGCTACATCAGCCGCGACGCGTCCTCCGCCACACGCACCTTCCGCGTCGAGATCGCGATCCCCAACCCCGAGGGCACTATTCCGGCCGGGATGACCGCCGAGATCGCGCTGAGCGCGCAGCCGACCGACGCCGTCATGCTACCGCGCTCGGTGGTGACGCTGGGCGACAAGGGTGACCTCGGCATTCGTGCCGTCGACAAGGACGACAAGGTCGTGTTCTTCCCGATCGACCTGGTCGACGACACGCCAACCGGCCTGGTGCTCGGCGGCATCCCGGCCGATGCGCGCATCATCGTCGCTGGCCAGGAACTGGTGAAGGAAGGCGAAGTGATCAAGCCGGTCGAGGCCGATCAGGCGACCATCCAGAAGCTGTTGGGCGAAGCGACGGCTGGGACGCAGTAATCATGGATATCGTCAAGCTCGCAATTAACAATGCCCGGCTGACCATTTCGGTCCTGGTGTTCCTCATCCTTGCGGGTGCGGTCGCCTATCAGTCGACACCGAAGGAAGCGGAACCCGACGTTCCGATTCCGATGATGTATGTCAGCCTGGTCTATCAGGGCATCTCGCCCGAGGATTCGGAGCGCCTTCTGCTGCGGCCGATGGAGGCCAAGCTGAAAAGCCTCAAGGGTCTCAAGGAGATGCGCTCGGCCGCCTTCCAGGGCGGCGGTTATGTGCTGGTCGAATTCCAGCCGCAGACGGATCTGGCGACCGCGTTACAGGACACACGCAGCAAGGTCCAGGACGGCAAGGCCGATCTGCCGCAGGCGGCCGAGGAGCCTGTGGTCACCGAAGTCAACATCTCCGAGTTTCCCGTCCTGGTTGTGACGCTGTCAGGCGAGGTGCCCGAGCGCGTGCTAACGGCGGCGGCGCGCGAGTTGCGCGACCGCATAGAGGAAGTGCCCGGTGTGCTGGAAGGCGCGTTGCAAGGTGCCCGCGACGACCTTGTCGAAGTCGTCATCGATCCGATGAAACTGTCTTCCTACGGGCTGCAGCTCGACCAGCTGATAGGCGCGGTCGGCAATTCCAACAGTCTTGTCGCCGCCGGCAATATCGAAGGATCCGAAGGCAAATACGCGATCAAGGTGCCTTCACTGATCGAGACGCCGGAGGACGTGGCGGCGCTTCCGGTCGTCGCCGGTCCCAACGCAGTGGTGCAGGCCAAGGATATCGCCACCGTCCGCTCCACCTTCAAGGACGCCGAGACGGTGACCCGTCTCGACGGCAAGCCGGCGATCGCCATCGAAGTGAAGAAGCGCATCGGTTCCAACCTGATCGACACGATTGCCAAGGTCAGGGAGGTGTCGGACGCCTTCATCAAGTCGATGCCGGAAGGCATGCACGTCACCTACACACAGGACAAGTCGGTCTTCGTCAACCAGTTGCTCGGCGATCTTCAGAACCATGTGATGATCGCCGTGATCCTGGTGTTCATCGTCATTCTCTACGCGCTGTCGGGTCGTGCCTCGGTGCTGATTGGTCTCGCCATTCCATCGTCCTTCCTGATAGGCATCCTGCTGTTGGCCATGATGGGCTACACGATCAACATGATCGTGCTGTTCAGCCTCATTCTGGCGGTCGGCATGCTGGTCGACGACGTCATCATCGTCACTGAATTCGCCGAGCGGCGCATGAGCGAAGGCATGCCTAAAGCAGATGCTTTCGCGCTTGCCGCCAAGCGCATGGCGGGGCCGGTCATCGCGGCGACGATGACGCGCATCGCCGCCTTTTCGCCTCTGCTGTTCTGGCCAGGCATCATCGGCGATTTCATGAAATACATGCCGATCACGCTGATCGTCACGCTCTCGGCCTCGATGCTCTATGCGCTGCTCTTTGCGCCGACGCTGGGCGCCTTGTTCGCCAAGGCCCCGCCGCATCACGAGGACGACAACCGTGACGGCTGGTACATGGCCGTGGTCAAGCAGGCGGTGCGCTTTCCGGTCACCGTGCTTCTGCTCACAGTCGCGCTTTTGTTCGGCGTCGGCTATGCCTATTCGAAATACGGCGCTGGTGTCGAGTTCTTCCCGAATGTCGAGCCTGACTACGGCCTGCTCTACGTGCATGCCCGCGGTAACCTTTCGCTCGCCGAAATGGATGCCGCCACGAAGACCGCGGAGAACCGGCTTCTCGGCTGGCCGGGCGTGAAATCGGTCTATACCCGTGTCGGCAAGACGCAAGGCGGCGGCCAGGACATTCCCGAAGACGTGGTCGGCGTGATCCAGTACGAGTTCGTCGACTGGCGCGAGCGCAAATCGGCGAACGCGATCCTGGACGAACTGCGCGGCGTCATGGCAGGCATTCCCGGCGTCGACGTCGAGGTTCGCGTGCCCGAGGCTGGCCCGCCCACCGGCAAGCCGATCCAGATCAGGCTTTCGGCCGTCGACCCGAAAGGTCTCGACGACAAGGCGCGCGCGGTTGCCGCACGCATTGCCAAGGTGCCCGGCGTCATCGACATTTCCGACGGCCTGCCGCCGCCCGGCGTCGACTGGGCGCTCGAGGTCGATCGCGCCAAGGCGGCACAATACGGCATCAGTCCGACCTCGGTCGGAACGGTGGTGCAACTGGTGACGAACGGGCTGAAGCTCAGTGAATACCGGCCAGCAGGTGCGGACGATGCCGTCGACATCAGGCTGCGTCTGCCCGAGGATCGGCGTACGCTGGCGACACTCGACGACCTCAGGGTGCAGACATCGCAAGGGTCGGTGCCGATCTCGAATTTCGTCGTGCGCAAGCCCGAGCCGACCGTCGGCATCCTCAATCGCATCGACGGCGCGCGTACGGTGGTCGTCCAGGCCAATGTCGCCGCCGGCGAGCAAGTTGCTTCTGTCCAGCAGCAGGTCACGCAGGCTGTCGCCGATATGGATCTCGGCAGCGGCATACGCTGGAAGCTCGCCGGCTCGAACGAGGACAGCGCGGAGGCCAGCGCCTTCCTCAGCAAAGCCTTCGGTGCCGCGATCTTCCTGATCTTCATCGTGCTTTTGGCGCAGTTCAACAAGTTCACCAGTGTCTGGCTGGTGCTGTCCTGCGTGGTCATGGCGACGGTCGGCGTGTTCCTGGGACTTCTGATAACAGGGGAGACTTTCGGCATCGTCATGTCTGGCATCGGCGTCATCGCGCTGGCCGGCGTGGTGGTGAACAACAACATCGTGCTGATCGACACCTATGACCGGCTTCGTGAAGAGGGTTGGGACAAGGTCGAAGCGGTTCTACAGACCTGCCGCGAACGCGCCCGCCCCGTCGTGCTGACGGCGGTTTCGGCGATCCTCGGCGTGTTGCCGATCGCCTTCGGCCTCGGGCTTGAAATCTTCCATCACGAGACGACAATCAACGCGCCGTCGACGCAATGGTGGATTTCACTGTCCTCGGCGATTGTCTTCGGCCTGTCCTTCGCCACCGTG
Organism: Mesorhizobium sp.; assembly: GCF_004962925.1. Lineage (GTDB taxonomy): Bacteria > Pseudomonadota > Alphaproteobacteria > Rhizobiales > Rhizobiaceae > Mesorhizobium. Next base: position 30,402 of record NZ_SUEO01000018.1, on the reverse strand, counting down.
CTGACGCTGGTGGTGACGCCGTCGATGCTGATGGTGTTCACCCGCGCCAAGGTCAAGCCCGGCGCGCGGCGCGGCTGGTTCAGCCGCCTGTTCGGGCGCGGCAAGGGTGCGATTTCATCGCCGGAGACTCCGGAGCCAGAGCTGGGTACGGAGCCCGAGATAGCGTTCCCGAAGGCCGCCGAATAGGCCGATTTCTTCAGCCAGGTAAATCAGCCAAGTAGAAGGCCGCCGGGAACAACCCAGCGGCCTTTTGCATTGTCCTGTCATGCGACACCTCCAAGCGGGGAGTTTCTCATGACGCTCAGCACCATTCTCGTCATCATTTTGATCCTCATTCTGATCGGCGCGGTGCCGGCATGGCCTCATTCACGTTCCTGGGGTTATGGTCCCTCCGGCATCGTCGGCGTCATTCTGGTCATACTGCTGGTGCTGTTGCTGATGGGCAGGATCTGACCCGCAGATTGGTGCGCACGACGAATGCTACAGCGCTGAGCGTCCTTTTTGGACGCAGCGCTGCAGCATTCGATTTTGCGCATGGTTCTTCCGAGCCTTCGGCTCGGGCCATGCGTTGGGCATCCGCCGCTTCCCGTTTCAGGCAGCTTTCGAAACGCCATCAATCGTAGCGACACCGATATCATCGAGAGCTTCTGCCACCGCCTTGGCCAGCGGCGTATGCGGGATCGTGCCGATGATGCCTTCCAGCCTTGCCGAGGTCAGCTGGTGCGGCTCGAAGCGAAGATAGGACATCGAGACAAGCTCGCGCCACATCGCCACGAACGGGCTGCCGGCGCGCAGCACCCACCACGGCATCGACGTCAGTTTCAGCGTGCGCCCGAGCGCTTTCTCCGCGGCTGCCTTGATCTCCAGATCGGTGACGGCGTGGCCGGGAAAGTTCAGCGCCTCATAGGAGCCGAGCTTGTCAAGATTCTCAGTCAATCCGACGAAGGCTTTGGCCAGGTCCGGCAGATAGGCCCATTCATGCACGAGATCGGCCGGTCCGGGGGCCGTATAGACGCCCTTGTTCATCTTGGCGGCGACCATCAGATCGAACCACGAACCGGTGCCGGTGCCGCCGAAGAAATCGCCAGCCCGCAGCAGAATGGTGCGCACTCGACCCGCTTCAGCCTCGCGGCGAAAGAGGTGTTCCATGGCGACGCGGATGCGGCCCTTTTCGGTCGTCGGGTGGAATGGTGTGTCTTCGGTGATGACCGCCGGCATCGGCGAGCCGTAATTGTAGACGCTGCCTGAAGCGAGGTGCAATGCGTCGTTCGCCCGGCACGCGGCCATGACGTTCTCGGCCATCGGCAGGCACTTGCTCCAGTCGGTGTAGATCGGGTTGAGGCCGTTGAAGATGATGTCGACGCCTTCGGTGGCGCGGATAAGCGCTTCGCGATCAAGGCCATCGGCGGCGACGGCCGTAGCGCCGGTGAGTTCTGCCGGTATCTTGCCGCTGCGGGTGATGGCGCGGACATCGTAGCCAGCGTCGATAAAGGCCTTGGCCACCACGCGGCCGAGCCGGCCATTGGCACCCAGAATTGCGATCTTAGTCATTTTTCGTCTCCGTGTTTGCGTTACGGCCACAATATGATCCGCCCGCAAATGAATGGAAATTGACTGAAGTTGGCGATCTGATATTCATTTTTAAATGGAAATCGACTGGAACCTGATCAAGAGCTTTGTCACGGTGGCGGAAACCGGCAGCCTGTCCGCGGCCGCGCGCAAGCTGGCCGCAAGCCAGCCGACGCTTGGCCGCCATATCGCCGAGCTGGAGCAGGCGCTCGGCGTCACCCTGTTCCGGCGCGGGCGGCGCGGCTATGCGCTGACCGAAGCCGGCAGCACGCTCTATGAACGCGGCCGGGCGGTGAGCGAGCAGGCGAGCGCCTTTTCGCTATTGGCGCTGGGATCGGGCGAGGCGATCGAGGGCACGGTGCGCATTGCCGCCAGCGAGGTGGTGGCGGCCTATGTCCTGCCCGAGATGACGGCTCGGCTGGGTGCCGAGGAGCCCGGCATCGAGGTCGAGATCGTCGCGTCGAACCAGGTCGAGAACCTCTTGCGCCGCGATGCCGACATCGCCATCCGCATGGTCAAGCCGGCGCAGAACGAGTTGGTGGCGCGCAAGGTGACCGACATTCCGCTCCGTGCCTGCGCGGCAAAATCCTATCTCGACCGGCGTGGTCGTCCGCTCAGGCCCGGCGATCTCGTTGGCCATGATCTGATCGGCTTCGACCGCAGCGACGAGATCATTCGCGGCTTTGCGCAGTTCGGTGTCCCGCTCACCCGCAATGCATTCCGCTTCAGGACCGACAACCAGATCGTGCTGTGGGAGGCGGTGCGGGCGGGAAACGGCATCGGTTTTGGCCAGGAGCCGCTCGCCGAACGCGATCCGCTGGTGGAGACAGTGCTGCCGGGCCTCGCGCTGCCGACGCTGCCGGTATGGCTGGCCATGCACCGCGACGTGCGCACCAGCGTGCGCATCCGCCGGGTTGCGGATTTCCTCTATGAGGAGCTGAAACGCTATTCGGCTGGTGCTGCTTCAGGAGCGAATTCGGCGCGGTGAGCGAGCCCGGCCATCAAAAACACAACGACCAGCAGCCCCGACAAAGCGACGAAGATCGGACCGAAGCTTGAGTGCTCGGCAATGAAGCCGATTGCCGACGGCGCCACCAGAATGCCGGAATAGCCCATTGTGGTGACGACGCTCATGCCGGTGCCGGACGACATGCCTTCCTGGTTGCCGCCGGCCGAAAACAGGATTGGCACCATATTGGCGATGCCGAAGCCGCAAAAGGCAAAAGCCGCGATGGCGAGCCAGGGCGACGGTGCCAGCCCGGCCACCAGCATGCCGGCGGCGGCGACAAGGGCCGAGACGCGCAGCGTCGTCACGGCGCCGAAACGGTGGCGGACGCCGTCGCCAAGAAAGCGCATGACGGCCATGACGCCGGAAAAAGCGGCGTAGGCCAAGCCCGCTATGGCAAGGTCGGCGCCGAGTTCCTGCCGCAGATACAGCGCCGCCCAGTCGAGCACCGCGCCCTCGGAGATCATCGTCATCAGCGCCATCAGCCCGACCAGATAGACCAGCGGATTTCCAGGCAGGGCAAATTTGCGATACCCGGTCCCTGATGATCCTTGGCGCGGTTTGTCCTCGGCGATCAGGTAGCGGACCGCCACTGCGATCACTACAAAGGCGAGAGCCGTCACCGCCGCCGCATGGGCGAGATGGCCATAATTCTGGATGGCGAACCCGCCGAGAGCGCCGCCGGCGAAACCGCCAAGGCTCCAGAAGCCATGCGAGGACGACATGATGGCGCGGGACAACCGCCGTTCCACCGCGACCGCATTGGCGTTCATGGCGACATCCATGCCGCCGATCGAACCGCCGAAGATGAACATGGCGATGGCCGCAAGCGGCACATTGGGCGCGAGCGCCACAACCAGCAGGCCGAAGCTGCCGATGAGACCGAACCAGCGCAGCACGGTGCGCGATCCATGCCTGGAGATCAGATGGCCGCACCAGGTCATCGCCGTGACCGCGCCGGCGCCGAACAGCAGGATCAGCAGGCCGAGCGTGAACTTCGAGATGTCGAGCCGGGTCAGGAACACCGGGATCTGCGGCGCCCAGGCGCCGGTCAGAAAGCCGTTGGCCAGGAACATGGCCGCCACGGCCCATCGTCCACGAATGGCGGTCTGCATGATGTTTAGCGTGTTCATCGGGTAGAATCCGGTGCGAAAATAGCTTCGCGCGGCAAATTAGATCGATTCAATTTCCAGTCAAGCGCTCCCGGCTGAAAGTGCTTAGGCCAAGCTGCTCGCTTGAGACCGAGGTCGCTGAGAACCGATCGGGCTAATGATCCCTGGGGCGTCTTGCCTCGAACTCGGCCTTCTTGGCATCGGACGCCTCGGTCTGGTTGAGCGCCTGCCATTCGGCATAGGGCATGCCGTAGATGATCTCGCGCGACTGGTCCTTGCCGAGATCGACGCCCTCGGCCTCAGCAGCGTCGCGATACCAGTTGGACAGGCAGTTGCGGCAGAAGCCGGCGAGGTTCATCAGGTCGATGTTCTGCACGTCCGTGCGTTCGCGCAGATGCGCGACCAGCCGGCGGAAGGCGGCGGCTTCGAAATCGCGTTTTTGCTTTTCGCTGAGTTCGGTCATCGAAACCCTCCTTATGGCGGCCCGGTACGCGAGCCGAATCGTTTGACCTGACGTATATCGGGACGGCGGTTGATCGCGTCAACGATCGGCGCCAGCCGTTCGGCCCAGGCGCCGGCATTCTTCCAATCGGCGATCAGATCCTGGCGAATTTCGATCAGCGCATGAGCAAAGCCGTTGACGATGGCATGCCTGAACATGGTGTCGCCACGTAGCGCGCCGTCATAAGGCTCGTTGTCACCGACGATGAGGTCTTCGTCGGCGGCCAGCATATCGATCAGCGGTCGCGCCACCCGGTCGTCGCGATCCCACAAGATACCGACATGCCAGGGGCGCACGAAGCCCTGCATGAACGGGGTGAAGGAATGTACCGAAAAGATGAAGGGCGCGCTTGCGGAAGCCTGCGCCACCGAGGCGATCATGGCGCCGACCGCATCGTGATAGGGCCGGTAGAAGCGGTCGAGCCGCCTTTCACGTTCTTCCGGGGCAAGCGGATAATTTCCCGAAATGACGGTGCCGTCATAGAGTTGGCGGATCAGCGTCGGATCGTCCTCGCCGCGATTGGGGTCGATCAGAAGCCGCGAAAAATTAGCGAGCACCGCCGGCGCGCCGAGCAAAGCCGCCAGCTCGCGCGTTACTGTCTCGACAC
>NZ_SUEO01000018.1:9962-25596 GCF_004962925.1 Mesorhizobium sp. | reverse complement strand
CACCGATGTCGTAGGCGATATGGCGATCGAATTCCGCCGCCGGCAGGCCGAGGCTGCCATAGTCCTCCGGCAGGTCGCGACGAGCGTGATCGGCCAGGAGCACGACGCCTCGCTTGCGGTCGCCTTCGACGATGTCGAATGGCGCGAAAACTGTGGATCGGGTCATCGGCGGGAAATGGTCTGTTCGCTGGCTTCCGGGGAGGGTGGTATCGTCATTCCACGAAGAGGACGCGTGCGCAATGCCGTCGTTTAGCCACGGTTTCTACGGAAATCTGGCGGAAGGCGACAGACCATGCGCCGGAGCCTTTCTAAATCGATTGGAATTGAGCAAAAGGGCGCGTTGACATGCGCCCGGACTTTTCCGAAAAGGGGCGTTGAGAGATGCAAATGTGGTTCTTGAAGGGTGTCAGGATGGGTTCCGCCGGCAGGCCGCGCGTGCGCTACGCCTTCGCCATGCCGCTCCTGACCCTTGTCGCGGGCTTCGCTGCGATGGTTGCGGCCTCGCCCGCGCGCGCCGATTTCCGTGTCTGCAACGCCACGCAGAACCTGGTCGGCGTCGGCATCGGCTATCGCGCCAAGGCCGGCTGGATCACCGAAGGCTGGTGGCACATCGAGGGATCGAGCTGCAAGACGTTGATCGAAGGGCCGCTGTCATCAAGGTTTTACTATCTTTATGCAGAAGACGCCGAGCGCGGCGGGCGTTGGGATGGCCCGATCAACATGTGCGTGGCCGAAAAAGAGTTCAAGATCGCCGGCGTTGCCGATTGCGTCGCTCGGGGCTTCCAGCGCGCCGGATTCCAGGAATATGACACGGGCGAGCAGGCAAGCTGGATGGTCCAGCTGACCGATGACCCCGCAACGGGGGGCGCTCCAGCCGCCCCGGGAACAAACAGTCAATGAGACGCAGCCGCAAGGTCAAGATACTCGCCACTATCGGTCCGGCCTCCTCCTCCGAGGACATGCTGAAGAAGCTATTCGAAGCCGGCGCCGACGTGTTTCGCATCAATATGAGCCACACCGATCACGAATTGATGCGCACACTTGTCGGCCGCATCCGTGCCGTCGAGGAGGCGGTCGGCCGGCCGATCGGCATTCTCGCCGACCTGCAAGGCCCCAAGCTGCGGGTCGGCAAATTCGCTAACGGCAAGGAGGTGCTGACACTCGGCCAGACCTTCACGCTCGACGACAACCCCGAGCCCGGCAATTCGACCAGGGTTTATCTGCCCCATCCCGAAATCCTGAGATCGGTCGAGGCCGGTCACCGCCTTTTGATCGATGACGGCAAGCTCGAACTGAAGGCGGTGAAGAGCGACGGCAAGGCGATCGTCTGCACCGTCGTCGCGGGCACCACAATCTCCGACAAGAAGGGCGTCAGCCTGCCCGATACCGACCTGCCGGTCGGCGCGCTGACCGAAAAGGACCGCAGGGATCTCGATGCGGTGCTGGCCACTGGCGTCGACTGGGTGGCGCTGTCGTTCGTGCAGCGGCCCGAGGATCTGGCGGAAGCGCGCAAGATCGCGCGCGGCCGGGCGCTCATCATGGCCAAGATCGAAAAGCCGCAAGCCGTCGCCCGGCTGGCCGAGATCATCGAACTTTCGGACGCACTGATGGTTGCCCGCGGCGATCTCGGCGTCGAAATGCCGCTCGAAGCCGTGCCCGGCATTCAGAAGCAGATCACCCGCGCCGCGCGCCGCGCCGGCAAGCCGGTGGTGATCGCCACGCAGATGCTGGAATCGATGATCACCGCGCCGGTGCCGACCCGCGCCGAGGTGTCGGACGTCTCGATCGCCGTGTTCGAAGGTGCCGACGCCATCATGCTCTCGGCCGAATCCGCGGCCGGCTCCTACCCGGTCGAGGCGGTGGCGATGATGAACCGCATCGCCAGCAAGGTCGAAACCGACCCGACCTATGCCGGCATCATCAATGCACAGCGCTCGGAGCCTGAAGCGACCGGCGCCGACGCCATCTCGCTCGCCGCCCGCGAAATCGCCGAGACGCTGAAACTGTCGGCAATCATCAGCTATACGGCGTCGGGCACGACCGGCCTGCGCGCCGCACGCGAGCGGCCGCAGGTGCCGATCGTCGCGCTGTCGCCGATCGTCAACACGGCGCGGCGGCTGTCGCTTTTGTGGGGCACACATTGCGTCGTCTCGCCCGACGCCATCGACCTCGACGACATGGTCGATCGCGCCTGCCGCATCGCGTTGGACGAGGGGTTCGGCAAGCCGGGCGACCGTGTCATCATCACGGCCGGCGTGCCGCTGAGGACACCGGGCTCCACCAACATGCTGCGCATCGCCTATGTCGGCTCGGACGCCCACGCCAGACGCTAATGCAAGTTGCCCAAAGCTGCACAGCGATTTTTGGGATGAAAACAAAGACTTAAAGCGCGTCGCATGAATCCATTCAAACGCGACGGGCTTTAGGCTGCTCACGCCGAATTCACCAAGCTGAAGCTTCGCCTCGACGGGACTAGGAGCGCAGCGATTTACTGCCGATCAAGAAGGTGAGGCGACGGCGAGCACGATCGCGATTATCAGCAGGAGCGGCCCCATCCATTTGAAATGACTGGGAAGGCGTGCCAGCCAGGTCTGTTGTCCGGTTTGGGGTTGGTTTGGCATCTGGAGGAACCCGTAGCCGACGCCCGTCATCCATAGACCGGCGCAAAACATTATGAATTCGTCGATGTAAGCTGCAATCATGATGGCCTGACCTCTCCAACCCTGGACAGGAAACCACATGGCGCGCTCACCGACAAGCAGTGCCGACGCGGTGGTTATTGCCATGACCACGCAAGAACGACAGCGATGTTGAAAATTGGGACCGTCGCGATCCAAAGGGCACTGCCCCCTGGTATCAAATCCCTTCGCCGGCAAGTTCTTCCGAAAGCGTGCCGACCTGATCCTGGGCGCTGCGCATCATCGGATAGATACCGAGCACGCGCTGCCAAGCTTCCAGCGCCGATTCCTTGTGGCCGGTTACGGCCATGATCTGTGCCAGGCCGGACAGCGCGCCGAAATGGCGCGGCTCGAGCTGCAGAGTGCGGTCGATGTCCGCCATCGATTTTCCAAAGTTATTCATCATGAAATGTACGGTGGCGCGCCGGTTCCAGCCTTCCGCATAGGCCGGCTGCAAGGTCACCACCTGGTCGAGGAAGTCGAGCGCCACGTCGAATTTCTTGTCCTCGATCGCCTTTTGCGACCATTGCATCATCAGGTCGATCGAGGCGCTGCCGGATTGCACCCATTCGTTCGAGATGCGCGCGGCAATGCGCTCGGCGGCTCTTTCATTGCGCTCGCGCTTCAGGTCGACAAACAGCTGGTCGAGCCTTGCCTCTCTGGTCGTGGTAACCGGGGGAGCGACCGGATCGTCCGCTTGAGCCGGAAGCGGGGCGAAACCGAAAAGAAAAAGCGCCGCGAAGAATGCAAAACGAATCCGCATGGCCGAGAATCTAACCCCGGACAGCGGATCGTCAAACTGAATTTAGCGTGAAAGGGCCGGCAGGCCGGTATTAGAACGCCACGCGTCCTTTTGGACGCGTAGAGGACGCTCTAACAATTTGTATTCTCCGCATCGTACTCCGAAAAATCGATTCGGATTTTCGGGCGATGCGGTAACATCATGCAAGCGCGGAGGCAGGCCCCACGCGCAAGGCTCAGCCCTGACGCGCCTTGTAGCGCGGAGCGGTCTTGTTGATGATGTACACGCGGCCCTTGCGGCGAACCAGCTGGTTGTCGCGGTGACGCGCCTTGAGCGCCTTGAGCGAATTCTTGATCTTCATGGTCTTGCCCGTCGGTCTGGGCCCGCTTGGGCCGAATTATTAAGGCGCGCTCGAAAAGCGCGCCTTTCAACTTGTGCGTGGCTCATAAACGAGGAGCCTTGCCCGTGTCAACCGCAGCATGCTTCATGGATAAAGCTGGTGTGGCGGATTTTGAGTTTCTGCTCTATCGACGGCATTAGAGCGGCGCCATCCAATAGCCTCAACGGCGACGGCTCATTCGCGTAAAATGGCCCATCTTGCGCCCGGGCCGCGCTTCGGCCTTGCCGTAGAGATGCAGCATCAGATCGGGCTCGGCGAGCAGGGCCGGGACGCGCAGGATGTCGTCGCCGATCAGGTTTTCCATGACGCAGTCGAAATGGCGGCCGGGATTTCCCAAGGGCAGGCCGGCGACGGCGCGAATGTGCTGCTCGAACTGCGAGACGATGCAGGCGGCTTCCGTCCAGTGGCCGGAATTGTGAACACGCGGGGCGATCTCATTGGCCAGCAGCGCGCCGTCGGCAAGGACAAAGAACTCGATGCCGATGACGCCGACATAGTCGAGCGCGGCAAGTATTTCTGCTGCTGCCGCCTGTGCTGCAGCCGCGGTTTCGAACCCTATCCTGGCTGGCAGGGTCGAGCTGTGCAGGATGCCGTCGCGGTGGACGTTTTCTGCCGGATCGTAGGCGGCGAGCGAACCGTCTATGCCGCGCGCCGCGATCACCGAAATCTCGCGTTCGAAGTCAACGAAGGATTCTAGGATCAACGGCACGTTGCCCATAGCCTCGCAGGTGCCGGCAAAGCCGCCCGTTTCCATGTTGCGGAAGACGCGCTGGCCCTTGCCGTCATAGCCCATGCGCCGCGTCTTCAATATGCCGCTGCCGTCGAACTTTTTCAGCGCCGTCGTCAATTCGTCGTCATTGTCGATGGGACAGAAATCCGCGGTGGGAATGCCGATGCCGTTGAGGAATTTCTTCTCTGCCATCCGGTCCTGCGCCACTTCCAGTGCACGCGCCGGCGGATAGACCGGGACCGTGACGGCAAGCGCGCTGGCGGCCACGACTGGAACGTTCTCGAACTCGTAGGTGACGACGGCGCTGACTGCCGCCAGTTCGGCGAGCGCGGCCGTATCGTCGTAGGCGGCGGTGATCTGCCGGTTGGCGACCTGTGCCGCCGGGCAATCCGGCTGCGGTTCCAGCACGACCGTGCGGTAGCCGAGGCGGGCAGCTGATATGGCCAGCATGCGGCCGAGCTGGCCGCCGCCGATGATGCCGATGGTCGATCCCGAGGGCAGGCTCATGGCGTGTCCGTGGGCTCGGCGGCGACTTTGGCGGTCTGGGCGGCGCGCCAGGCATCGAGCCGGGCGGCGAGCTTTTCGTCGGTCAGTGCCAGCACGGCCGCAGCCAGAAGCGCGGCATTGATAGCGCCCGCCTTGCCGATGGCCAGCGTGCCGACCGGAATGCCGGCCGGCATCTGCACGATGGAGAGCAGCGAGTCCTGTCCGGAAAGCGCCTTCGATTCCACCGGCACGCCAAAAACGGGGAGCGGCGTCATTGCCGCTGTCATGCCCGGCAAGTGCGCCGCACCGCCGGCGCCGGCGATGATCACCCGAAAACCGGCCTCCTTGGCACCTTTGGCGAAGTCATAGAGCCGATCGGGGGTGCGATGTGCCGAGACGATCAGCCGCTTGTGCGGGATGCCCAGTGCCTCCAGCGTTTCGGCGGCGTGGCGCATCGTCGCCCAGTCGGACTGGCTGCCCATGATGATGGCGACGTCGGCGCGTTGATCGTCCAAGCTTCTGCTCCCGGCGGCAAAGGCGCGCATTAGCGGAATTCGGGATCGACGGCAAGGATGCGATGCCTCTGCGCAGCATTCGGGCGCATGGCGCCATCATTGCCTAATCCGGCCAGCGCAAGGCGCCGGCGGAGTCCTTGCGAGCCGGTTTCATGGCATCCTCCGGGCGGTCAGTTGCGCTCAACACCGCCCGCAGGCGTTTGGCGACGATCTCCGCCTCGCCGGGATGGAGATTGCACGGGTCGAGAAAGAAGTGACCGCGCTCGACCTCGTGGTTGCGCACGATAATAGGAGGCGAGCCTGCCGCCAGTGCCGAGGCAAGGCCGGCGGCGGTGAACCTGCTCTCAGGCGTAACAAACACCTGCAGGCGGTCGAGCGGATTGGCGGTCGGATCAGGAATGACATGCGCGGCGATGCCGGGCAGGCCCTGCAGTGCGTCTTTCCACAGACGCAAAGCCGCTTCCTCCCGCTCGCGGATGCCGGCATGGTCGCGCCGCTCCCAGGCTTCGAGCGCCGCCATCGTGCCGGCGATGCTTTCCTTGCCGACCTTCATCGCCCGCGCAACGCCACGATTCTGGAGATAGGCGGCTCGCACCAGATCCTTGCGCCCCGTGACGATGCCGCTTGTCGGTCCGCTGAGAAACTTGTGCCCACTATAGACGACGATGTCGGCGCCGCGCGCGAGAAAGCCACGCAAATCATATTCGGAGGCCGCGTCAACGATCACCGGGACGCCCTTGGCGTGGCAGATATCGCAGAATTCCTCGAGCGAAAGCATGCCGTATTGCACCGTGTGATGCGCAACGACGTAGAGGCCGGCCGCGGTGCGGTCGCGGATGGCGTCGCGAACATGATAATCCTGCGTCACGCTGACCGTGCCGGCCGGTACGGCCTTGGCCCCGGCAAGCCGGATCGACTGGTCGATCGGCGCGCCGTAATTGACGATGTGGCCGAGCTGGACGATGACCTCCGACTTGAGGCCCTCCGTGTTGTCCGGCAGCCGCTCGATCGCCAGAAGGTTGGTGCCGGTCATCGTGCCGGCAATCGCCATGGTGATGCCGCTGGCGCAGCAAGCCGCGATGAAGCCGGCCTCGCCGCCGGTGAGGCGCGCGACGACCGTGCTTGCGGCGCGTTGCAGATCGTCCATCTCCACCCATTGCGAAGCGATCTCCGACATCGCGGCGATCGCTTCCGGGACGATGATCGAGGCGCCGAGCGCCGTCATCGTGCCGGAAACATTGATGATCGGGCGGAGGCCAAGCCGCTCGCGAATTGTCGTGTTGGAGCCGTTTTCGGAGTAGGTTTTCATCTCTAGAGATCCCATTGGTGGATGTCAGGCGGCGATCTCGACGACCGCCTCGATTTCGACTGTAATGTTGCCCGGCAACGAGCCGACGCCGATCGCCGAGCGGGCGTGTCCGCCGATGCTATCAAAGACGGCGGCGAAAAGATCGGAGCAGCCGTTGACCACCTTCGGATGGTCGCTGAAGGTCGGGATCGCGTTGACGAAGCCAAGCAGCTTGACGACGCGCACGATGCGGCCGAGGTCGCCTGCCGCGGCATGCATGACAGCGAGCAGGTTCAGGCCGGTAAGACGGGCATGCTTATAGGCCTCCTCCACCGTGACGTCCTCACCCACCTTGCCGGTGCAAAGCGTGCCATCGGGGCGCAACGGCCCCTGGCCGGAGAGGAAGATCAGCCGTCCGCTTTCGGCGTGGGTGACGAAATTGGCGATCGGCGTCGGCGGCTCGGGCAGCGTCAGGCCCAGTTCGGCGAGCCGGATGTAAGGCGACATGAAAAGGCTCCTTGCGACAGCTTTCGCCGTCCGATGTCAGAAATGCGAGGCGCGGAACCGCGCTAGGAAGCTGCGAAGACGCTCGTTATCGATCTCCGCGCCCAGAATCTCGGCAGGCGGGCCTGCGGCGCTGACGCCGCCATCCGCCATGAAGACGATGCGGCTCGAGGCGTCGCGCGCAAAGGCCATCTCGTGCGTGACCATCACCATGGTCATGCCGTCTTCGGCCAAGCTGCGCACGACCTCGAGCACTTCGCCGACGAGTTCCGGATCGAGCGCCGAGGTTATCTCGTCGAGAAGCAGGATTTTTGGCTCCATCGCCACCGCGCGGGCAATGCCGACGCGCTGCTGCTGGCCGCCGGAAAGCTCGGCGGGCAGGCTGTCGGCCTTGTGGGCGAGGCCGACCCGGCCGAGCCAGTGCTCGGCAATGGCACGCGCCTCGGCGCTGCTCTTGCCGCGCACCTTGCGCAGGCCAAGCATGATGTTGCCGGCCGCCGTCAGATGCGGGAACAGGTTGAAACTCTGGAACACCATTCCGGTCTCGGCCCGCATCTTCGCCAGGTCGCGCTCGCTGCGGCGTTGGCGTGTTCCCGTCTCGCGGAAGCCGACTTCCTTGCCATCGATGCGGATGGAGCCGCTATCGTAGCTCTCGAGGAAGTTGACGCAGCGCAGCAAGGTGGTCTTGCCGCTGCCGGAAGGCCCGATGACAGTCACCACCTCGCCGCGTGTCACCTGCAGGCTGACGGAGCGCAGGACCTCAACGGATCCAAAAGATTTGGAAACGTCGGAGATATCGAGAAGCGCCGGATTGGCGGGCGGGGCGATGGACATCTTGCTATTCCCGGATGAAGGAGAAACGCCGCTCCAGCCGTCGGCTGGCCAGGGAGAGGGCGTAATTGACGGCGAAGTAGATGACCGCGCCGAGGATGTAGAGCGGCATCGCCTCGTAGGTGCGGCCGATGACCTGGTTGATGGCGTGCATCAGGTCGGTGATGCCCAGCAGCGAGACCAGCGCGCTGCCCTTTACCGCATCGGTGACGCCATTGATCCATGGCGGCAGGAAGCGCCTGAACGCTTGCGGGAAGATGACGTAGGCCAGTCGCTGGCGGAAGGTCAGCCCGATCGCCATCGCCGCTTCGGACTGCCCCTTCGGAATGGAACCGACCGCGCCGCGCAGATATTCGATGACCTGCGCGGTCTTGAACAGGGTGAGCGCCAGCACGGCTGCCCAGAAGGATTCCAGATGGATGCCGACGGCAGGCAGGCCGTAATAGACGAAGAAGATGAGCACCAGGATCGGAATGCCGCGTATGGTGTCGCTGAAAATGCGCACCACCCAGCGCAGCGGCGCGGGGCCGTAGACAAGGCCGACGCCCATCATCACACCGGCGACGAGCGACAACGCCACGACCAGCAGCGACACCCACAGAGTCACGGCAAAACCTTGAGCCAGGAAGGGCAAGGCATAGGCGATCTGGCCAAGCATTCTAGTGCGCCGCCCTGAACCGGCGCTCGACAAGCCGAAGCGCATAGAGAAGCGCGTAGCCCGTCAAGAGGTACATCGCCGTCACCACAAGGTAGACCTCCACGATCCGGAAGGTGTTGAAGTTGATCCATTGGGCGCCGTAGGTGAGCTCGGGCACTGAAATGACCGAGGCGACCGACGTGTCCTTGAAGAGCGATATGAATGTGTTGGAAAGCGCGGGCAGCGTTATCCGCAGCATCGTCGGCAGGCGCACATGGAGCAGCCGCTGCCAGGGCGTCAGGCCGATCGCCTTGCCAGCGTCGGTCTGTCCGCGCGGAACCGCTTCCAGCCCCGAGCGAAACACCTCGACCAGATAGGCGCCGCTATAAAGCGACAGCGTCGCGACGAACGAGGTCTGCGCGCTGTAGGCGATATCGACCACGGTCGGCAGGCCGTAGAAGACCAGGTAGACGAGCAGGATCAGCGGCACGTTGCGGATGAACTCGACATAGGCGGCGATTATGGACCGCACGACGCGCCCGGCCGACACGTACCAGACGGCCAGAAGCAGCCCGATGACGATGCCGATCGCTATGGAGATCACGGCGAGTTCGAGACTGAGCAGCAGGCCGCCCCACAGCTTGTCGAAATGCCGCCAGATCAGGTTGAAGTTGAGGGCGTAGCCCATGCGTCTGCCTCAGTGCCGAGGGCCGTCGAGGAGAAGGAGGCGGAAGGGCGCCGATTGCTGCCCTTCCGCCAGCTGCATCAGATGACCGGAAAACCGGGATGCCGGGCCGGCGGCTCCAGCCCGAAATAGTCCTTGAACGCCGCGTCGTAGAGCGCCGTTTCATGACCGAACATTGCAGTCGCGAAGGATGCGTTGACGAAGGTCAGCCAGTCGAGATCGCCTTGCCGCAGCGCCGCGCCGTAAAGCATGCTGAACCAGCTTTTGCCGGCATCGAAGTAGCGGTCCGGATTGCGTGAGGCGAGCCAGCGCACCGTGGAGAGATCGACAGCGGCGGCGTCGACGCGCTTCGACTCCAGTGCCTGCAGGACGTTGGCCTGGGTGTCTATCTGCATCACCTGCGACTCCGGCAAGACAATATGTACATTTGCCTCGGCATCGACATTCTGCAGGATGGAAATACGCGTTGCCGAACCGCCGGCGAGCAGCTTGTCGAAGGTTTTGTTCTCGGCTGTCGGAAGGGTCAGTAGAGCGATGCCTTCGACGTAATAGGGCCGGGAGAAATTGATCAGTTGCGAGCGCTGGGCGGTCATGGTCATGAACTGGATCGAGATGTCGACCTTGTTGGTGGTCACATTCGGAATGCGTTGTGAAGGATCCTGCATGACGAAATCGACCATGGTCGGATCGTCGAAAAGGCCCTTGGCAAGAATGCGGCCCATGGTGATGTCCATGCCGACGAGTTCGCCGGCATCATTCTCGAAGTGCCAGGGCGCGTTGGTGCTGCCGGTGCCGACGATCAGTTTGCCGCGATCGAGAACAGTACGCAGCAGGCTGTCGGGCGCCGCTTGCGCCGCCGCCTTCTGAACATCGACCGTTGCTGCTGCGCCCATCACTCCGGCCGTTGCAAGCCCGGCCATTCCCATTTTCAGAAATTCACGTCTTTTGGATGTGTCGTTCACGGCGACCTCCTTCGTGTTGTGTTCCCCTATTGGACGAGCAACATGCATCGTTGCAATGAACGTGATTGTCCCTTACAAGAGACACATGTACTCTATACAAGACAGATACTAACATCAGGAGCCGGTAATGCAAGATGGCAATGCCTTGGCAGTTCGGCTGGACGACGGGCTGGACGAAGACAAGGCTTCGGGCTCTCGTGAGAAGGGTCTCAACCGGGTGCTCCAGATCCTGGAGTTTCTTCACGCGACCCAGCGTGCGATCGGGATTGGCGATCTCGCCAAGGCAGTGAGTGCGCCTCGCTCGACGACCTACACGCTTGTACGCTCGCTGGTCGATGCGGGCCTGCTGGAGATGGCCGGCGACGGCAATCGGGTCTATTTCGGGAAGAAGCTTTATCTCTACGGAATGGACTATGTGCGCGGCAACGACCTGCTCAGGAGAGGGCGTCAGGAAGTCGACAATCTGTCGCGTGAGACAGGCGAGACGTCCGAGTTGTGCATGTTGCAAAGCGGCCGCTACACGATCGTCCATTCAAGTCCGGGCACCAGGCCGTTCCGGATCAGCTCGGCCACAGGTCTGCAGATCCCGCTTCCCTGGACCGCATCGGGGCGATTGCTTCTCGCCGGCTTCGAAAGGGCCGTGATCGAAGACATGGTGTCCGAAGACGATCTCGTCCTGCCCGACGGCCGCAGATTGCTGCTCGACGACTTCATAGCCGATATCGCTACGTCCGGGGCTGCCGGCTACTGTGTAACTTCAGGTCTTGTCGACGCCTATACAAAATGCCTTGCCGCGCCGGTGTTTTCTGCGCCCGGCAAGGTCGAGGCGACGATATGCCTGGTGGTTCCCATCGACACCTCCGGAGAAAAGACCGACGATCTCATCGCCATGCTGCGCGAACGCGCCGCGAGGCTTTCGATCACAGGATGAGCAGGTTTGCCGAGTCGCCAAAGTGGGAATTCGCTCACGCGATGATGTCGGGAATGATCCGGTCTTCCAGCGCCATCAGCCGGTCTTTCAGGAATAGTTTTTTCTTCTTCATGCGCTGGATCTGCAGCGGATCGCAGCCCATGGCGATCATCGCGTTGATGGCCGCGTCGAAATCGGCGTGCTCTTGCTTCAGCCGAGAATATTCGAGGCGGATATCGGCCTGTTCCTGTTCGGACATTATCTACCGTCTGCACGTCTGCGGCGCCCAAAAATGGGCCTGATTGGGCGGGGCCGGGGGCTCTCTTGCACCGGCGCGCAGCCAATATCACATTTCACATTGTCGTGGAATGCTACCACGCAGCATTCGACATCGCTGCCCGATGGTGGCACACTGTCATTATGCCGTCACAGAAGCGAGCCTGCGGTGGACGCGCCTTGACGGCTGCAATCGAGGAAACCATGAAAGGGAGAACCAATCATGTCTCTTGCATCCCATCTTGATGAGCTGCAGCGGAAACACGGCGACATCGAACGCGAAATCGATGATGCGAAGAACCATCCATCGGTCGACGACCTCGAAATCGTGAATCTTAAGCGGCGCAAGCTGGCACTCAAGGACGAGATTGAAAAACTGAGGGCGAAACCGACCACGCACTGACGCTCTTCCAAAGATAGCTGCGCCGCTTTCGGCGCGACCATCTTTCCGGTGGCAATTATGCCGCCGGAGAATCGCTTTATTTTGTTCCGGCGATATGGACAGGATGGATGGCTTGCTGCCGTCTTCCTGTTATCGATTTGGTAGGTCTGCCTGCCTGTCGCCATTGACAAGCCATCTTTGCTCCTCCACCTCATGCTCGGACCTTCTATGGCGCCGCGCGTCCTTTCGGGCGCGCAAAGGGCGCTGTATTTTGATTCTTGCGCATGATTCTTTCCTAAGACCGATTCCGGGATTTGGAATGACGCGCTAACAAAGGGCAGCCGGCCATGACCGGATATTTTTCCTCACCCTTCCCGCGCCGCACGTCGGTCGGTGTCGATGTGGGCGGCGTGATGGTCGGCGGGGGTGCGCCTGTCGTTGTCCAGTCCATGACCAACACCGACACCGCCGATGTCGACCAGACAGTCGCTCAAGTTGCGGCGCTGCACCGTGCCGGCTCGGAGATCGTGCGCATCACCGTCGACCGCGACGAGAGTGCTGCTGCCGTGCCCGCCATCCGCGAGCGGCTCGAACGGCTCGGCATCAACGTGCCGCTGGTCGGCGATTTCCATTATATCGGCCACAAGCTGCTCGCCGACCATCCGGCTTGCGCCGAGGCGCTGGCCAAGTACCGCATCAATCCCGGCAATGTCGGCTTCAAGGACAAGAAGGACCGGCAGTTCACTGATATCGTCGAGATGGCGATCCGGTACGACAAGCCGGTGCGCATCGGCGTCAATTGGGGGTCGCTCGACCAGGAGCTTCTGACCCGGCTGATGGACGACAACCAGCGCCAAGGCTTTCCGCTGACCGCGCAGGAAGTGACGCGCGAGGCGATCGTGCAGTCGGCGATCCTTTCGGCCGAAATGGCCGAGGAGATCGGACTTGGTCGCGAGAAAATCATCCTCTCGGCCAAGGTCAGCGGCGTGCAGGACCTGATTGCCGTCTATACCGAGCTTGCCACCCGCTCCAACCACGCGCTGCATCTCGGCCTCACCGAGGCCGGCATGGGGTCGAAAGGCATCGTCGCCTCGTCCGCAGCGATGGGCATCCTTCTCCAGCAAGGCATTGGCGATACGATCCGCATCTCGCTGACACCGGAGCCGAATGGCGACCGCACCCGGGAGGTGCAGGTATCGCAAGAACTCCTGCAGACCATGGGGTTCCGGCAGTTCGTGCCGATCGTCGCTGCCTGCCCCGGCTGCGGCCGCACGACCTCTACCGTGTTCCAGGAACTCGCCCAGAACATCCAGGCGGATCTGCGCAAGAACATGCCGGTGTGGCGTGAAAAATATCCCGGCGTCGAGAACCTCAAGGTCGCGGTGATGGGATGTATCGTCAACGGTCCAGGTGAATCCAAGCACGCCGATATCGGCATTTCGTTGCCCGGCACCGGCGAGACGCCGACGGCGCCGGTATTTGTCGACGGCAGGAAGGCGGCGACGCTGCGCGGCCCGTCGATCGCCGCCGACTTCGAGAAAATGGTCGCCGACTATATCGAGCAGCGGTTTGGGCGACTTGGCAAGGCCGCGGCGGAGTAGGTCGATGCGGCTCCGTTGGGCGACGCCGGTCTTGTTTGGTGGATTGGTTTTGCTTGGCTGGCTGGGCTGGGCGACAGCCGTCCAGGCCGATCCGCCGCGTCCCGCCAAGCAGCGGCTGCTCGACCGGGTTTGCAACCTGATCGAGGCTCATGCAGATCAAAACGGCCTGCCCAAGGATTTCTTTGCCCGGCTGATCTGGAAGGAAAGCCGCTTCGATCCCAGCGCGGTCAGCCCGGTCGGCGCCGAAGGCATTGCCCAGTTCATGCCGGGTACTGCCAAGATACGCGGCCTCGCCAATTCCTTCGATATCGAGCAGGCCATACCGGCCTCGGCAAAATATCTCGCCGAAATGAAAACCGGATTCGGCAATCTGGGCTTGGCCGCCGCCGCCTACAATGCCGGCGAAAGCCGGGTGTCGCGCTGGCTGAGTTCCGGTGGCTTCCTGCCGATGGAGACCGAAAGCTACGTTCTGGACATTATGGGTGAGCCAGCCGACAGGTTTACCGATACCGCCTATGCCGGCATCATCCGGCCGCTCGACAAGAAAGCGAGCTTCGCGGTCGCCTGCCGCAAGCTGCCGGTTATCAAGTCCAGGACCGTGGCCATGGCGTCGATCAAGATCAAGCCGTGGGGCGTGCAGGTGGCCGGCAATTTCCGCCGCGCCGCGGCGCTCAGTCAATGGAACGGTGTAAAGCGTCGGTTTCCAGCCTTGCTTAAGGGCCATAATCCGGTGGTCAGCCGGGTGCGCTCGCCGATCGGCAGGCGCGGCATTTATGCGGTCCGGATCGGCGCCGACTCCAAAGCCAAGGCCGACAACATCTGCCAGAAACTGCAAAGCGTCGGCGGTGCATGCATTGTGGTGCGGAATCGGTGATCTGACCGATTCGCCCGCTTTGACCCCACGAATTCTGCTGCTCCACGACCTCAGCTATAGGCCCACCATGACCGACCGTCTCTACAGCGATCCCGACCTCGTCCAGTTCTACGATATCGAGAACGAAGGTGGCGTGGACTTCGACTACTGCGTCGGCTTTGCTAAGGATGCCGGCTCGGTTCTCGATCTCGGCTGCGGCACCGGGCAATTGGCCGCCGCGCTCGCCGACCGGCGCAGTGTGACCGGCCTCGATCCCGCGCCGGCGATGCTCGACATCGCGCGCCGCAGAGATGGCGGGCAGAGGGTCGACTGGGTCGAGGCCGATGCGCGAAACGTCCGGCTCGGACGACGCTTCGATCTGGTGCTTTTAACTGGGCACGCCTTCCAGGTGTTTCTCACGCCAGAAGACCGAGAGGCGGTGCTTGCCACGATCGCAGCTCATCTGGCTCCCGATGGGCGCTTCATCTTCGACACGCGAAATCCAGCCACAGAGGAATGGCTCGAGTGGACGCCGGAAAGGTCGCAACGGGATCTGAATCATCCCCAATTGGGCACGGTAAGAGCATGGAACGATTTCCGGCGCGATCCCGCTACCGGCGTCGTCACCTACTCGACCCATTATGAAATCCCCGACAGCGGGCAGGTCCTCAGCGCCGAATCGAAAATAGCCTTCCCGGCACAGGAAAGCCTTGCGCAGATGCTGGACGACACCGGGCTGGTCGTCGAGGAATGGCTCGGCAACTGGCAGGGCGAGCCATATCGCCTGGCCTCGCCGGAAATCATCCCGATCGGCAGGTTGCGCTAGCCTTAAAATGGCCGCGTCAGGCCCTGTCGCGATCGCCTTCGGCGCATGCGCGGTGACGCCGTGACTAAAGCCCGTCGCGGCCGTGCGTCAGCTGTTGCGGGTCGCCACGAATTTCGCCGCTTGCTTCAGAAGCATGGCGGCTTCGCCATAGGGATCGAGCAGCGCGTGGGCCTGGTCGACGAGGCCTTGAAGCTGGTCCCGCGCCCAGTTCGCGCCGTGCAGCGCCACCAGCGTCGCCTTGCCGGCGGCTGCATCCTTGCCGGTCGCCTTGCCCATCTGGTGCGCATCCGCCGTCAGGTCGAGCAGGTCGTCGGCAAGCTGAAAGGCT
>NZ_SUEO01000018.1:1097-9953 GCF_004962925.1 Mesorhizobium sp. | reverse complement strand
CCTCAAGGTCGAGCATCTGGCCGCCGACCATGCCGCCGGCTCCGGCGGCGCGGGCCAGCGCCAGCACCAGCGCCGCCCTTCGTTCGGCCGGCAGCATCGTCGCTTCGTCAGCAATGATGTCGAAGGCGAGCGCCAGCAATGCATCGCCGGCGAGGATGGCAGTCGCCTCGTCGAAGACCTTGTGCACGGTCGGCTGGCCACGGCGCAAATCGTCATCGTCCATGGCCGGCAGATCGTCATGGATCAGCGAATAGCAATGCACGCATTCGAGCGCCGCCGCCACGCGCAGCGCCGCCTCGCCGTCGGCGGAAAACAGCGCGGCACTTTCCATGACCAGGAAGGGTCGCAGGCGCTTGCCGCCGTTCAGCACGCCATGGCGCATCGCCGCCATCAGACGTTGCGGCCGCGCGATCTCGCCTGAAAGCGGGCGATCGTCGAGGAGCCGCCTGAGCAGCGCCTCGAGCGGGCCAGCGCGCCCGACAAGCGTTGCCTCGAACGGTATTTGATCGTCTTTCGTCATCGCCGGGACCGGTAGCCGACACTCAGACGTTGCGCAAGAAGCCAAGCGCCATTATGCCGGGGCAGGGAGTAGCATGGATTGGGCGGCTTGGCGGAACCGATCGTCGATCACGAAACCGAAGGGCTGGACATGGTGAGGCCGAAACGCGGCAACCGCATCGGTCTCAAACGCTGGCCCCGGCGCTGGGTCCGGCGCGGCATCACCGTCGCCGTCGTGCTGGCGCTGATGCCGGTGGTGTTTACCTTCCTGTATCTGCCGCCGTTCGTGCATCCGGTGTCGACCCTGATGCTGAAGGATCTGGCGACGTTTTCCGGCTATGATCGGCGCTGGGTCTCGATCGACGATGTGGCACCGGCACTGGCGAATTCGGTCATCATGTCGGAGGACGGGCAGTTCTGTTTCCATCGCGGCATCGACCTTGGCGAGTTGAGGGGCGTCGTCGACGACGCGCTGGCCGGCGAGATGACGCGCGGCGCCTCGACCATCACCATGCAGACCGTGAAGAACCTCTATCTGTGGTCGCGGCCGCTGGGATCGGTCCGGAAAGTCGTCGAGCTGCCGCTGGCTTTCTATGTCGACATGGTGATGTCGAAACGGCGCATCATGGAAATCTATCTCAACATCGCCGAATGGGGGCCGGGCATCTATGGCATCGAGGCCGCCGCCCAGCACCATTTCGGGGTTTCGGCAAAACGATTGTCGCGTCGCCAGGCCGCGCTGCTTGCCGTCACCTTGCCGAACCCGATCGTACGCAACCCGGCGAAGCCCGGACCGGGACTGAGGCGGCTGGCCGCGCTGATCGAGCGGCGCGCAGGCCGGTCCGGCGCCTATGTCGGCTGTCTGCGCTAGCTTAAAAAAATTCGCGACGGCGCTGGCCAAAACGGCACAGGGCGTGTATAGGCACCCGACTTTCTCAGATTCCGGCCCTGACGCGGCCCTTTCACGAGGGCAGCCGGGGCGTTTTGACCATGTAGTGGAGCATATCCATGGCCGTACCGAAACGAAAAACCTCTCCGTCGAAGCGCGGCATGCGCCGTTCGGCCGATGCGTTGAAGGCCCCGACCTATGTCGAGGACAAGAATTCCGGCGAGATGCGCCGCCCGCACCATATCGACCTGAAGACCGGCATGTATCGCGGTCGCCAGGTTCTGGAGCCGAAGGAAAGCTGAGACAGCTTTCGACGGTTTGTGACGTCCGAAGGACCGGCCATTGTGCCGGTCTTTTGCATTTTTGCGCGGATGATCGCTCACCGAACCAATTTCAGCCATTCCAGCAACCGTATAAAACGGCTGCCGGGCCGGCTGACATTGTTATTTCGCACGGTCTTTGTCCGTGTTCGCAGTCGCGTACGAAAATTCTTGACGGCGAACGCCGGGCGCATTCTACAGAAGGCAGTCCAATCGGAGCCGCCTGATGTTCGGTGCCATCCCGCTGCTGATCGTGCCCTTCGTCCTTTATAATCTCGGGCTTCTGGGAATATTCGGCGGTGGCGACGACCCCTGGGCAAGCGAACTGTTCTCGATCCGCATGATGTCGGGCGGTGTGTTCTCGCTGACGCTCGGCGATCTGATCGTGCTGATCGGGCTGATCCTCTTCTTCGTCGAAATCGTAAAATCGACGCGCACGACGAGCGCATCGATCATGGACCATCTGCTGTCGACGTTCGTCTTTGTGGCGTTCCTGGTCGAGTTCCTGCTGGTGAAGGGCGCGGCGCACTCGGTCTTCTTCACACTGATGGTCATCGCGCTGGTCGACGTCCTGGCCGGCTTCTCGGTATCGATGCGAGCGGCCACCCGCGATATTAACATGAACTAGACTTGAGGCCGGCCTTAGCCCGGGTCCGGCGGTGAAGCCAGCCGCTTGGATGGCGGCGGCTTCATCATTGTCCGACGTATCGCCGGAAATGCCGACAGCGCCGACGACGGGGCCGGTCGCAGCGAACCAACTCTATTTTTTCTTGGCGCGCGCCGGCTTCTTCACCGGAGCAGCCGGCGCATTGGCGAGGTCTTCGGCTTCCTTGGCGAGGCGCAGCGCCCTTAGTTTATTGGTCTTTATCTGGCGAGCGTCGCTCTCTGCGACATATTCCGCCATCGCCTTCTGACGAACCGTGGCTGCCTCTTCCTGCTTCTTGAAACGCAAATCTGCCCGCGCGCGGGCAGTATCCTTAGAGTTCTCAACCAAGGGCTTTTCCAATCCCGTAAATTATAGTTTTCAACCCCTTAATAGCAGAGCCGGCCTGAAATGGGGAAAATAAGTTGGTCACGCGCCAGGATCTCACCCGGCGTCTGGCGCCTTTCGGGCGACAACCGCCTCGTATCCGGCCTGCAAGGTCGCACGCACGGTAGCATCCGGCGGCGTGTCGGAAGGTGTTCCCAGATGTTCGTGGCGCAGCTCGTCCATGAATTTTTCCCACATCGGCGGGCCGCCCTTTTCCAGAAGCTCGGCGCGGATCGAGAGTTCCTCGCTGACCGGCAGCCAGACGCGACCCCAGGCGCCGAGATGCGCCAGGATCGGCACCAGCGTTATCGCCATTTCGGTCAGGCTGTAGATCGCCTTCTGCTTGTGGGTGGGGTCGTCGGCCCTGGTCAGCATGCCGAGCTCCATCAGCCGCTTCAGCCGATCGGCGAGGATGTTGGAAGCGATGCGTTCCAGCGATCCGTTGAGCAGTTCGCGAAAGTGGCGTTTGCCGCCGAATATCATGTCGCGAAGAATGATCAGGCTCCACCGGTCGCCAAACACTTCAAGCGACAGGTTGATCGGGCACCCAGACCGGCGATCGATGCTCATGCGATTCTCCGAAAAAAACTGGTTGCATAATTATATCGGTTTTATTATCGTGCAACTGATTGCAAAATGCAATCGGTTTTGCAGAAAGGAGATCGCGATCATCATGAAGGCTGCGGAGCCCGAAATCGCATCCCAGACGTTTGGCGATCCCGCACATCCACCGATGCTGCTGATCATGGGCGCCATGGCTTCGATGCTCTGGTGGCCGGAGGCGTTTTGCCGAAAATTGGCCGGCAAGGGTCTGTTCGTGATCCGCTACGACAATCGCGATACCGGCCGTTCGACCAAATATGCGCCGGGCGAACCGCCTTACACATTCGACGACATGGCAGACGACGCTATCCGCGTGCTCGATGGTTATGGCATCGCGAAAGCGCATGTGGTCGGCATGTCGATGGGCGGCATGATCGCGCAGCTTGTGGCGCTGAAACATCCATCGCGGGTCATCTCGCTTAACGCGATCAGCACTTCTCCTGTGGGAACCGACACGTCGCAGCTGCCGGGGATGACCGAGGCCTATATGAAACATTCGGCCAAAGGCGCTGATGTCGATTGGTCGGAGCGCGACCAGGTGGTCGACTTCATCGTCAAGGACGCGCACGCGATCGCCGGCACCGCGCATCCCTTCGACGAGAAGCGGACGAGGGCGTTCGTCGAACAGGATTACGACCGATCCGGCGGCTTCTTGAGCGCGACCAATCATTTCATGCTCAAGAGCGGCGAACATCGGGGCGGCGAGGACGGGAAGGGCCGCCTGCACGAATTGAAGGTTCCGCTCCTCGTTATCCACGGCACCGAGGATCCGATCTTTCCGATCGAGCATGGCGCTGCTCTCGCAGCGGCAGTTGCCGGCGCGAGGCTTGTCCGCATCGAAGGCGGCGGCCACGAACTGCATCCCGACGATTGGGCCGTGATCGTCGATGCCATCGTCACCCATACCCAAGCCAGGTAACTAGCAGGCCGAACCTCGACACCGACCGTCCGCGAGGTGAACCATCAAAGGAACGAACAAAACGATGTCCCTGACGATGCATCTTCATCCGCTGGCGTCCTTCTGCTGGAAGCCGCTGATCGCGCTCTATGAGAATGGCACGCCGTTCACCTCGGTCGTCGTCGATCTCGGCAATGAACAGTCGCGCGGGGCGTTCCTGAAATTGTCGCCGGCCGGTAAGATGCCGGTGCTGCGCGATGAAGCGCTGGACCAGACTGTGCTGGAATCGACGATCGTCATCGAATATCTCAGCGCGTATTATCCCGGACCGGTCGAGCTGATCCCTGCCGATGCCGATCTCGCCCGCCAGACCCGCCTCGCCGGCCGATTTTATGACTTTTACGTGCAGCACCCGATGCAGAAGATCGTCGGCGACCGCCTGCGGCCGGAAGGCAAGACCGATCCGTTCGGCGTCGAGGAGGCGCGCGCCCAATTGCGCAGCGCCTACGCCATCATCGAACAGGACATGCAGTCGCGGACATGGGCGACGGGCGAGGCCTTCACCATGGCCGACTGCGCTGCCGCCCCGGCGCTGTTCTACGCCAACAAGGTCGAGCCGTTCGGCGACAAATATCCGGCGGTGAGACGCTATCACGGCCGGCTGTTGCGGCGGCCGTCTGTCGCCCGCGTGATCGAGGAAGCGCAGCCCTATTTCAAGCTGTTCCCCTACAACAACGGTTAGGCTCGATGCTGTACGTCCCGCCTAACGACGCGCTTAGCGCTTCTCTGGCCAAGACGTGACGGTGCATCTCCGGGTCAACCCAGCTGCTCTGCGTCCCAGAACTGGTCGAGCCAGATGTTGAGCTTCAGGAAGCCGGCACTGCTGACCGTGTAGACGCGTCTTGTCCCTTCCGGCTTGGCGTTGACCAGCCCGGCGTCGAGCAGCACTTTCAGATGCTGCGAAACAGCCGGGCGCGAGACCGGCAACCCGGCGGCCAATTGGTTGACGGTCTTCGGGCCGCGCCGGAGCTCTTCCAAGAGATAGCGCCGGTTGGGATCGGCAATCGCCATGAAGGCGTCGGAAAACATCATGCCTTATTTGTGAGGCAAAGTTTTCCAAATCTCAACCGTTGGTTTCAGGCTTTCTGCGCGGATCGAGCCGCAGTGCCTCCGGCGTGATCGAGCGCTCAGCCGGTTGTGTCTTGAACGCGTCGCGGTCTTCGATCGGCACCGGCGCGCGCCGGCTGATGCGCAGCAGCGTATAGCCTGCCAGGCAAAGATGCGCGAAGGCAGTCGCAAGGAACAAGGCTTCCGGCCGCATCCAAGCCATCAGGCCGGCGGCCAGCAGCGGTCCGATCATCGTGCCGAAACCGTAGAGCAGCAGCAGGCCGCCCGACACTTTGACGAAATCCTCGGCCCGGGCGTGGTCGTTGGCATGGGCCACGGCGATCGAATACAGCGTGTAGGCAAAGGCGCCATAGGCGGCGGTGCAGACGATGACGAAGACGCCGGAGCGCGGCTCGAACAGGAAGACCGCGACGGCGAACAGCGCCGCGCCGAAGGCCAGGCCCGCAAGCACAAAGCGGCGGTCGGTCTTGTCGGAGAGACGCCCGGCCGGAAGTTGCATGGCGGCGCCGGCGACGACCACCAGGCTCATCATCAGCGCAATCTCGGCCGTGGAAATGCCGATGCGGGCGCCATAGACGGCGCCGAGCGTGCCCCAGGCGCCGTTGGCGATGCCGATCAAAACGCAGGCGATCGCCGACACCGGCGAATTGACATAGAGCCCCTTGACGTCGAGCGAGACGTCCTGCAGCGGCTTGGGGTGCGAAGCCGTCGACACTGCGGTCGGAATGAGCGACAGGCAGAACAGGATGCCGGTGATCATGAACAGCGAGGCCGACTTCACGTCGCCCCCGGCAACGATCATCTGGCCGCCCATGATCGAGGCATAGGTGACCATCATGTAGAGACCGAAGACGGCGCCGCGGTTCTCGTTGGTGGACTTCTCGTTCAGCCAGCTTTCGATGACCATGAAGGCGCCGGCCATGGTGAAACCGGTAAAGGCGCGCAGCAGGATCCAAAAATATTCGTCGATGATCAGGCCGGTGAGCAGTGCGACGATGGCTCCCGATGCCGCAAAGGCGCCAAAAGCGCGCACATGACCGGCGCGGCGCACGATGCGCGGCGCAAAGAAGCAGCCGGTGACGAAGCCGCCGGCCCAGGCCGTGCCCATCAGGCCGAGCGATGCGGTCGAGAAACCTTCCAACTGGCCGCGCAGCGGCAACAGCAGCCCGTGCAGTCCGGTGGCAGCCAGCAGGAAAGCGGTGCCTCGAAGCAGCGAGAGGATCGGTCGGTAGCTTGCAAACATTTAGCTGATCCGGCAGGAATTAGGGAGGATCTGAAGACAGTCGCATTCGGGCTTTTCGGCGGCGGGCGCTTCGGCTCTGGAAACTATCCGCGGCGGAACAGCGCCTCGGCCGCTGATTTGGTGGTGCCCTTGGACTTGAGCTCGGCTTCCAACCGGGCGATCTCGTCGCGCAGGATGCCGATCCGCTCGGACAGTTCGTCGACGGAAAGCAGCGACAGATCCTGGCCGATCTCGTGCGGGCGCGCTTTCTTTTTGGGTTCGTCGTCGAAGATCGCCATCGTCGCTCCTCCCTGATGCGCAAAAACTTAGACGGCTACAGCGTCCTTTGCGCGTCCAATCGGACGCCCGGCGCTGCAGTGGCCATTTGCCTGATTTGGCAATCAGCATACATAGGGCAGGGGCATGGATGCAAATAGTCGGCAAGAAACTGGCAGCTGGCAAGAAACTGGCGAAGCGAGACGGGAAAATTCATGGCGAGTGGACAGAACAGAATTCCGGCGACGATGATCGCCATTGCGATCTCGGAACCCGGCGGACCGCGAGTGCTGAAACCGGAAACGCGCGACGTGCCCGTGCCGGGTCCCGGCGAAATTCTGATCCGGGTGCGCGCCGCCGGTATCAACCGGCCGGATGTGCAGCAGCGCAAGGGCGTCTATCCGCCGCCGCCTGGTGCGTCGGACCTGCCGGGCCTCGAAGCGTCGGGCGAAGTTGCAGCTCTTGGCGACGAGATATCGCGCTGGCGCGTCGGGGACCGGGTCTGCGCACTGACGCCCGGCGGCGGCTACGCCGAATACGTCAAGGTTCATGCCGGCAGCGTGTTGCCGCTGCCCGCCGGCTTTACCCACACCGAAGCGGCGGCGGTGCCGGAAAACTACTTCACGGTCTGGCATAATGTCTTCGAGCGCGGGGCCTTGAAGAGCGGCGAGACGCTGCTCGTGCACGGCGGCTCGTCCGGGATCGGCACTACGGCGATCCAGCTCGCCTCGGCCTTCGGCGCCTATGTCATCACCACCGCCGGCAACCAGGAGAAGTGTGATGCCTGTCTGAAGCTCGGCGCCGACCGTGCGATCAACTACCGCGAGGAGGACTTCGTCGCGGCGGTCAAGGACGCGACCGGTGGCCGGGGCGCCAACGTCATCCTCGACATGGTCGGCGGCGACTATGTGGCGCGAAACTACGAGGCCGCCGCAGTGGAAGGCCGCATCGTCCAGATCGCCACGCAGAGCGGGGCGACAGCCACCGCCGATTTCTCGAAGATCATGGTCAAGCGGCTCACCCACACCGGCTCGACGCTGCGGCCGCGGACCGTCGAATTCAAGGCGGCAATCGCCGCAGCGCTGGAGGCGCAGGTATGGCCGCTGCTCGGCACCCGCAAGGTAGCACCCGTCATGGACATGATTTTCCCGCTCAAGGAGGCGTGGCGGGCGCATGAGCGGATGGAGGAGGGCGAGCATATCGGCAAGATCGTGCTCGATGTCGGCTGACGGGCGCTAAACAAGCTGAACAAAAGCTTAATTGTGCAATGCAAGAAACGCATTGCGGCCATGCAAAAGCGTCTGTTCAACTTTTCATCAACGATGCCTATTTGAGCGGCATCGAAACGATGGAGGACTACCATGAACCCGATCCGTGCTTTCCGTAACTGGCGCATGTACAATGAAACCGTGCGCGAACTGAACCGCCTGAATGCTCGTCAGCTCAACGATCTCGGCATCAACCGTGCCGACATCGAGAGGATCGCCCGCAAGGCGCTTTGATCTCGAGCGTGGTTTCACCCGAAAGCGTCAAGTCGCCCTTTTTGCGAAATGGCGCCTAGGTCCGAGATCATGCTTTAGAAGCCAGAGCCGCAGCAGACGGGTTTCCCCGTCGCCGGTTCCGAGCCCGCTGGACCCTGTCCGGCGGGTTTTGTCGTTTGAGGTCCGTGTAACAGCGGCGGCTGCGTATATCTTTCTCAATAACCAAGCGCAGCAAAGCCGAGCGCAACCAGGGCTCCTCCCAGCACGATGTCCGCATGCTTTCGGAAACGACCGTAAAATCGCCGCGTGGCCGGCTGGGAAATGGAAAGGCCGAGAAGACCAAACCAGGCGATCGCAATGGGCAAACACCAATGCGATCACGGACAGGTGAGTTGCCCCGCGAGCATTTAAATTCAGCGTCGAGGATGCGAAAAACAGCGCGGTGGCAGGATTTGCCGCTGCGGTGATAAATCCCAGCCGGAAGTACCGAACGATTGGAACCGGCTTCGGC
>NZ_SUEO01000018.1:0-1087 GCF_004962925.1 Mesorhizobium sp. | reverse complement strand
CGACATCGCCCGCCGCATCGAATTCCAGCCGATGAAGACCAGTATAGCGCCGTAAAGGCTGGCCGCCATCTGGTGTGCGATGCCCCCCGGCGGCAGCGCGCCGGCTCCCGTCGCGACAATCGCCGCCAGCGAACTCGCGCCAAGGGCAATACCAGCGGCAGCCGAAAGCGCTGTAGCGCGCGAAGCGGTTAGCCCGGCCTGTGCGACGACAGCAAAATTGGCGCCCGGCAGCATTGCCACGAGCGCATAGGAAATGGCGAACGGAAACAACCCCGCCGCGACGGCGTGCCCGGTTTCCAACATCGATCGGCCCACATCGGCGGCGGTCTGCTCTCCCAAAGCCAGGTCGCCGCTACCGAAGCGAAATGTGGATGAAACACTCTCCCACTAACAGTCGGCAAATGCCGACAAAAGGACGTTTTGTTGTCGGGTTACCGGCCACGCCCGCTGAGCGGCTCACCCTAGGCGCGGTGCTGAATCCAAAAGGGCTGCTTTGACAGGTTCAATATCTCCCGCCACCCTCGCCGCCACTCCCAAAAACGTGTCGGTAGCTAATCAAGTTGTCCGGTTTTGGTAGCACATCACTTGTCCGCTTCAGTTTGCGTCGAAGCGGTTCACGCGGCTTGCCTGACGGGGCAAGTGTCTTGGATTGCGGCGCCGTCGGGCGTGTATCGAGCAATGCGGCGCGGCCCGTGGAAGACTGCGAGCGTGCCATCCGGGTACTGCCTGATCTTGACCGTGGCTTTGACAAAGTGATGCCGGATCGGACTTTTGGGCAGCTGCAATCGCAGGCGCGCGAAGGCGATTGTGTTGTCGCGGGCAACGACGCGCTCCTCCTCGATGCACAGGATCTGGGCCAGTTGTTGCGGGTCGGCGGCGACAAAGGCGCTGTCTTGGACCGCGGGCGGCCTGGCGAAGCGGGCATTGTGAGCCGGCAGGTAGGTCTGTGCGATGAAGCGATTGGCGGTCTCGATATCGGCAATGCCAGCCAGCGCCAGCTCTCTCGGCAGCCGATCCTGCAAGGTGGAGACCATTCGCTCCGAGCGGCCTCGCGCTTCAGGGGAATAGGCTGGAATATGTTCGATAC
>NZ_SUEO01000189.1:6748-12419 GCF_004962925.1 Mesorhizobium sp. | reverse complement strand
GCCCTACTCCCCTACTCCCCTACTCCCCTACTCCCCTAGCCGAGCACCATGCCCTACCAATCCCCAATCTCTCCCGGCCGCTCCTGGTACGAGGACACGGCCGGCCCACGGCCCGAATATCCGGCGCTCGACGGCGACCGGACATGCGACGTCGTCATCGTCGGCGGCGGCTTCACCGGCCTGTCGGCGGCGGCGCACCTCGCCAAGGCCGGCAGCAATGTCGTGCTGATCGAAGCGCATCGTTTCGGCGACGGCGCATCGGGCCGCAATGGCGGCCAGCTCGGCACCGGGCAGCGCGCCTGGGCCGAGGAACTGGAAGCGGAATACGGCTTTTCCCGTGCCAAGGCGCTGTTCGACCTCGCCGAAGAGGCCAAGGCGCATCTCCTCGAATTCGTCGCCGTCAACAAGATCGAGATCGACTACATGCCCGGCCAGATGTCGGTGGCGCACAAGCAGCGCTATGTCGACGACTACAAGGCGCATGCCGAGATCATGGCGAACCGCTTCGGCTACCCACACATCACCTTCATGGACGCCAGGGAGACGGCGGAGCGGTTGGGCTCGGCGCGCTACTTCGGCGGCACCCGTGACACCGGCACAGGGCACATCCATCCGCTGAAGCTGGTGATCGGCACCGCAAAGGTGGCGGCGCGGGCGGGGGCGCAGCTGTTCGAGCAGACGCCGGCGACCGGCATCGCGTCCCTTGGCGGCAAGGTCAGAGTTACGACGCCGAAAGGCACGATATCAGCCGAGAAATGTCTGATCGGCGTCAACGCCCATGGCGGCGCGCTCGAGCCGATCAGTGCCGCGCACATCATGCCGATCGGCTCCTTCATCGGCGCGACGCTGCCGCTTGGGTCTGACACAAAAGTGCTGCCGGGCGGTGAGGCGGTCGATGATTCCCGCTTCGTCGTGCGCTACTTCCGCAAATCGACGGATGGGCGGCTGCTGTTCGGCGGGCGCGAGATCTACGCCGTCAACGATCCGAAAGACATCCATGTCCACATCCGCCGGCAGATCGCCGAGCTTTACCCTGACCTCAGGGATGTCGAGATCTCCCATGGCTGGGGCGGCTATGTCGGCATCACACTGCCGAGAAAACCCTTCGTGCGCGAGGTGATGCCCAATGTGATCTCGGTCGGCGGCTATTCCGGCCACGGCGTCATGCTGTCGAACTTTTTCGGCAAGCTCTATGCCGAAACCGTTGCCGGCAACCGGGACCGGTTGAGGCTGATCGAGGATCTGAAAATCCCGGCCTTTCCCGGTGGCCGACGCTTCCGCGCGCCTCTGCTCTTTCTTGCGCTCAACTGGTATGCCTTGAGGGATCGGATCTAACCACAGGTTGCAGAATCCCTCGTAAGCATGCAGAATCCCTTGCAAGGGCGCAGTGATGCCACAATCGCAGGCAAGAGATGAGGGCCGTGGGCAGTTAAACGGGGGAATTTGCGGGCCTGCCCGCTTTTTGGTTTTGGGACCGATCTAACGCCGGTTTTCCGATTGAACGTCGGCCCGCAAATGGAGGTTGCAAGAGTGAGAGAGCCCTTCAGTTTCGGCGCGCCGGAACGACGGCGCCTTGCGATGCAGTTTGGCTACGACATGAGGCCCAGGTTCTGGCAAAAAGTCCGGTCGAACTTGCATCTGGTAATCGCCGCATTTGGCACAGCAGCGCTGCTTGGCGTGGCCGCGGTGGCGCTATGGCTGGCACTGCCGGCCAACGAGAGACAAGCGGTCGCGAGTCCCGAGCAGATCATTCCGAGCGTTCCGGTAAAAACGACGAAGATCGTGCCGGCCGCGGCCTCGACGGTCGCCGCCGTGCAGCAGGCTACGGGCAAGGCCGATGCGGTTTCGCCGGCAGTGGTTGCGACGGAGGCCGAGATACCAGCGCTGCCGCCCAATGATCCTCGCTGGACAGGATCAAGGCCGAAGACAGCATCCGGCCAGATGACGGGCCAGGCTGAACCAGACAAGCCATCCACTGCGGCGGCATTCGCCGATCCGGCGGCCAAAACCAAAGCCGCAGCATTGCTTGCCAAAGTCGCTGCTGGCAGCAAGACGGCGCCGGACGGTGCTCAAACCGCCGCCATTCCCACCGCTAAGCCGCAATTGCCGGCCGCGACGCAGAACGATGGCACCCAAGCCAAAGTCGAGGCCAAGAAAGTGAGCGCAGCAGACACCGGACGCATCCTCAGGGCCGTCACCATGCGCGCCGGACCGAAGAAGAATGCGGCCCCCATAGTCACCGTTCCCGCCAAGACTTCGGTTCAGGTGATGGGCTGCAAGAAATGGTGCCAGATCGTCTACAACGGCAAACGCGGCTGGATCTACAAGAGTTTTATCAAGACTGGAGCGTAGGGCTGGTCAGGCGATCCTTTGACGTTGCGCCGCTACGACTCAGCTTTCTGTACTATGATCGGCCGAGCAGACGCCGAAAGTGTCGCCACCGTCTGGCATGCCTGCGTTCCCTGACATGGTTGCGATGCTCTTCGAACGGCACTTCGAACAGACCGCACGTAACGCACCCATCGGGTTTACCGCAGGTGTGAGCCCAACATTTGACATCATGTGTCCAGGCGAGTGCGACCCTCTCCAGATGAAGATTGCATGAGCTTTTAAGCAGGATCAGCTCACCGGCAACAGCTGTCTGTTTGATGTGGTTGGAAACTTCCTTGGCTGTGCGAAATTCATGATAGCGGCCCGTATCACGATCAGCTTGCCCGGCTCTGGATTTATGAGCATTGTCCCCGGCATAGATGACATTGTCTGCGATTTCACGGGCAGCCTTGTAGATTTGAGCGTACTTTCTGGTTGAGCCGGCATAATCCGAAATCTGGCCGATAACGATCCGCTTTCGGTTGACGGTCGCCTTAGCCATGACATCAAGCGCCAGGTTCATCGAATGCCAGGGCGCCTTGGCGACGTCGATGATGAACTGCGGGCCGCCATCGGTGACGAGGAGGTCGCATCGATTTGTCAAAGGCTGGAATGCTGCCACCCTGGCCGCCACTTTTTCCTGGGGAACGCCCAGTTCTAGTGCTGCAGCAACCGCCGCGGCGGTCGGCAGCCAGAAATGTTCAGCCAGAAACTGCGTGTCGAGCGCAAGGACGCCGCCTCGCCAATGAATCGAAAGCTTCAGCCTGTCAGGATAAGCGGCGTAAACATCGGTCACGCGGTAATGCGCCTGTTCGGAAAAGCCGAAGGTGACCACGCGATGGCCTTTGGCGGAAGCCATGCCAATCACATGGGGGTCATCCGCATTGAGGACCGCAAGGCCGCCCGGCAGCAGCGCATCGACCAATGCGCGCTTCTCCAGGGCGACGCTCTCCAAGGTCTTGAAGCTTGCAAAATGTTCGAGACGAACCATCGTGATGATCGCCATATGTGGCCGCAGCATATCCGCCATCGGCTTGATCGTGCCGACCCCGTAGGCTCCGATCTCGACCACGACGTAGTCGGTCTTGCCGGGGATGCGTCGAGACAGCGTATCGACCAGTGTCGTTATGGCATTGGCAAGAACCTGGGTATGCACCGGGGCATGGTCGGCCAATATGTGTCCAAGCAGCCCGGCTGCTGTTGATTTTCCGGAACTCCCGGTAATGCCGATGAAGGTCGCCTTGCTTTTCGATCGGGCGCGTTTTGCCTTGTAGATCTTGAGACGTTGCCCCAGATCTTTGCGAATCTTTCGCAATCTTGCATTCATTATACCGCTAGCCCCACCCCATAAGTGACTTATGGCTTGCGGCGAACGGTCAAGTCAAACCTGAAACCAGACGGGTCGGACGGCCCAGATGCAACGTCCGCCGTCGACTTCCAGCGGAACGCCAGGATGAAGCTGCCTCGTCCGAAGCGAGTCAGAGCGGGACCGATGCGCGGAATTTCGCGTAATGATTTCGGGTGTGTCGAGGCCATGAATTTTTCAGCATGCCGGTCTCGCCGACGAAAGATGAGGGCCGTGAGCAGCTGAATGGGGCAACGGGTGCCAGATCGCCTACAACGGCAAACGCGGCTGGATCTACAAGGGCGTT
The DNA here is from genome assembly GCF_004962925.1 of Mesorhizobium sp. Lineage (GTDB taxonomy): Bacteria > Pseudomonadota > Alphaproteobacteria > Rhizobiales > Rhizobiaceae > Mesorhizobium. The sequence goes on along the minus strand of NZ_SUEO01000189.1, from coordinate 8,397 downwards.
ATCAAGACCGGCGCTTAGGGCTGGTCAGGCGATTCTTTGACGTTTGCATCGTGGCTCAGATGACTTCTGTACCATGATCGGCCGCCGAGCAGACGTCGAAAGCGCTGCCATCGTCTGGCATGCCGGCGTTCCCTGACATGGTTGCGATGCTCTTCGAACGGCACTTCGAACAGACCGCACGTATCGCAGCCTTCCCGCTTGCCGCAGACCGGAACCCAGCATTTGACATCGTGCTTCCAGGCCAGTGCGATCCGTTCGAGATGAAGACGGGACGAGCTCTTGAGTAAAATAAGTTCACCGGCCACCGCCGTCCGCTTGATGTGGTCCGAGACCTCCTTGGGCATACGCAATTCGTGAAAGCGGCCGGCGTCACGATCGTCTTGCCCGGCTCCCGAGCGATGCGCATTGTCGCCGACATAGATGACCTGGTCTGCGATTTCCCGCGCGGTCTTGTAGGCGTAATGGTACTTTCTGGTCGAGCCCGCATAGTCTGAAATCTGCCCCAGAACGATGCGCTTCCGCTCGACAGTGGCCTTCGCCATCATGTCGAATGCAAGATTGATCGAATGCCAGGGCGACTTGGCGGCGTCGACGATGAATTGCGGACCGCCATTGGTGACGAGCACCTGGCATCGATTTGGCAGCGGCTGGAATGTCGCCACCCTTGCCGCCACTTTTTCGGGAGGAACGCCAAGCTCCAGCGCTACGCTGACTGCTGCGGCGGTCGGCAACCAGAAATGTTCAGCCGGGAACGGCGTTTTGAGCTCAATCACGCCGCCGCGCCAGTGGATCGAAAATTTCAGCCTGTCGGGATAGGCGGCGTGAACATCGGTCACACGATAGTCCGCCTGTTCCGACAGGCCGAAAGTGACGACACGATGCGGAGTGGCGGCAGCCATGCCGATCACATGGGGATCATCCGCATTGAGCAAAGCGAAGCCGCCCGGCCGCAGCGCATCGACCAATGCGCGCTTTTCCCCGGCGACGTTCTCCAGGGTCCTGAAAGCCGTAAAATGTTCGAGGCGAACCATGGTGACCACAGCCACATGCGGCTGCAACATATCCGCCATCGGCTTGAGCGTATCGGGCCCATGGGCTCCGGCTTCGAAAACGACGTAGCCGGTCCCGGTGGGAACGCGCTTTGACAACATGTTGACCAGCGCCCTCATCGTATTGGCGAGGACTTGGGTATGCACCGAGCCATGCCCGGCCAGAATGTGCCCAAGCAGTTCGGTCACGGTCGACTTGCCGGAACTGCCGGTTATGCCGATGAAGGTCGCCTTGCTTCTTGCTCGAGCGCGCTTCGCCTTATGGACCTTGAAGCGCCAATCAAGGTTTTCGCGAATCTTCTTCAGTCTCGCATTCATCCCACCGCCGGTCCCCCGAGCCCGCAACGGCTTTATGCCTTTCGCCGGACGACCGAGTCAATCGAAGCGATACGGCCGGACGGTTCAAATGCAACGCCCGCCATCGACCTCCAGCGCCACGCCGGTGATGAAAGCCGCCTCGTCCGACGCCAGCCAGAGCGCCGCGTTGGCTATGTCGAGCGGCGTCGAAAGCCGGCCAAGCGGGATCGACGCCCGGAATTTGTCGCGGATTTCCGGTGTGTCGGCGCCCATGAATTTTTCCAGCATGCCGGTCTCGCCGGC
>NZ_SUEO01000189.1:0-6738 GCF_004962925.1 Mesorhizobium sp. | reverse complement strand
CCGGACACAGGCAGTTGACGCGGATGTTCTTGGGCGCGAGCTCTACCGCCATCGACTTGGTTGCGGTGATCGCCCAACCCTTCGACGCATTGTACCAGGTAAGGCCGGGCCGCGGCCTGATGCCCGCCGTCGAGGCCGTGGTCAGGATGACGCCGCCGCCCTGCCGATCCATGATCGGCACGACCGCCAGAGCGGCGTGGTAGATCGCCTTCATGTTGACAGCCGTGATCAGGTCGAAGGTCGTCTCGTCGACCTCGAGCATGTCGCCGTTGCGATGGGTGTAGCCGGCATTGTTGACCATGACGTCGACGCGGCCGAAGGCACTCTTTGCGGCATCGACCATCTCGTCGAACTCGGAACGCGACGAGACGTCCGTCTGGGTCCAGATCGCCGCGCGGCCGATCTCGTTGGCGACGCGTTCGGCGCCCTTGGCGTTGAGGTCGGCGACAACGACGCTCGCGCCCTCCTCGGCAAAGCGCTTGGCCATGCCCTCGCCGAAACCTGACGCGGCACCGGTGATGATGGCAACTTTGTTTTCCAGGCGCATGGTTTTCTCGCTTATGATTGAAGACGATGGCTCGGCCAGCCGCCGGCGATGGCCACCGAAAGATCAATATACACTCTCAATTTCTCCTTTGGCTTTCAGCTCGATCCCGCTCTATGCTGCATCTGCGAAGGCCTCCCGGAACCACCTCGCCGACAAGCGTCCGGGTTGCGCCAGTGTCAAGGGCACACATCAGGACCAATCGGTAAAGCTCGATTGGCTTGGGGTGTGACGCCGTGGCACTGGAAAATCTAAATCGATTAGATTATATCAGCCGCGTCACAGCGACCGGTGTCAAAGCGGACAGACCATGACCAGCCAGATCATTCCCGTCGACCCTTTCGACTTCATCATTTTCGGCGGCACCGGCGATCTGTCGGAACGCAAGCTTTTGCCGTCGCTCTACCATCGCCAGCGCGACCATCAGTTTTCCGAACCGACGCGCATCATCGGCACGTCGCGCTCGAAAATGACCGACGAGGAATTTCGGGATTTCGCCAGGCAGGCGATTTCCGACCATGTGAGACCGGCCGATATCGACGCCGCGGAGCTGAAGACGTTCCTTGCGCGGCTTTCCTACGTCTCGGCCGATGCGACCACTGGCGCGGGCTTCGACAAATTGAAGACGGCGATCGGCGACAGCGAATGCATCCGCGCCTTCTATCTAGCAGTCGCGCCGGCGCTGTTCGGCGACATCTCGCACAAGCTGAAAGAGAACGGGCTGATCACGCCGAACTCGCGCATCGTGCTGGAGAAGCCGATCGGGCGTGATCTCGCCTCGGCGCGCGCGCTCAACGATCTGGTCGGCGATGATTTCCATGAAAGCCAGATCTTCCGCATCGACCACTATCTCGGCAAGGAGACGGTGCAGAATCTGATGGCGCTGCGCTTTGCCAATGCGCTCTACGAGCCGCTGTGGAATTCCGCCAATGTCGACCATGTCCAGATCACCGTCGCCGAGACGGTCGGCCTCGAGGACCGCGTCACCTATTACGACAAGGCCGGCGCGCTGCGCGACATGGTGCAGAACCACATGCTGCAGCTTCTCTGTCTCGTCGCCATGGAGGCGCCGTCGTCGATGGATGCCGATGCCGTACGCGACGAAAAGCTGAAAGTGTTGCGCGCGCTGAAGCGCATCAACGGCAACGAAGCGCCCAAACACACGGTGCGCGGCCAGTACCGTGCCGGGGCCTCGGCCGGCGGGCCGGTAAAAGGCTATGTCGAGGAGCTCGGCAAGAACAGCAATACCGAGACCTTCGTTGCGCTCAAGGCCGAAATCGGCAACTGGCGCTGGGCGGGCGTGCCGTTCTACCTCAGAACGGGCAAGCGGCTGGCGACCCGCGTCTCGGAGATCGTCATCGAATTCAAGCCGATCCCGCACTCGATCTTCGGCGACAGCGCCGGGCCGATCTCAGCCAACCAGCTGGTCATCAGGCTGCAACCCGACGAAGGCGTCAAGCAGTTCATCATGATCAAGGATCCGGGGCCGGGCGGCATGCGGCTACGCCAGATCCCGCTGGACATGAGCTTTGCGCAATCCTTCGACGGCCGCGCGCCCGATGCCTATGAGCGACTGATCATGGACGTCATCCGTGGCAACCAGACGCTGTTCATGCGCCGCGACGAGGTCGAGGCGGCGTGGAAATGGATCGACCCGATCCAGGATGCCTGGGAAAGCGGAAGGCAAGAGGCGCAGGGCTACACGGCCGGCACATGGGGTCCCTCGGCCTCGATTGCGCTGATCGAACGCGACGGGCGGACATGGCACGAGAGCAATTGAACAGCGCCGCCTACAGCTGGCACGCGTTTGCCGAACGCCAGGACCTGGCGGCAGCACTTGCCGGCCACGTAGCAGGCCGCCTGACCAATGCAATAGCTGAGCGCGGCACCGGGCTGCTCGCCGTTTCCGGCGGCACGACGCCGGCGAAATTTTTCGCATCGCTTTCGAATATCCCGATCGCCTGGAACAAGGTCACGGTGACGCTGGTCGACGAGCGTTGTGTACCGGCCTCGTCTCCGCGCTCCAACGCCGGGCTGGTCGCCGCTAATCTTTTGCAAAACGCGGCCGCAGCCGCACGTTTCGTGCCCCTCTACGAAGAGGCAGCAAGCATCAAGGATATGTCGGAGTCCGATAGCAGGATGTTGCGGTCGGTGCCCTGGCCGCTCGATGTGGTCGTGCTTGGCATGGGAACCGATGGCCATACCGCATCGTTTTTTCCGGACGCCGACAATCTGGCAAAACTGCTCGACCCGTCCTCGGAAAGGGTCGTGCTCCCGGTTCACGCGGCAAGCGCTGGCGAGCCGCGCCTGACGCTGTCGCTGGCGCAGATCGTCGAAGCTGGCTTCATCGCACTGCATATCGAGGGCGAGGACAAGCGCAAGGCATTCGAGAGCGCGATGGCATCGGGAACACAAAAGCCCATTCGCGCCGTGCTCGACGCTGCCCGGACACCCGTAGAGGTGTTCTGGGCACCCTGATTTTCAACTTGCCGTGGTTCCCGGCGGACGGCGGGAGGATGTTTTCCGGGACCGCGCCTGAAAGGACCGACCGACATGACCGCACGACGCGACATTGAAGCCATCACCGAGCGCATCCGCCAACGCTCCAGACCTGGCCGCGAAGCCTATCTCGGGCGCATCGCCGAGGCCTCGAACCGCACCGCCAACCGGGCCGTGCTTTCCTGCGGCAACCTCGCCCATGGCTTTGCCGTCTGCAGCCCTTCGGAGAAGGTGGCACTTGGCGGCGATCGAGTGCCGAACCTCGGCATCATCACTTCCTACAATGACATGTTGTCGGCGCATCAGCCTTTCGAGACATATCCGGCGCTGATCAAGGACGCGGCGCGCGAAGCCGGCGGCATTGCCCAGGTCGCCGGCGGTGTGCCGGCGATGTGCGACGGCGTCACGCAGGGCCAGCCCGGCATGGAGCTGTCGCTGTTCTCGCGCGACGTGATCGCTATGGCCGCAGCGATCGGCCTGTCGCACAACATGTTCGACGCGGCCGTCTATCTCGGCGTCTGCGACAAGATCGTGCCGGGGCTGGTAATCGCAGCCCTGACTTTCGGCCATCTGCCGGCGGTGTTCATCCCAGCCGGGCCGATGACGACGGGCCTGCCCAACGACGAGAAGGCCAAGGTCCGCCAGCTCTATGCCGAAGGTAAGGCAGGAAGGACCGAACTGCTCGAGGCCGAGTCCAAATCCTATCACGGACCAGGCACCTGCACCTTCTACGGCACGGCGAACTCCAACCAGATGTTGATGGAGATCATGGGCCTGCACACGCCAGGCGCCTCCTTCGTCAACCCCGGCACGCCGTTGCGCGACGCACTGACCCGAGAGGCGACGAAGCGGGCTCTGGCGATCACCGCGCTCGGCAACGCCTACACGCCGGTCGGCCGGATGATCGACGAGCGCTCGATCGTCAACGGCATTGTCGGCCTGCACGCCACCGGCGGATCGACCAATCACACCATCCATCTGATCGCCATGGCGGCCGCGGCCGGCATCGCCATTAACTGGCAGGATATTTCGGACCTGTCGGAAGCCGTGCCGCTGCTGGCACGGGTCTATCCGAACGGCCTTGCCGACGTGAACCATTTCCATGCGGCCGGCGGGCTCGGCTACCTGATCCGCGAACTGCTCGACGAAGGTATCCTGCACGAGGACGTCCAGACGGTGTGGGGCGATGGCTTGAGGCCCTATGCGGTCGAAGCCAAGCTCGGCGCCGATGGCGGCGTGGTGCGCGAAGCCTCGCCGCGCGAAAGCGGCGACGAGAAGGTGCTGGCGCCGTTCAAGAAAGCGTTCCAGCCGACGGGCGGATTGAAAATGCTCTCCGGCAATCTCGGCCACGCCGTCATCAAGACTTCCGCCGTGAAACCGGAGCGGCGCATCATCGAGGCGCCGGCAAAGGTTTTCGACAGCCAGCAAGGGCTCAACGAGGCGTTCAAGGCCGGCACATTGACTGGCGACTTCATCGCCGTCATCCGCTTCCAGGGGCCGAAAGCCAATGGCATGCCGGAGCTGCACAGGCTGACCACCGTGCTCGGCGTCCTGCAGGATCGCGGCCAGCATGTGGCGCTGGTGACTGACGGGCGCATGTCGGGCGCGAGCGGCAAGGTGCCGGCGGCGATCCATGTGACGCCGGAGGCGGTCGAGGACGGGCCGATCGCCAGGATCCATGACGGCGATATCATCAGGCTCGACGCCGACGCCGGAACGCTGGAAGTGCTGGTGCCGGCAGGCGATTTCGCGCTGCGCCGGGCGGCGGACAGCGATCTTATCGCCAATGAATTCGGCTTCGGCCGCGAGCTTTTCGCTGGGTTCCGGCAAATGGTCGGCCGTGCCGATCACGGCGCCAGCGCCTTCGGAAACGTGGCGGAACTCGCATTGCAGTGAAAAAAGGGCGGCGCAATGCTGTGGCTCGCGGGCCGCCCTTTTGCCGGCGCCGAATTACATCCCTACTGCACCGTCAGCTCGGTTCGCTCGCCGGCTTTGATCGTCACCGAGCTTTCCCTTGAGCTGTTGTCCAACTTCTCCGAGACGACCGCATAGTCGCCGGCCGGCAGCGCCGCCTGGTATTTCTCGTCATAGGCGTAACCGAGCGATTTGCGGTTGCCGTTGACGTCCTTCTTTGGATCGAAAATCTCGATCTTCGAGGCCCCTGGCGCGGTGATCGCCAGCACGCCGGCATTGATGGCGATCTTCAGATCCTGATTCTCACCGGCCTTGACGCTGAACGGCTGCTCGGCAACGGCAAGGCCGACCGTCGCCAGCAAGACGTAGTCATCGGGCGGCAGATCGAACTTGCTGTCGGGACCATAGGCATAAGTCACCTCTTCCCTCGTTCCGTCGATCTTCTTTTTTGCCTTGAACACCTTGAAGCCGATGCCCGAACCGTCGGCCTTGTCGCCGCCGGCGACATAGTAGGCGTTGGCGACGACGTGGCCGACGCCGACGATGACGTCCTTGTCGATGACCCTGCCGGCCGTGAGCGGGATGATTTCGGTAACCTCGCCCTGTCCGAGCGTGACCGTCACTTTCTGGTCGCCGGCCGGCAACACGACTTTCGTATCGCCATAGTAAGTCGGAGGCGTATCGACGCCCGGATAGGCGATCACGACAGCCGCGCCATCGGCCACGTCAGCTCCCTCACTTGGCCGCGGATGAATGATGAGCGTGCCGGCATTCAGCGTGAAGAGAGGCTTATAGACCTGGCCCGCCTCGACCTTGATCTTCTGTTCGATCCTGGCCTCGCCGTCGCGCGCGACAATTATGTAGTCGCCCGGTTCCAGACTGCCCTTGTAGGCGCCGTATTCGGTGGTGACGTAATCGCCGCGCGTGCCGTCGGAGCTCGCCTTGTAGATCTCCCAGGAATTGCCGTCGGTGACGGGATCGCCGCCCTCGGCTAGCACCACGGTCGGCATGAAATTGAACTCCGGCTTTTCCGGCTCTGGAGCTGGCTGCGGCGCAGGCGCTGGTTCGCGCGCCGGTGCAGGTGCGGCGGCGATGGTTTCGACCAGCGCGTTCTGTAGCGCTTGCTCGTCGGACGCCTGGATGTATTTGCCGCCGGTGTTGTCGGCGAGGCAAGCGACCTGCTTGCCCTCGTCCGCGGTCAGGCCGAAGCCGACAACGTCTACGGTGAAGTCGACGCCGGCAGCCTTCAGTTCCTTGCCGAGCGCACAGGGGTCGCCATTACAGGTCTCAAGCCCGTCGGTGATCAGAACCACCGTGGCCTTGTCCTCGGTGTATTTCAACGCTTCGGCCGCTTGCCTGACAGCTGAAGTCAACGGCGTCCTGCCAAGAAATTTCAGGCTGTCGGCGGCAGCGGAAACAGCACCTGCCGAGCCGGCCTGCGGCGGCACGATGAGCTCGATGTCCTCGCAACTCCCCTTCTCGCGATGGCCATAGGCCATGAAGCCGATTTCCTTGTCGGCGGGGACCGATTGCAGCACGGTTCGGAGCGATTCGCGGGCGATTTCGAGCTTGGGCTTGCCGTCGATCTGCGACCACATGGAGCCGGAGGCGTCGAGAACGATGACGACACGATCGGCGGCAAGGCCGAGCGTCGTCATCCACAACACGAGGATCGCCGCAGCGATGCTCCGCGCAAGTCCCGCCATGAAAATCTCCTGAGCCAGCCCCTCGGGTCTGCTGAGTATCGGCACACCCTGCTTCGCAAGGGAAAGCTATTTGAC
>NZ_SUEO01000188.1 GCF_004962925.1 Mesorhizobium sp. | reverse complement strand
ATGATGCGTATCGCCGCCGAGCGGGACTGGCTGAAACTGGGTCAGGACATCGGCCGGCCGGTGGCGATCCTGCGGCTGTCCGGCATTTACGGGCCGGGCCGCAATGCCCTGGTCAACCTGGAAAACGGCACTGCGCGGCGGCTGGTCAAACCGGGCCAGGTGTTCAACCGTATCCATTGCGACGACATTGCCGGGGCGCTTTGGCATCTGATCGGAGACAATCGCGGCGGCATCTTCAACGTCACCGACGACCTGCCGGCGCCGCCGCAGGACGTCGTCGCCTATGCCGCCGGGCTGATGGGTGTCACACCGCCGCCCGAAATTCCGTTCGAGACCGCCCAGCTTTCGCCCATGGCGCGGTCCTTCTATGGCGAGAACAAGCGTGTCGCCAACACAGCGATCAAGGCGGCCGGCTATCGCTTTCGCTTTCCCGACTACCGCTCGGCCTTCGACCATATGTGGGCTGAAGGCAATTGGCGCGACGGCGAGGCGCGCAGCCCGATGAAGCGGTCGTGATCGAAACCTTGCGCCGGGCATGATATGATTCGACTTAAATTCGCAGAGGGGTTCTGCTTCATGAAACCGTTGAAGCAATCATTGCCCGGCAGAGCATTGCTGCTAAAGCGCGTCGCGACGCGCTTTAAATCTCTGTTTATGCGTGTCGTTGTCCCAAAACCGCTGCGCACTTTTGGGCGACATGTATTAGCAGCGCTCGCCGTCTTCGCCCTGGCGGGGCTTGCGGCGCGACCTGCAGCAGCCGAAGACCTGGCGAAGGACCTGTTCGGCGCCAAAAAGCTGCCGGCCGTGGCTGCGCCGCAATCGATCGGCTTTTATTCCAAGGGCTGCTTTGCCGGCGGCGTCGCCATGCCCATGGATGGCCCGAAATGGGAGGTGATGCGGCCTTCGCGCAACCGCCGCTGGGGCCATCCGACGATGATCGCGCTGATCGAGAAACTGTCGCGCGACGCTGCGGCCGACGGTTGGCCCGGCCTGCTGGTCGGCGACATTTCGCAGCCGCGCGGCGGCCCGATGCTGACCGGCCATGCCTCGCACCAGATCGGCCTCGACGCCGACATCTGGCTGACGCCGATGCCCGACCGCAAGCTTTCGATCGACCAGCGCGAGAACATGAGCGCCACCTTGCTTGTCGATGAAAAGACCCATCTGGTGAAGGATGAGCTCTGGGTTCCGGCGCATATGCGGCTCCTGAAGCGCGCGGCAAGCTACGCGGAAGTCGAGCGCATCCTGGTCAATCCCGGCATCAAAAAGAAGCTCTGCGACACTTTGAAAGGCGACCGCGCATGGCTGCGCAAGGTCAGGCCGTTCTGGGGCCACGACTATCACTTCCACATCCGCATCGGCTGCCAGCCCGGCTCGTCCAATTGCAAGCGACAGGAAGCCACGGTGCCCGGCGACGGCTGCGACCAGTCGCTGGCCTGGTGGTTCACCGAGGAACCATGGCGCCCCAACAAGAACCCGGACAGGCCGAAAGCACGCGACGTGATGACGATGGCGAGCCTGCCCGCGGCATGCCAGGCCGTGCTCGACGGGCCGGATCCGGCTTCGGCGGAGGCAGTCACCTATTATGGCGACGGCGTGCCGGTCGCGGCTGCACCCACTCTTACCGTGGCTCCGGCGCCGGCGCGAGCATCCGCAAGCGGCGCGGCAGCGCTTCCTGCCTCGATCAACGCCTTCGCGGCAACGCCCGAGATCGGCATTCCATTGCCGCGACCGCGGCCGGGGAACTGACGCAGAAGCCCCCTTTTGGTGGGATCCATTGTTGCATGTGTCTGTCGCCTCATTTCGAAAACCGATTTCCCTTTCCCAGGTCATGCGCTAGTCAACAAAGAACGGCGGAACGCCACTGGGAACCGGGACGGACAAGAGCATGCCAGACGACGACACCGCGCTGCAGTTTCCGGTCCTGATCGGCGACATTGGCGGCACCAATGCGCGCTTTTCGATCGTGCTCGACGCGAACTCGGAACCCACCGAGCCGCAGATCGTCCAGACCGCCAACTTCAACACCATCGACGAGGCGATTCAGGCAGCGGTGCTCGACCGCTCGTCGGTCCGGCCCAACTCCGCCGTGCTGGCGGTGGCCGGCCCGGTCGACAGCGACGAGATCCCGCTCACCAATTGCCCGTGGATCGTCAAGCCGAGAAAGATGTTTGCCAGCCTCGGCCTCAGCGACGTCGTGGTGCTCAATGATTTCGAGGCGCAGGCGTTGGCCGTCGTGGCGCTCGGCGAAGAGCATATGGAAAAGATCGGCGGCGATGCGCCGGAGCCCAATGCCGGACGGGTGGTGCTCGGTCCCGGAACCGGGCTTGGCGTCGCCGGCCTGGTCCACGCGCTGAACCACTGGATACCGGTGCCCGGCGAGGGAGGGCACATGGACATCGGGCCGCGCTCGCCGCGCGATTTCCAGGTCTTTCCGCATATCGAGAAGCTCGACGGCAGAATCTCCGGCGAACAGATCCTGTCCGGACGCGGTCTGGTCAACGCCTACCGGGCGGTGGCCAAGGCGGACGGCAAGCCGGCGCCCTTCACCACGCCGGCTGAGGTCACCGCCGCGGCACTGGCGAAGTCAGATCCGGTGGCCGAGGAAGCGCTGTCGATGTTCGTCACGTGCCTCGGGCGCACAGCCGGCGACCTTGCGCTGGTGTTCATGAGCCGCGGCGGCGTCTTCCTGACCGGCGGCATCGCGCAGAAAATCCTGCCGGCGCTGAAAACCGGCGAGTTCCGCGCCGCCTTCGAGGACAAGGCGCCGCATAGCGAGATGATGCGCACCATGCCCGTCTATGTGATCACCCATCCGCTGGCAGCGCTTTCCGGTCTTGCCGCCTATGCCAGAAACCCGTCGCTGTTCGGCGTCCAGACAGCGGGGCGACGCTGGCGGGCTTAGGTGACGCCCTGAGCCGCGGCGAAGTTTTGCCGCCTCGGCCATAGGCAAGCCGCCACCGGGGCGCTAAGAGGATTGCCGAATTAGCCCGGCCGCGAGGCCGAAACCGACATCACGGAACGATCCCGACTTGAACCAGCCGTCCAAACATCAAGCGGAAGCCCGGCACCAAGCCAAAGCCCGGCCCGGCGAGATCGTGGCGGTGGTCCGCCGCATCATCGCCGAGAACAGCCGCGAGTATCGCTGGTATTATGCTCTGGCCGTTCTGTGCCTGGTGATAGTTGCAGCTACGACCGCCTTCACCGCCTGGATCATGAAGGACGTCGTCGACCAGATCTTCTACGAACAGCGCGGCGATCTCATCGCGCTGATCTGCTTGTTGATCCTGGGCGCATTCATGCTACGCGGGCTGGCCACTTACGGCCAAGCGGTGACGCTGGCCAGGATCGGCAACAATCTGGTGGCGCGCTACCAGCGCCGCATTTTCGCTCATCTGATGAAGCTCGGCGTCGGTTTCTTCAACGACACGCGCTCGGGGCGGCTGGCTGCCCAGATCAACGAGAACGTCAACGGCATCCGTGACCTGCTGTCGATGACGCTGACGTCATTGGCACGCGACGCCGTATCGCTGGTTGCGCTGATCGGCGTGATGATCTGGCAGGATCCGATGCTGTCCCTGATGTCGCTGCTGATCGGGCCGCCGCTGATCTACACGGTCGTCTACCTGACCCGCAGAATACGACGCGCCACGCGCGAAGCGGTGCAGATCAACTCGCGGCTGATCGGCGCCATGCAGGAAGCAACGCAAGGCATCGCCATCGTCAAGGCGTTCACGCTGGAGCAGGAGCTGTCGCGCCGCATCAGCGATCTTGTCGCCGGCGCCGAGCAGCGGGCAAACCGCATCGCCCGCGTCTCGGAACGATTGACGCCGATCTCCGACATGCTGGGCGGCTTCGCCGTTGCCGGCGTCATCGCCTATTCCGGCTACCGGGCAGCCGTCAGCGGCCAGCCGCCTGGCGCGGTCTTTTCGTTCATCACCGCGCTGATGCTCGCCTACGACCCGGCCCGGCGGCTGGCGCGCATGCAGGTCGGCATGGAACGGGCGCTGGTCAATGCGCGCATGATCTACGAGCTGCTCGACCTCGAGCCGCAGCAAGGCGACGCGCCCGGAGCGGTCGAGGCGAAGATCACCAGGGGCGAAGTGCGCTTCAACAATGTGTCGTTCGGCTATGTCGCAGACGCACCGGTGCTGCAGGATCTCAGCTTCGTCGCCGCCGCCGGCAAGATGACGGCCATCGTCGGCGCCTCGGGCGCTGGCAAGTCGACGCTGGTGGCGCTGCTGCAGCGCTTCCACGATGTCGAAGCGGGCAGCATCGAGGTCGACGGCCAGGACATTTTAGAGGTGACCAAGCAGTCGCTGCGCAGCTCCATCGCCTATGTCTCGCAGCAGCCCTATCTGTTCGAAGGCACCATTCGCGACAACATCCGCTACGGGCGGCTGAGCGCGAGCGACGCCGAGATCGAACTGGCCGCGCAGCAGGCCGAGGCCGACGGCTTCATCCGCCAGCAGCCGCAAGGCTATGACACCCCTGTCGGTGAAGGCGGCGTGACGCTGTCGGGCGGCCAGCGCCAGCGTGTGTCGATCGCCCGCGCCATCGTGCGGCAGGCGCCGATCCTGCTGCTCGACGAGGCGACCTCGGCGCTCGACAATGAGGCGGAAGCGCGCGTCCAGCAGGCGCTGACCCAGGTGACGGAAGGGCGCACGACCATCGTCATCGCGCACCGGCTGTCGACGGTGGTCAATGCCGACCACATCGTCGTCATGGAACAGGGCCGGCTGGTCGAGCAAGGCACGCATGCCTCGCTGATGGCCGACCCGCACAGCGTCTATGCCCGGTTCCACCGGGTCCAGGGCAACAAGGGGCTGGGGCTTGTCGACGACGGCAAGCCAATCCAAACTTCGGTGCGACGCGCGAAGAAGGCGGTTGGGAGAACTTTATGAGCGGTACGGCCACAAACGACCCCCCCGTCAATGAAATGGGCCTGGTGGTGGTGGGCGCGGCCGGCCGCATGGGCCAGGCGCTGATCCGCGCCATCCACACGATACCGGGCGCTCGCGTCGCCGGCGCGATCGAGCGGGCCGGCTCGCCCCATCTCGGCAAGGATGCCGGCGAGCTTGCCGGCATCGGCAATATCGACGTGGCGATCGGCGACGACCCGCTGCCGGCCTTCGCCAAGGCCGACGGCGTGCTCGACTTCACGAGCCCGGCGGCAACAGTCGAATTCGCCGGCTATGCGGCGCAGGCGCGCATCGTCCATGTCATCGGCACCACCGGCTGCTCGGCCGACGACGATGCCAAGATCGCGGCGGCAGCGCGCCACGCGACGGTGGTCAAGTCAGGCAATATGAGCCTCGGCGTCAATCTGCTGGCGGTGCTGGTGGAGCAGGCAGCGCGCGCGCTCGATGCCGACGATTTCGACATCGAGATCCTGGAAATGCATCACCGTCACAAGGTCGACGCGCCGTCGGGCACGGCGCTGCTGCTCGGTGAAGCCGCGGCCACCGGGCGCGGCATCGATCTTGACGGGAACAGCGTGCGGTCGCGTGACGGCCACACCGGCGTGCGAAAGACCGGCTCGGCGGTTCGGTGGTCGGCGATCACTCAGTCGTGCTGGCCGGCACCGGCGAGCGTATCACGCTCGCCCATCACGCCGAGGACCGGGCGATCTTCGCCCGCGGCGCGGTCAAGGCAGCACTGTGGGCGCGCGGCAGGAAGCCGGGCCTGTATTCGATGCGGGATGTGCTCGGACTCGCCTGAGACGATCTGATCCACAAAACTGAAGGAGCAAAAATGTCGGGAACTCTCGTGCTCGTGCGCCATGGCCAGAGCGAATGGAACCTGAAGAACCTTTTCACCGGCTGGCGCGACGTCGACCTGACGGAGCTGGGCCACGCCGAGGCCAAGGAGGCGGGCGCCAAGCTGAAGGCGCGCGGGATGAAATTCGACATCGCCTTCACGTCGTCGCTGATCAGGGCGCAGAAGACCTGCCAGCACATTCTCGACGCGGTCGGCCAGGGCGATCTCGAGACCATTCGCGACCAGGCGCTGAACGAGCGCGACTATGGCGACCTCTCCGGCCTCAACAAGGATGACGCGCGCAAGAAATGGGGCGAGGAGCAGGTGCATGTCTGGCGCCGCTCCTATGACGTGCCGCCACCCGGCGGCGAAAGTCTGAAGGACACCGGCGCGCGCGTCTGGCCCTATTATCTGCACGACCTGCAACCACATGTGCTGCGCGGCGGCACCGTGCTGGTGGCGGCGCACGGCAATTCGCTGCGCGCGCTGATCATGGCGCTGGACGGCAAGTCGGGCGAGGAGATCGTCAAACTGGAACTCGGCACCGGCGTGCCGGTCATCTACAAGCTCAACGCCGATTCGACCGTGGCGTCGAAGGAAGTGCTGGAGGGCTGAACGGCAAGCGGTGCGTGTTTCTTGATTGAGCAAAAAAGCGCGTTGACACTCACCGTTTGCCCGCCTAAAGAGCCCGCACCAGCCCAGATGGCGGAATTGGTAGACGCGCACGGTTCAGGTCCGTGTTCCGCAAGGAGTGGAGGTTCGAGTCCTCTTCTGGGCACCAGATTCCCGTTTCGAACTTTTTGATAAGGTTCAGAGACCCGAGAAAAAAGCCCGGTTTTTGCCGGGCTTTTTTCTTGGGCTGGTGTCCCATTGTTGTTCGTCTTCGTTCGTTGGCGCCATTTCCTGACTGTCACTGATTCCTGATCAGGCTTATCCGTCCGGGTTAGGCAGCGATCTGTCGTTGCGACAGCGCACTAGCGGAAGGATTTCACCCGAGATCACTCTGGTGATCTTTTGTTGCTTGGCGTTGGTCACGACGGTCATGCACGCACATCCGTAGCCGTAGCCCGAACCCGGCACATTGGTCTCGACGAACTGTCGATCATCAAAGGCCGGCACATTGTCGATGCCTTTGGGATCCGGTCGTCCCTGCATCTGGATCCACCAATCCCCGTCGCTGTCGGTCAGGACGAGGTTGCCGGGTGTCGGGCTGGAATACCAGCCACAACGGCGCTCGGCGGCAGTCGCAGATAGGGCCATGATGGCCAGGCAGACGGTGGCAAATAAAAGACGCATGAAAATCTTTGCCTCCCTTTTATTTTGGCTTCAACTCCGTGTCGTAATTTTCTTCGATCAATGCGCAATGAAGCGTCACAGGTTGCTTTTGGACATTGCTTAGTGGACCATCGATAAAATCGCAGCCGAGCAGATTGTCCGAACTGCTCTTGCGTGCCGACGCAACGTTGACATTGACGTTGGGAGGGCCGGCGAGCCAGTCGAGACGCTTGGTGTCGACCTTTGCGCCGCTGATGTGGGCGTGGCCACCTGTGCCCGGTATCGCTACCTGCTCGTCCTGCTGCTCAAGACTGATTTGGCCAATCTCGTTGGCGTGCTTCTCGGCGCTCCGCTTTGGATCGCCGTAGTAGGAAGCGAAGACAACGATCCCCTCCTTTTCAGCCGCGAGCTTGGCGGCTGCCTTCTTGGAAAGCGTAACGTTAACGTCGAAGCCCATGTCGCCCTGGGCCGTTGCCGGTACGGCACATGCCAACAGCAAAGATGCCGCAATCGTCATACCACCAAGCCTCATTTCCATATCTCCTTCTGTGAGCCGGCAAACAACGCGAATCCGCCACAGATGATCGCCGCGAAGACGGGCAGACCATGCCGTGAATTTTCCATTGCTATGCCAGCGATGAGCGGGCCCAGGAGCGCGCCGATCCCCCAGGCGATGGAGAGCAACGCATAGATGCTGAGCAATTCTGCGTCCTTGTAAGCCTCACCGAGCATGGCGACCGTAGTCGTATAGATGCCGACGAAGGCCCCTCCCCACAGGAAAAGCAGGGGATAGGCAAACCACGGGTGCAAGAAGGCTAGGGGCCATGCAAGCGCCCCAAGCGCCGATATGGCCGCAAGCGCAATCAGCAGCCCCCGACGATCCATTCGGTCGCCAAGCCAGCCGATGGGCAATTGCAGCAGGATCGAGCCGATAAGGAGTACAGTCAACAGCAGCGTCGCTGAATGCTCCGGCCATCCGAGCCGGACGGCATAGAGCGGCAATAGGCTAAGACCGGCCGCTTCCAATGCGGCGTTCAGGACTGAGGAAGCAACCGCCACTGGCGCTAGTTTGAGGTACCGAAACGGATTGCCGATATCCTCGCTCGCAGGCTTGGCTGCATGGGGCCCACCTACGATCAGGATCACGCAAGCGATGAGTGCTATTGCAGCGCCGATAATGAAAGCAAGAGACTCCTCGCGTCCGACCAGGGCCAGAATGGCAGGACCAATTGCGGTGCCACAGGAAAGAGCGGTCATATAGATTGCAATCATTCGTCCCCGGTTTCTCTCGCCGGCAAGCTGGTTGAGCCACGTTTCGGACACGACAAACAGCGTCTCTGACGCCGCACCGAGAGCTGCCCGCAACGGAAACCAGATCCACAGAAACGGTGCCAGGGGAAACAGGACGAACAACCCGCCTGATGCTATCAGAGCTCCCCTCGCCAGCCGCGCAAATCCAAGCTGCTGTGCAAGACGGGGCAGGTAGGGGGCCGCCAAAAGAACACCGATGGCGTACATGGCGCTGTTTGCGCCAATAAGGCTTTCGGAATAGCCCGCTTCCGCCAGCTCGAGTGCAATCAGCGGTGCGCTGAGGCCATAGGTCAGCCCGAAGATTGCAGCGGTCAGGATGACGACCGCTGACGTGCGCACAAGCCCGCTCATGCAGGCGCCCCGTCGCGTTCGGCCACATGGGCGAGCCTGCGGCCAGTGCTGAATGCGTCGGAGAGCTTGCTTCTCCAGCGCCGGTCGCCGTGTTCAACGACGCTGTGCAGAAGGCGCGTATAGTCCAGAACGAGCCCCGGGGTCCACGTCAAGGCCCCAGCCCGGCCGCGGACGAGCCGCAACAACCAGAATTGCGGGTTGCTGATGATCTTGAAGAGATCCCGCCAAATATGACTGCTGTACGATGCGCCCTCCAGAGCCGCATCGAGTGCCTGGATAACGGTTGTCGAGCAGTTGCGGGCCGTGAGATTGTAGGTCTTGTCCTGAGAATATGCTTCCCAGAATATCCGCAGGGCTTGCGGATTGAACCTACGGAACGTCACCTTCTGGTCCGGTTCGCACCAGTCGGCCGACTCCTGTGCGAGGGATTCGTTGAACCGCCCAGCTACATCATTCTCATGTCCCGCCGAGAGAATGGCCCGGAAGTCGTCGGGGCTGTGGTCGATGTCGTCGAACGGATAATGGCTGATGTAAAGGTCTGGCGGCATTTCCAGCGCCGAATGGCCTGTTGAGATCACGCCTTTCTTATCGACTGCCGCGACATACCGATCGATCAGCAGCCTGCGCTCCGGGTCCTTGATCGAACCGACAGCCGTCCAGATATAGACATTAAGGACCTCGTCCGCCTTGGCCCAGACATCCTCTCTTGCCGGAATGGCTGGCCGCGCTATCCCACCATGCCAGTTACGAGCCGCATAGAGCGGCAGGGACGTGACCGAGCCACCTTCAGGCAACTGCCGCAGTGGCAGGGCCATGCGCACAAGCGCATAGCCTGACGTCAGCAGAAGGAGCGCAAAGCAGAACGGAACCGTCAGACGGTGCGGAACCGGCCAGGACATCAAGATGCCGATGGCCAGGCTGACCTCGATCAGGCCGGCGACAATCCCGACCCGCCAGCGGGGGTTGTGGATCACAAAGGCAGCCGCGATCCGGAAGAGCCCGTCAACCAGGAAGGCCGCGCCAAAAACGATCGCCGCACCGATATTGTTGTCCCAAGGATCATTGAAGACCAGAAGTGCTGCAACCAGGAAGGCAACGCCGCGTAGGGCATCGATCCAGTGCTGGCGAAGCCCGACCGATATGGCTGCGGCAATCTCGACCAGCCCCTCGACCGCGAGGAATATAGCGAGCGCATCCAGAACAACGGAAAGGACGCCATCGCTCAGGTCATACAGGATGGCAACGCCCAGGAGTATCCAGACGATGCCGGCCACAGTCAGCAACCGCCAGACTGGTTTCAGCGCACGCACACCAAGCAGAAGAAAAACGAGCCGGATCATGATGCTTTCAGGGTTTCTGGCGGTTAATCTCTCAGACCGACGCGCGACAGTTGAGGATCTGCTGGAGGCAGATTCAAACGCTTCAATCTGTCGGCGGTTTCCTGCTCTATGTGCAGCCCCCAATCGGAAAAGAACCGGGTCAGGTCCTGATTTGCGACCGTACTGGCACGCAGGATGAAGGTTTGTACCTTGACCGCATCCTGCTTATTGGAATCATCCAGTGGATGCTCGCGATAATATCGGTGAAGCTTCGGATAGAAGTCCTCGCCGAGACCCCGGCGCAATTGATCAAACATGACCAGCCGCACCCAAAGCTCATCGTCGTCATCCGCGCTGGCACGCATCTGTTTTTCATTGTCGAAATCGCGCGTCTTCCGCGCCAGATATCTCGCCGCCAGATCCAGCGGCGTCTTGCCGGTAGAGTCGTCGCGCTCTTTCAAGCGGGACGGATCGCCAAAATGTGCCTGGGCATTGAGCGAATAGATATTGACCGTAGTTTCTACAATCTCGCCCCAGGTCCAATCTTCCTGCTGGTACATATGGCCGGTTTCATGCCAGATCGACCACGCTTGCCGCAGCTTCTTCACGTTCAGCAAATCACCCATGTTGCTGCCGGGGACACCCATAAAATAGTTGCCTGCGTACATGTATATGCCGTCGTCGAAGACCTTCGCCGGTGTCACCGTGTCCTGCTGATAGTGCATGCGCAAACGGGATGCCCGATGAAGTTTGGAGGAACCGTCGAGACCGGATAGCGCATCGTACCAGCCTAGAATTTGCTCGACGGTGTCGAGAATTTCCGCAGGGTCGTCCTGAGGCGCCCTCATATAGACTTTGCGGGTCGCGGTAATGGCAACACGCTCGCTTATCATCTCGACGAATGGCGCACCGGGCATGTCGGTGAGCATTTTACGCCAGTCTTCGAAGCTTGTTTTTCCCTTGACGTAGAGGGGGATCGAACTGCCGCCGCGCACGATTGCCACGTCGATCGGAGGCAGAGCCGCACTGAAGCCGCTGTAGGCGTAGCGGAAATAGATCAGCCCGTCGCGCTTCGCCGTGAAATCGGTGCGCCCTTCCTTGGCAATGACCAATTGCGGGTCATCCTGGGGTCTTTCGTCATAGAAGCTGTTCATCGGGCCGATCATGATCATCAAGCCGTCGGGGGAAGGCGGCAGGCCTTCGGCCGTAACCGATACTGCCTCTCCCTTTTTCACGAACACACCGCTTGGCTGATCGTCCATCAGCTTCGTGCGTCTCAGCCTATTGGCCTCGGGTGTGGCTGCAGGCATCGGAGCGAGGCGATAGCGTTTGTTCAGATTGTCGAATTCCGACACCGCTGCCGACGCCGCTGCCGGTCTGTCGCCATTGCCGGCCGGATAAAGCAACCACTGGGCATTATCATCCAGACTGGCGTCATAGACGATGATCTGAGCATCGTCCGCACGTTCATTGGCCCTGACGTTGAGCGTCGTGCCGCTGTCATCCAGCTCGATGCCATAGCCGTTCAGATGCGGCTTGAAGCGCCACCCTCCAGCGGACTGCTCATCCTCGAGGACGACACTCGTATTCCCGTTTTCGTCTTCGTCGCCCCCGGCAAGATACGTTTCGTATCGTCGAGACCGGATCTGATAGGTTGCATCGTTCGTTTCCCCGGTCGCCCTGGTGATGGTCCAGAGCTGCGCGGGACCATCCTTGGATTTGCGAGCGGACTGACCAAGCACGATCTCGCCATGCTTGCCTTCAAAGGCGGTGAGCGCTTTGTAGGAATGCTTCGCGACGATGTAATAGTCCCCGTCGCGGATCTCAGCGGCACTTGCTGCTGTAACGATTGCCGCCAGCAAGAGCCCGGCTATCAAGTGCGCTCCAGATACGATGAAGGTCTTCATCCCGGCACCGACGTGTCAATTCGCGGCCGGAACGGGACAACTCATCGGATCGCCCTGCTTGCCGCATTTCAGGTAACCCTCGAAGGCTTTGACCCGGGATTGCGCCAGGCTGTCCATGCACTGCGCGGCGAGCATGGGCATCACGCTGCCGCCGGCCGCTCCCGCAGTCTGGAAACGGCACTCCGCATCGCGAAATTTGTCCCATTCCCGCTGTGCCTGGACGAGAAGCTTCTTGGTATCCGCGTCACCCTTCAGGCGGGCTTCGATCTGTTGGTAAAGCTCATTGAGCTTCTTGTCGGATTTCTTGAACGCGGCATCGGCGCACGCGTTCAAAGAGGCCTGATCCTTGGCGGCGGCGTAGCACTTGTCCTGGGCAAAGGCGAAAGTCGGCATGGCCAGAACCACGGCAGCGGTCAGTATCGCGGTTTTCATCGATTTCCCTTCCTGATTACCTGGTTTTCATTGGATCGGCTTTGCCACCATCGGCGACCGTGACGCTGCCGAGCTTTCCTAAGCCGGTCAGCCTGCCGCCTTCCTTGAC
>NZ_SUEO01000187.1 GCF_004962925.1 Mesorhizobium sp. | reverse complement strand
ATCGCATTCAGCGTGTCGTCCTTCTTGTCGCCGGCAACGAAACTCCAGATCGGCGTGTCGACCCAGCCGGGCGAGACCGCATTGACGCGGATGGGCGCCAGCTCGATGGCGAGCGCCCGCACGAGCCCCTCCAGCGCCGCATTGACGGCGGCGACGACCGAGCCTCGCGCCGCCGGCCGGTAGGCTGCGATGCCGGATGTGAAGGTGATCGAGCCCGTGGCTGAGAGCATGGGCGCGCCGTATTTGGCCAGCAACAGCGGCCCGTAGATTTTGCTTTCAACGACCCTCTGCGCCGCCTTCAGCTCGAGCGCCGGCAACAGCTGATAGGCGCCTTCGATATCGGCTGCGGTGCTGACGATATGGTCGAGCCGGCCGATCCGACTGAACAGAGCGGCGACCTGGTCCTCGCGGGCGATGTCGACCGCGACCGTGTCCAGTGTGGCAGGGTTGCCGAGTTGCTCGCGGGCGCGCTTCAGCCTGTCCTCGTTGCGCCCGGCAATTATGACCTCGGCGCCGGAATCGAGACACCGCCTTGCCAGTGCCAGACCCATCCCCGAACTGCCGCCGACGACAAGAACTTTCCTGTTTGCCATATCCGCCATCCTTCGCTTCCACAGATGATTACTTCGTCAGGGAAGTCGCAGGTCTGGGCTCGAAGCGGAAACGGAAGAAACCGATGGTGCTATCGGAAAATCCGATGGTGTGGCGTGCCTCACTCGCCGCAGGCGCTGAAGCCTGTTCCGGGGTTCCACTCCGAAAAGGCAATGACCTTGCCTTCCACCGCCACGGTCTTCTGCTTTGTGGTGCCATCGGGCTGCATCTTGCTGCTTTTGCCCTTGCCGGTCAAAACGTTGTAGTCGCAGTCGCTTGCGACGTTGTCCTCAAGATAGTCGTCATAGTCATAGGCAAAGCCGGCGACGATGAAGGCGCCGTCGCGCCAGGCGATCGTCAGGGTCTCATTGGTTCGTTTGCTGCCGACCGGCATTGCCGGCAGATACAGTTTGATCGAGCCGTTGGGCAGCGCGGTCAGCTCCGGCTCGGTGTCGGAAGCCCCGTAGCCCGGCCGGTCATAATCGTTCCACTCCCCGTAGATCTGCTCACGCACGATGCCGGCAGGTTTGAGAAAATTGGCCTCGCGGTCCCTGAGGAAGAAATACATATCCATCGGGGAGCCGGGCTTGGTCTCGACGATCATCACCAGATCGACGGCGCCGTCGCCGTTCCAGTCGCCGGTTAGCGCGGTGATGATCTTCTGGGTTTCGATCGGTTCCGCCATGGCCATGTTCGGCAGCAGCAGCATCAGGCCGAACAGCATCGCTCGCATGGCAACATACCCCCCAGTTGAAGCCCGCCGTGTCCGCCATGGCTGGTTCTGCTAGAGAGTTACTACATCACGGTGGGAAGAACCGCCATGGGCGCCGCGGGACAGAGGGGGGCGCGAAGGAACGCGGCCCCTGGGCAAAAGTAGCCGGCGGCCCCGTCACGATCACGCCCGGCCCGATTTCCCATCCTCGCCAAAAATCCCGATCACCCAGTCGATGAACACCCGCACGCGCGGCGCGAGCTGGCGGTTTTGCGGATAAAGTGCCGACAGCGGCGTCGGCGACGGCGGATAGTCCGGCAGCACCTCGACCAGCGTGCCGCGCGCGAAATCGCCGGCGAAGCGGTAGTGCGGCGCTTGCACAAGGCCGAAGCCGAGGCGAGCGAGCTCCGCCATCGTGTCGGAGCCGTTGACCGTCACCCGGCTCGGCAGCGTGACGGTGCGCAGCTCGTCCGCAACCATGAATTCGAGCGGCAGCACCTCGCCGGTCCGCGACGAGCGGAAGCCGACCATCGCATGGCCGCCGAGATCGTCGGGCGTGGCCGGCACGCCGTGCCTCTCCAGGTAGGCGGGGCTGGCGCAGGTGACTTCGCGCAGCGTCGCCACTCTCCGCACGATCATCCCGCTGTCGGTCTGTTCGCCGGAGCGCAGCACGCAGTCGACGCCTTCGCGCACCAGGTCGACCAGCCGGTCACCATCGCCGATATGCAGGTCGATCTTGGGGTAGCGGTCGAGGAATTCGGAGAGCCGTGGCAGGATGAAATGGCGGGCCATGAAACCGTGCACGTCGATCCTCAAGAGGCCCTGCGGCTGCGCCGCCTGGAAGCCGGCCTCGGCATCCTCTACATCGGACAGAATGGCAAGGCAGCGCTGGTAATAGGCCTGGCCGTCGAGGGTAGGGGTGACGTGACGCGTGGTGCGTTCGAGCAGCCTGACCCCTAGCCGCGCCTCCAGCTCCTTGATCGCCTCGGTGGCGGTCGATCGCGACATCGAGAGATCGGCGGCCGCCGCGGTGAAGCTGCCGCGCTCGATCACGCGGGTGAGAAGGCGCATCCGGTCGAGACTGTCCATCGCCATTGTTCGCCATATCCGAATGGTGTTGGCAAGCCCCGAGCCATTATCCCTGCGAGTTTGTCACCTACCTTCAGTCCACAAGAATTGGAGATCTGACATGGCTATGCAGAATGGAAGGGCGGCGCTGGTGACTGGCGCCTCGAAGGGAATTGGCGCTGAAATCGCCAGAAGGCTGGCACGTGACGGCTTTTCGGTCGTCGTGAATTACGCCAGAGGCGCTGAAGCCGTCGAAAGCGTGGTGCGCGAGATCGAGACTGAAGGCGGTACGGCGATCGCCGTCCAGGCCGATGTCGGCGATCCCAAGGGCGTGGTGCGTTTGTTCGACGCCGCCGAGCAGGCCTTCGGCGGTCTCGACGTGCTGGTCAACAATGCCGGCATCATGAAGCTTGCGCCGCTCGCTGAGATGGACGACGCGGATTTCGACCGACAGATCGCGGTGAACCTCGGCGGCGTGTTTCGCGGCATGCGCGAGGGTGCAAGACGGCTCCGCGACGGCGGCCGCATCGTCAGCTTCTCGTCCAGCGTCGTTGGGCTCTACCAGCCGAGCTATGGCGTCTACGCCGCGACCAAAGCCGGCGTCGAGGCGATGACGCATGTGCTGGC
Source organism: Mesorhizobium sp. (assembly GCF_004962925.1). Classification (GTDB taxonomy): domain Bacteria; phylum Pseudomonadota; class Alphaproteobacteria; order Rhizobiales; family Rhizobiaceae; genus Mesorhizobium. The sequence goes on along the minus strand of NZ_SUEO01000187.1, from coordinate 9,467 downwards.
CAAGGAGCTCGGACCGCGCGGCATCACCGTCAATGTCGTGGCGCCGGGGCCGGTGGCGACCGAGCTGTTCCTCGACGGCAAGTCCGAGGCGCTGGTCGAGACAATCACCAAGCTGATTCCGCTCGGGCGGCTCGGCCAGCCCGCCGACATCGCCGGCGTGGTGTCGTTTCTCGCCGGACCGGACGGCGGCTGGGTCAACGGCCAGGTGCTGCGCGCCAACGGCGGCACAGTCTGATTTTTTCCGCAACAAACACAAGGAATCGACATCATGCCGTTCGCGAATTTCAAGGTGCCTGAGCGCGCTCTGTCCGCCGGGCAGAAGGAAGACCTCGTTCACAAGACCACCGCTTTGTTCGTCGAGCTGTTCGGCGAAGGCGTGCGCCCCTACACGATGGTGCTGATCGAGGAGGTCGCCGATGGCGGCTACGGCCGCGCCGACGAGGTGTTCACGATTCCTGGGGATTAGCGGGCGGTATCTTGAGCCGTCGATGAAGCTGCCGATCTCCCCCACACGGGGGGAGATTGGCAGCTTCGCTGTCCCGCCAGCCTTGCAACGGTGGCTCCGTTGCTGCTTCATCAGATGAAGGCGGGGCAGCAAGGAGGAAACTGATGACGACCTCTAAAAGGCGGGCAGGCTGATGGCGCCGGTCAAGGTCGATCCTGCCAAGGTGCGCGAGTTCAGCGATGCCGAAAGCTTCTACACATGGCTCGGCAAGCACCACGACACCGAGACAGAAGTCTGGATCAAGACCCACAAGGTCGGTTCGGGGTTGCAGTCGATCACCCCCAAGGAGGCCATCGACGTCGTGCTGTGCTGGGGCTGGATCGACGCCGTTCGCAAGGGGCTCGACGACAAGAGCTATTTGCAGCGCTACACGCCGCGCGGCAGGAAGAGCATCTGGAGCCAGATCAACGTCGACAACGTCACCCGGCTGATCGAGGCCGGCCGGATGACCGAGCATGGGCTGAGACAGGTCGAGGCGGCGAGGGCCGACGGGCGCTGGGCGCGTGCCTATGGAAGCGGCAAGGACATGAAAATCCCCGGGGATCTCCAGGCGGCAATAGACGCCGAGCCCAAGGCCAGGGCGATGCTGGCAACGCTCAGCGCACAGAACCGTTTCGCGCTCGCCTTCCGCATCCACAACATGAAGACCGAAGCCGGGCGCAAGAAGAAGATCGCCGCCTTCGTCGAGATGCTGAAGCGCGGCGAAACGATCCACCCGCAAGGAAGGAACTAAAGCTTGTGCCGGGGTATGGGCAACCAGGCGCCCGTCCGACGAACCGGCCGACACCGCTCGGGCATGGGGGAGCAATCGCCGCCGTCAGGCCGCTCGCTTCGGTTCGATCGCAAAGGGGCTGAGCCCCAGCCAGACCTGCATCTTCCTTGCGATGTCCTGATTGCCCGTCAAGGCGACCTTCGCTCCGGCCCGCTCGACCGTGATCAGCCCCATCCAGATTTCGGTCATCGTGTGCAGGTCGGTCGAGACGTAGAGGTCGACATCGAACCCCGGATCGTACCAGCACAGGTCGACCTCGCCATGCTTTTCGACGATCAGCCACCACGACCGCTTGGACGCCGGTAGCTCCTGATACAGAAATTGTATCACTGTTCGCCCGTCTGGCAGCGGGGAGGGGTTCAAATTGCGCCGCATATCCCACATCAGCAGCGACGGATCGAGGTTCTTCAGGGATAGCCGGGACTCGACCCATTTCTGCCCCCAGAAACCCATCGCCTCGACGACCGAACGCAAATCTCTGCCCGCCTCAGTCATCTGGTATTCGAAGATGCCCTTCTCGCCGCGCACCTCCTTGCGCTCGACGATCCCAGCCAGCTCGAGCTCCTTGAGCCGTTGCGACAGAAGGGTCGGCGACATCTTGGGGACGCCGCGGCGCAGGTCGTTGAAGCGGGTCGATCCCGCCACCAGCTCGCGAAGCAGCACCATGGTCCAGCGGGTGCACAGCACCTCGGCGGCCATCGATAGCGGGCAGAACTGTTTGTATCCGGACTGGGTCATGATTTTAGCCTCTCCCTCCAACTAGGTCCGGACCATAGGCCTTCCCTGCCAGCGCGGCGAGTACAGAAACTGTACCGGCCCAGTACAGTTCGCGGACTGGTTGGCGCAGGCCCTGCCATGCGAGCCCTTGGCCGGTGCACGGGATAGCCCTGCGCTGCAACCAGGAGACATGACCCATGACCGTATACGTTATTGCCGACATCAAGGTGAAGGACCCGCAGTGGATGCCAGCCTACGCCGCTTCGGTACACGACCTCGTCCACAAGCATGGCGGCAGATATCTGTCGCGCAGCGGCAATGTGAAGACGCTTGAAGGCAAACCACTCGACACGACCTTGATCGCCCTGATGGCGTTCCCGTCCGAGGCGACGGCTCGCGCCTTCACCAACGATCCTGCCTACGCTCCCTTCGTTTCGGCCCGTCAGGGCGGCAGCGACAGCCGTTTCCAGCTGATCGACAACACCGATCTGGCTGGCACGATTTCCTATCTGCCCAAGGGGTGACGAGCTTTGCGGGACAACGAGCTTTGCCGGCATTCGATGCGTCGAATTCCGGAACAACCAACAAGAATAAGTCGCAGGTTTTTTTCCGGCCAAATCCAGGCCGGGCTCTGTGCTTCGATCACAAGAACGGAAATGAAACATGACAATCTACTTTTGCAATAAGCTTCTCATGGCCGGCGCCGTCCTGTCCGTCTGCACTGCATTCGCGCAGGCGCATCAGCACGACGCAGCATCTGTGCCCGGCGCCAATCCGCTGGCCGACAAGGTGCGTGCCGCCGACAGCCGTTTTCTCGATGTTTCGGTCGCCACCGCCGAGGGCTATTCGCCCATTCCCTGCGCCAGCGGCATCACCGGCGGCGCCATGGGCATCCACTACGTCAACGCCGAATACCTGAAGGACGACAAGATCGATCTCGCCCGTCCTGAAGCCGTCATGTACGAACCGACGGCCGACGGGATGCTGAAGCTGGTGGCGGTCGAGTACATCACCTCGAAAGGCCCGGCGTCGCTGGATGGACATTTGTTCAACTTCAACAGCGCGCCCAATCGCTACGGCCTAGGTGCTTTCTACGAACTGCATGTCTGGGCCTGGAAGGGCAACCCGACCGGCACTTTCGCCGACATGAACCCGAACGTGTCATGCGATCCGACGGTCGCCCCAAGCCAGTAGGCGATCAGGCCGGGCGGCGCCACTGCCGCCTGGCCGTTCGGCCTGCCGCTGGCCTTGAAACCACGTCCGGCTCCTCCATCTAGTTCGCAATAGCGCGCAACTTTCCGAGGAAGCGCCAGGAGTTGCTGGCCTCCGACAAACCAGAGCGGCCGCCCGTTCGTTTTGGCGGGCAGCCTTAACAATCGAGCGTCTTCCTCGTTGTCTGACGAAGGGAGATCAAAATGGCAAAGGTCGTTTGCGTCCTCTATGACGATCCCGTTGACGGCTACCCGTCAAATTATGCGCGGGATGGGCTGCCGAAGCTCGACCGCTATCCCGGCGGCCAGACGCTTCCCACGCCGAAGGCCATCGACTTCGAACCTGGGGTTCTGCTCGGCAGCGTGTCGGGCGAACTCGGCCTGAGGTCATTTCTCGAAAGCGCCGGGCACAGCCTGGTCGTGACCTCGGACAAGGACGGTCCCGACAGCGTGTTCGAACGCGAGCTCGGTGATGCCGAAATCGTCATCTCACAGCCGTTCTGGCCGGCATATCTGACCAAAGAGCGAATAGCCAAGGCAAACCAACTGAAGCTCGCGATCACCGCCGGCATCGGATCCGACCATGTCGATCTGCAGGCCGCGATGGACCGCGGCATCACCGTCGCCGAGGTGACCTACTGCAACTCGATCAGCGTGTCCGAGCATGTGGTGATGATGATCCTGGCGCTCGTGCGAAACTATATCCCCTCCTACGAGTGGGTCATCAAGGGCGGCTGGAATATCGCCGACTGTGTGGCGCGTTCCTACGATGTCGAGGGGATGCAGATCGGAACCGTCGGCGCCGGCCGGATCGGCAGCGCGGTGCTGCGCCGGCTGCGGCCGTTCGACGTCACATTGCACTACACCGACCGCCACCGCCTGCCCGAGGCTGTCGAGAAGGACCTTGGCGTCACCTTCCACCCGGACGCCGCGGCCATGGTCGGTATTTGCGATGTGGTGACGATCAATGCCCCCCTGCATCCGGAGACCGAGAACCTGTTCGACGAGGCGATGATCGCCAGGATGAAACGCGGCGCCTACCTGGTGAACACGGCACGCGGCAAAATCTGCAGTCGCGACGCCGTCGCCCGTGCGCTCGAGAGCGGCCAGCTCGCGGGTTATGCCGGCGACGTCTGGTTCCCGCAGCCGGCCCCCAAGGACCATCCGTGGCGATCGATGCCGCATCACGGCATGACGCCGCATATTTCGGGGTCGTCGCTCTCGGCCCAGGCGCGCTACGCCGCAGGCACGCGCGAAATCCTGGAGTGCTGGTTCGAAAGTCGGCCGATCCGCGAGGAGTACCTAATCGTCGATGGCGGCAAGCTGGCCGGCGCCGGCGCGCATTCCTATAGCGCAGGCAACGCCACAAGCGGTTCGGAAGAGGCGGCGCGCTTCAAGGCCAAGGCGTGAGCCAGGCGGTGCCTTGGCGATCTTGAGCGCATGGAGTGCTGTCGATTCCAGTTACAAGGGGCGGGAAGGAAAGCGACGGAACCGGCTGTCCAAGCGAGTGTCGACGTGGGCGTCGACACTCGCAGCCGGACTCTATCCAGGTTTGCCGCCAAGCAAAAATCATCGCAAGCCGGCTTTTATCTGTCGGCGGAAATTGAACGACAATTGAGTTTGTTTTGGCCCTGCACACAAAGATCTGTCTGTTCTGCGGCCAGGGACAGGGACGTTTGCCTGTTGACGACCGTTCGACATCGTCGCACAATTTACTTTGAGGAATGTTTGCCAGGTTGGAAATGACGGGTTCAAAGTAGATATAAAAGCTTGCCGGGGGGCGTCCATGCGTAAATTAAGCCAAGTAGATCGACACCGCGTCCAGGCGGTCATCGATCGCAATCGTGAGCTTTTGCTGTCGATTCCCAATGCTTTGGGCGCCGAGCCCGGTTTCCCCATCGTTCAGGGAAAGCTGCTGCGCGAACCGGCGATCATCCTCTATGTTGCCAGCAAGCTGCCCAGGGCCCGGCTCCTGCCGGAAGACTTCGCGCCCAACGAGGTCGAAGGCGTGCGGCTCGATGTGATGCAGGCCGATCCCTGGAAACAGATCGAGCTCAATCCGGGCCTGCGGGCGCTGCAGCAGGAGATCGAAACCGCGGCCGCGGCGGTGATCCCTTATGAGGGCCTGCCCGACGACCCCATCGATGCGAGTTTCGAGATCTCGAAGCCGATCCTGTGCGCGGTCGGGCCGGATCAGGGCTGGACCGTGCTCAGGGATTTCCTGGGCGGAACCCGCAACACGCTCAACGTCGCCATGTATGATTTCTCGGCCGACTATATTTCGAACACGCTGATCGAGGTCGTGCGCGCCAATGATGTGAAGGTGGAACTGACGCTCGATGACGGCATCAAGGACACCGAACGCGACATTCAGGAGCGGCTGGAGCAGAAGCTCGGGGACCTCTACGACGCCGAGGTCATCCGGTGCGCCAAGAGCAGGCGCTACCCATCGGCCTATCACCCGAAAGTGGCGGTGCAGGATCATAAGCGTTTCTGGCTGTCGAGCGGCAACTGGTCACCCAACAGCCAGCCCAATATCGACCCGATCGGCCATCCGGCCGGCGGCTGGTTCAGCAAGGGCAACCGCGAGTGGCATGTCGTCGTCGAGGATGCAGCGCTCGCGAGATTGTTCGAGCGCTACATCGCGCATGACAAGAAGGAATCCGAAAGCGATGCGGCTCTGGCGGCGGAGGAGAGGCCGGCCGTTCCAGACCTGTTCGTGCCGCTTGGCGATCTGCTTGGCGATGCCGCACTTGCCGCTGCCGATCCGGTCGCGCCGGAAAAGATCCTGTCCGGGCAGTCGGCGCGCGTGCGGCCGCTCCTGTCTCCCGACAATTATGCGCAGCGCATCAGCGAATGGATCCGCGGTGCGCAAAAGAGCCTCGATCTCCAGTATTCCTACATCAACTATTCGGAGCGCGCCGAGGATGAGGATTTCAAGGCGCTGCTCGACGACATCGGCAAGCTGTCCTGGAAGGACGATTTCACGCTGCGGATCATCGTCGGTTCAGGGGCCGACGATGCCATTCGCCTGCTGGCGCAGAACGGCTTTAACGAAGCTGTCTTCAAGGTGCAGTCGAAAATCCACAACAAGGGCATCGTGCGCGACGGCACCGAGGTGTTGGTCAGCAGCCAAAACTGGTCGGGCGACGGGTTCCTGCGCAACCGTGATGCTGGCCTGATCATCGAGGATCGTGACGTCGCGCAGTATTTCGCCGGGGTCTTCGATGAGGACTGGAAGACGAGGGCGCGGCCGCCGTTCGAGACGGCTGGCCCCGCCGCGGTCATTGCCCCGGACAATGCACCGCCGCCGGCGGGCATGGTGCGGATGAGCTGGTCGGATTACTTCGGAGATTGAGCGATGCCGATCGAGGACGAATTGGAGGCTTCGGGGCATACGCGCGTGGTCGTGGTGCTCAAGCCGACCAAACGGCACAAAGTCGATGGGCGGATTACCGTGGCGTTGACCGAGACGATTTCAATGCAGCAGGAAGTGGCGCAGTCGATCGCGTCCTGCTTTCGTCCGTTCAAGAATTCGCGCATGTCGCAAATGGCGCGCGAACTTGCCAGCAGCAGCGAGCCCACGATACGATCGCGCATCGCCGCGGATGGCCCGATGCGCCGCGGCCGGCCGGACTACGTGCGCGACGAGCACGCCGAGGCTGTCCCCGAAAACGCTGGAGTTCGCTACTTCCCTTATCTCGGCATGATGATGGGGACGGTCGATCGCGCGGGCCTGGCGGAGTTGCGTAACAAGAAGGACGAGGTGGCGGAGCTTTTCAGTCCGCCGGAAATGAGCCTGATCCGTCCGTTCGAAGACGAGGAGGCAGCGCTTGCCGGGCCGCCGGAAGGCGTCTCCTGGGCGCTCAAACGACTGGGCATCCCGAAACTATGGGATGCCGGGCTGACGGGGGACGGCGTTCTGATCGGCCATCTCGATACCGGCATCGACAGCACCCATCCGGCACTTGCCGACGCCATCGATGCCTCTTCGGTGTTCGACGAACTCGGCCAGCAACTCAATGTCACGACAGCGATGGTCGATACCGGCTTTCATGGCACGCACACGGCCGGCCTGCTGGTCGGCCAGCCGTTCGGGAATGTCACCTTCGGCGTCGCGCCGGGGGCGCGGCTTGCGGCGGGAACGGTCATCGAGGGCGGCGATATCCCGGCGCGCATGATTGCGGGGCTGAACTGGTGTGTCGGCCAGGGGGTCATGATCATCAGCCTTTCGCTGGGTGTGCGTAGATTCGATCCGCTGGTAGCGGCGCTGGTCAAGCAATTGCGTGACCGTGACATCCTGCCGATCGTCGCCATCGGCAATGAAGGGGCGGAGACCAGCCGCACGCCAGGCAATCTGCCGGAATCGCTGTCGGCCGGTGCCACCGACGAGGCCGACCAGATCTGGTTCAATTCCTCCAGCCAGCAATTCGCCGAGACGCCGAGACGGATCGTGCCGACGCTGATTGCACCGGGCGCCGGCATCTGGTCCTCGGCGCCTGGCGGCGGGCTCAAGAAGCTCTCCGGCACTTCGATGGCGGCACCACACATTGCCGGGCTCGCAGCATTGCTCAAGCAGTTTCGGCCCGAGGCGACCGGCGCGCAAATCCAAAAAGCGATCATTGCCTCTTGCAAGCGGCCCAGTGGAATAAGCACATTAAGGGGGAACAAGGGCGTACCGGACGCGATGGTCGCCAAATCCAAGCTGTAGCGGTGTGTGATGGACATCGACAAGATCGACCCGCGGCTGAAGCAGGCGCTCGACCAGGCGACGGTGAACAGCGGTCCGATCCAGGCGGTGGTCGTGGTCGGGTCGCCGGCCGGGTCCAAGCCGTTGCCAGCCGCCGAGAGCGAACAGATGTTGCGCAACGTCGTCGATCGCGCCTGCAAGGCGTCAAAGTCGAAGCCAAGCCGGCTGGTGTTCTTTCCCAATGTGCAGTCATTTTCCATCGAGGCGGACCCGAAATTGCTGCGCCATCTGCTGGAAGACGACTCGATCGACGCGGCGAGCCTTAACCGCGCGGATTAGTCAGCCCTCAGAGCAATGCCGGTGCGGCCATCGCCTGCCCCAGGGCAGCCAGCAGCGCCGCCGGCATGATGCGGGCGCCGAGTCAGGGCAATCGACCCATATCGCAGAAGTAGCTGCCCGCCGCGGCTATTCCTGCGGATTCCGGCCTTTGACCCAACCGGTAACAGTTTCTTCTCTGGTTTTGCCGCACAATGGCCGCGACGGGGCGGGCGAAGTCCAGGGCATGGCCGACAAGAAGAAACGCAACGGAGAGTTCTGGGAGCTGGCGCTCGAACGCGCGCATCTTGGCGTCTGGGACTGGGATCTCGCGAGCGGCGACTGTTTCTACTCGGCAATGTGGTCGCAGATGCTGGGCTATGGCGAGGATGAGCTTGTCGAGACAAGCGATCTCTGGCTGCAGCTGACGCATCCCGACGATCGCGAGCGGGCGGTGGCCAGCGGCGAACGTCACATTGCCGGCCAGACCGATTTGATTGAGACCGAGCTCAGGCTGAAGCACAAATCCGGCCACTGGGTATGGGTTCTCGATCGCGGCGGGGTGGTCGAGCGCGATGCCGAAGGCCGGCCGGTCCGGCTGATGGGCGTCCAGACCGACATCACCAAACAGAAGCAAGCGGAACACGAGCTTGAACAGGTGAATGTGCGCTTTCGCCTGGCATTGGCCGCCAGCGGCACCGGCATCTGGCATCACGATCTCGCCGCACGCAAAAGCTATTGGGACGAGCGCACCAGGGAAATCTTCGGGCTTGTCGCCGACACCGACGAGGTGTCGAGCGACCTCTGGCACAGCTATCTGCATCCGGACGACAGGGAATACGCCGAGCGGGCGCATAAGGTGCCGCTGCAAACCCAGAAGGTCGTTGCCGTCCAATACCGCATCATCAAGCGGGACGGCGAGGTCCGACATATCGAATCGCTGATACGGTTCATCGCCGACGCTCAATCGTCGGGCCAGATCCTGGGCACGGTGCGCGACATCACCGAGGCGAAGCAACGCGAGCAGGAGCTTGCCCACGCGGCCGATCACGACGCGCTGACCGGCCTTTTGAACCGCGCCGCATTCGACCGGCTGCTGGCCCGTCACATCGCAACGGCCCGCCCGCTCGCGGTCTTCTACGTCGATCTCGACTACTTCAAGGCCTTGAACGACTTCGCCGGCCACGCCGCCGGCGACCTCGCGCTGAAGAGCGTCGCCGAGGGCATTCTGGGCTGCCTGCCGCCGTCGGTGCATGC
>NZ_SUEO01000186.1 GCF_004962925.1 Mesorhizobium sp. | reverse complement strand
CGCCTCGCCCGAGCCACGCTTGGTGTCGCCAGGCTGAAACCAGTTGAAACAGAGGTTCGGATTGTTGCCGCGTTGCTGTTCGGGAAAGAGCAGCGCGAAGCCAGCCTCGTCGGCGAGTGGGGACCAGCCGGAATGATGGTTATAGCCGGCCGCGTTCTGTGTGCAGCCATGCAGCACGACGACGAGCGGGGTGCCCTTGGATAGGTCATTGGGAATGTAGAACTTCGCTTCCAACCCGCCAGGATTGGTACCGAAGTCGGCCAGAGTCTGGAGATGGTCCGACGCGCCGAGGTCGGCGGTATGCGCGGCATGTCGCGCCTGCAGCGCGGCAAGGCGGGCGATGGTATCAGAGATTTTTCGCAATGGAGCCGTCCCTGTTGTGACGCCCGGAATGGACGGCAATCTGTGCACGCGTGGGTAGCAATATCGTTGCTGCACTGCACAATAACAAGAGAGCGTGGCGGGAGATGGAGTCCGGCCGACCCTCTCGGTCGGCCGGGAGTAGACGTCTTCAGCTTCGACTAGCTGTGAGATAGAGCGCGTCTTCTTCGTCGTCGCGCTGCTTGCCGCCTAACGCTGGTGCTGCGCTGGCGATGAACGCACCGATGATGAGAGAAAGCGCGCCAACCAGCGCGAAGCTGGCGCCGGCTTTTCTAGCTGTGTCGGCTGCTTCCTGTGCTTGGACTTTGGCCGCCTCGACCTGAGCAAGCACCGCATCAACCCGGGCAGTAGCATCCGCTTGCGACACGCCAGTGCGAGCGGCCACGAGTTGGCCCAGATAAGTCTTGTCGTCGGCCGAGACTTCGCCGGCCGCCGCACTCGTAATGAGGATGCGGGAGGCTTGTGCGGCTGCTGTCGCATCGCCCTCCGCGCCCGGCGCCGCCAGCCTGGAAGGATCGGTCGGGCGGAACAGCGCATCGACGAAATACGAAGTCGCGTCGCTGCCTCCGTCGTTCCCGGCGTTTGCGGTCGCCCCTGCCGAGGCACCCATTGCTGCTCCCGAGGCCACTGTCGAGGCCGCCTTGACGCCGGTGCCGATTGCCGCGGACAGCGCCGAACCGAGCACGAACACGACCAGAAGCGTCGCCAGCGCCCAGGCCATGAATCCGTGCGCGGTATCCCGGAAGAACGTCTCGTCCGTATGAATGCCGACCCATTTGGTGCGAAGGCGCCCGGTCAGGTAACCCCCGAGCCCGGATGACAACCATTGCACGATGACCAGCCAGATTGCAGTGGACACAGCGAAGGTGGTGACGCTGGCGCTTTCGTTGGACCATGGAGACACCATCGTGAGCCCGAGGCCGGACCCGAGAAGCATCAGGATGAACGTCAGGGTCGAGGCAGCGAAGGCGCCGGCGATGATCGGTCCCCAGTTGACTGCGGATGACGAGGACTCGACCGGCGCGGCGACGTCGGTCGCCAGGATGGTTGATGCCATGGATTCCTCCTACCGCATGAACAGCGCGAGAAGGATGATGATCGGAATAGGAACTCCGAGCAGCCAGAGTAGAATGCCACGACCCATGATTGTCTCATATCGAAAGACGGATGTTGGAAGTAAAACAGCAACCCCAACACAGTTGGGGTGGCTGGTGTGTGATCAGGCGGCCTTGGCCATTTCGTTGGCCGAGGCGTCCGCCAATCCGGTGAGCGCCTCGTCTGTCATAGACTCTTCGCCGAGCGTCTGTTCGAGCAGCTTGGCGGCGTCGCTCATGCCCAAGACCTCGGCCCAGCGCTTCAGCGTGCCATAGCGGGTGATCTCGTAGTGCTCGACAGCCTGGGCAGCGGAGATCAGACCGGCGTCCAGTGCGGGAGTTCCCTTGAACTCCTCCATAATCTCCTCGCCCTCCTCGATGACACCGTCGATCGCGGGACACGTCTTGCCCTGTGCCCGCTTGCCAAGGAGCTCGAAAACCTGCTGCAGGCGCTCGACATGACCGTCGGTTTCGTCCTTGTGCTTCTCGAAGGCTGCCTTCAGATCGGCCGATGAGGCGGCGCGCGCCATCTTGGGAAGTGCCTTCAGGATCTTCTTTTCCGCGTAATAGATATCTTTGAGCGTATCGAGGAAGAGGTCATCCAATGTCTTTTCTTTCGCCATGGCGGATTTCCTTTTGGTTCCAGCGTTTTTTTGTTTGTCGTTCACGGGGCTGTGAAACGCATGCTCAACAAGCGCGCAACGCCGGAAAGGTTCCCTTGAGACGTCTCGCTGCACGTCACTCTGACTTCGTGGGGTCAACCCCTGGTTCAATTCACTTCCCGCTCCGCCAGCCATTTCGCTATCGAGGGATCGCATGATGCTCTGATACTTGGCGTCTCTATCTATCGAGCTTCTTGAGAATATTTTTGTCGGCGCAGCCATGAACGAGCGCGCCTGCCCTTGGGGATGCTGCTCGCCAAAGTCGCCGGCGGCGAGACGAGCCCTTCCACCTAAAAGAATTCTCTGCGAGAACGATGTCTCCCGCCAATCGTGACGCCGCCTGGCCTCCGATCCGGTTGCTCCTTTGGCCACCGCATGCCGCCACACACGCGCCCCGCTGCCAAGTGAGCCCATTGCAGATGGTGGAAATATTCTGTCGGCAGTTCCGGCGACGTGCAGATCGTCAATTTCGATTGGCAGGGACGGGATTTTGGCACAACGCTGTTGGAAAAAAGGCCGTGGCCGTGCAAAGTGACGCAAGGTTGAACTGAACTCTCAGCAAGACGGCCTGTGTTGCCCATGGCTCTGCCGCTCCGTGACGCGGGCTCGTCCTACTCCTGATATCGCGCAGCCGCTTCCAGCGTTGGCGGTGTCGAGCGAAGTGTATGACTGAGACTGAGGCGCCCACGCAAAGCACAGGCGACCAAGATGACATCAGATTCAGACAAGGCTGAGGCAGTTGAGAAATTGCTCGATACACCTGACCTTGCCACCGCGCTGGAAAGCGAGCAGTTCAAAAAATTCCTTGACCAGGTGCCGATCGCTATCGCCGTGTCGGACTTAGGCGCAAAGGAGCGCGTCGTCTATGCTAATCCAGAATTCGAAAAAGTGTCAGGCCTGAAGGCAGCCGAGCTTACCCGGCAAAACTGGGGAGCACTTTCCGGCATTGGCATCCACCAGCAGAAGGGCCGGCCTCTGCCCGAGGCCTTGGTCGAGGAAATCGATTTCGTCGGCACCTTCCGGCTGGAGCGCGTCGGGGACAACCCGGCTCTTCTCGACGTTTATTCAAACATCATCGTGGACGATAACGGCACGAACTGCTTCCGACTGGTGGCTCTGGTCGACGTCTCATCCCATGGCGAATCTGAAGAAGCGCGCTTGGTGGAGGAGCGCGTCCGCGAGAAGGACACCCTGCTGCGCGAACTGCAGCACCGGGTGAAGAACAACTTACAGATGATCACCGCATTGATCCGTCTAGAAACCCGTAACGCGACCGAGCCGGACCAAAAAAGATTTGAGAGGCTCGCCGGCCGCGTCGACGCTCTGGCGATCCTCTACCAGACGCTATCGGCAGACGAGCAGAAGGATGAGGTCGATCTCGGCGTTTATCTTAGCCAGATCGCCTCCGCGGTGATGGGGTCGCATGCAGTTGAGGGGATCCGCCTCGACATGAAGGTGGATACCTATCCGGTGTCGATCAACGTCGCCATGCCAACGGGACTGGTCGTGAACGAATTGCTCACAAATGCACTGAAGCATGCCTTCCAAGGACGTGAAGGCGGGACGATAAAGCTGCACAGCATCGCCGATGGCGACGGCTGCCTGGTCATAGTTGCGGACGACGGAATCGGCCTGCCGGAAGGGGAGACATGGCCCAAGCCCGGCAAGCTCGGCGCGCTGATCGCGCGCTCGCTGACCGAGAACGCCAAGGCACAGTTCAACGTCGCCTCGAGCGCCAGCGAAGGGACGAAGGTCACGATCGTCTTCACGCGATCGGCGGCAGCAAGCTGACAATTGCCGTAGGGCGGATGCTTTCATGCTCCGGGCCACCCTTTACCCTTTAAAGCTCACACCTCCAAAGCCTGTTCAGTTGTTAGTTGTCCTACGCACTGCCCGATCGCACCTTCATTATCCTACGCTTCCTAAGAGATCGCTTCGAGGAAAAGGTGTTGACGCGTTGGCGCGAAATGGATTTTCGCGTATTTCGACGTAAGGACGACGCGTAAAGCGGCCAAAAGCATACCTCACGCGTTCCGCTATTGGCCCTGGTTGCTCGTGGCGATTATCGGGTTGAGTACCTTGGACCCACCACCTATCAGAGCTGGTCCAGACGATTAGGGATTCCGCTCCCTTTTTAGGAGAGCCTTCAGCTGCAAATCCTGTAGCGCTGGCCATTTCCCCTAGGGCTGGTAGCGCCTAGCGCTTCGGCGGGCCTTGGTAGAGATACCGGATCGGGAACGCTATCAGGGCGAATGAAATTCCGATGATGAAGACATGGCCCGCCGGCGTACTGCCGAGCGAAGAAGCTGTCCTCCTGCTCTATGGTCCCGAGCGAACGCTCGACGGCAGATGTCGGCGCGTCATCTCCCTCCCGGCCTGGAGAAATTCAACGACGGCAAAGTGAAGCCCTGCCCTGCCATACGCGTTCACCTGCGCGCGGTTCAGGCGGGCGCTCGTGGATAAAACTATTACTCCGGCAATCCCGGGTCGAAATGCACAATGGCATTAAGGATGGTGCGGTAGAGACTGTCGACTTCCTCGTCGATCTCTTCACGCCTGATGCCCACTGACTTCGCGTCGGCAAACAGCTTGTGCGTCAGCTCATTGATTGAAATCACATCCGGCCGGGCCGTTTTAGGAACGCTGTTCGCAATCCACTTGTGCAGGAAGGTGATGCCGCGTGCGCTCATCTGGGCATAAGCTACCGAACGGACATTAGTTCCAGCTTGAACACGAACAACAGAGCGGATGAACGAATTTCGGAACAAAGAGGAACAAGGCGCTATGTCGCAAGTTGGGTTCCGTAGTGGCAAGGAACATCTCACCATGGGCGAAGATAGAAAAAGTGAACCCGAGCGGCAAAAGGAACTCCAGGCGCAGGCGCTCGCACGTGAAACCGGGATCACCCGGGATCAGGCTCTCACGCTCATAGAATTGCTAGGAACGGATCGATCATCACTGCTGCGCGAGGCCAACATACTGAAGAATCGAAAGCCCGGCAGTGCACCATGACGAACCACAAGACGGGCAGCTATCACTGCCACTGACTATGCGGCCCTCTGAATGACCCGCCTGTCTGTTTCAGAAGAGCTTGAAAGCGCCGCCGACCGCATCGCCGATATGTCGCGCGCGGATCTCCGGGTCGTCCTGCGTCGCGCTGCATTGATGCTTCGAAACGTCTCCGGCGTGCCGCTGGAGCCCGCGACGGAGGACGCTCAATTCCATCGCGGCTGAAATGAAAATCAGCAGATCCGACCTTATTCAATTCGTGCTGCGCGAATGGCTCGAAACCAACGCCTATCTGCCGGTCCGGGCGATCGTACAGTATCGTTGACAATGTCCGCCGTTCGGATTGTCACCGGCTGCGCGAAGAGGTGCTGGATGGTGTCAACACGGCAGTTATCTTCTATAGGAAGCATCACCCCGAGTATGATCCGCGATATTATCGCTGCACCATCTGGGTTGAGATTCCAGAATACAGGAACCGGAAATCGGATTGTCCTATCGGACGGACATCAAGGCACCAGTGATAGCCCCGGATGAACGCTGAGCTTCTGTCGATGCGAAGGACAAGTCTGCCTTCATCGCCTCCTCGTGGATACATCCCAAAAGTCCTGAAGCGAGGCGTGCCGAATGTCTTCCTCGCCCCTTAGATGCTTACGCGGGCTTTAATGCCCGGCTTGACCCACTGCGTTGCCGGCCGCTTTGGCATAGCTTTGGGCGGTGGCCCAGCATGTTCCTGGACGCACGTCCACAGTCGCTCCCGCATCTCACGGTTGACGCTGACGAAAGCACTGCCGACATACTTGCGGGTCCCCGGCTCAGCCATCATAGCAAACGCCGGCTTGCCCCTCTCGCGTTCAACTCCGAGAAGTTCAAACTCGCTTTCGGTGAAGGATTTTGTCTTCAGCCAATTAAAACATTCTGCGCAACTAATACGATGCAGGACATCTCGGACAACAATCGGGATAGGGGGGAACCTTGCGGTTCCGCCCCTCCCACACCACCCTGCGTACGGGTCCGTACAGGGCGGTTCGGCTGATTATGCGGCCTTGGCGGGCACAACGGAAGCGAGGCCGATGCTTGCGAGGAAAGCGTTCGGCAGGGCAATGGCGAGCGCAGGGCTGTTGCTGATGCGCCATGGGCCGTGTGGACTGCCGGCGGTTTGTGCCGCCAGATCGTGACCGACACCACGGCGCCGCAATTCCGCAAAGCGGGTGCGCCCGCGCTTCCACTGTTTCCATACGATGGATCGCAGCCTTCGCCTGATCCACTGGTCGAGTCTGCGCAACACCGACGGGGTTTCGCAAAAGCCAAAGTAACCGCGCCACCCTTTCAGATAGAGCGACAGCTCCTTGGCTATCTGCGCGAGGCTCGCGCCCCGCGTCCGCATCGTCAGCACCCGCACGCGCTCCCTGAACCGGGCCACAGCCTGCGGTGCGATCCGACGCCTTGGCGTCTTCTCGTTCGTGAAGCTGAAGCCGAGGAACTTGCGCCGGTGTGGCGGGGCGACCGCGCTCTTCTGCGTGTTGACCTTCAGCTTCAGACGCCTGTCGAGGAAGCGTTCGACACTTGCCATCACCCGTTCGCCCGCCCGCGCGCTGCGCACATAGATGTTTCAGTCGTCGGCGTAGCGCACGAAGCGATGGTTGCGTCGCTCCAGTTCCTTGTCGAGTTCGTCCAGCATCAGGTTGGACAGCAGCGGCGAGAGCGGGCCGCCCTGCGGCGTTCCCTCTTCGATTGGACCGACCAGCCCGCCTTCAAGCACACCCGCGGTCAGAAAGCCGCGGATCAGACGAAGGATACACGGATCGGACACCCGCTTGGCTACCAGCCCCATCAGGATGTCGTGGTTGACCCGGTCGAAGAACTTCTCCAGGTCGATGTCCACCACGGTGCGATGACCCGACGCGATGAACGCTTGCGCCGCGGCAACCGCCTGATGAGCCGAGCGTGCGGGCCGGAACCCATAGCTCGACGCGCTGAACCCGCCGTCCCATGCAGCCTGCAGCACCTGCATCACCGCCTGCTGGATGAAGCGGTCGAGGACCGTGGGGATGCCGAGCGGACGGGTGCCGCCGGATGCCTTCGGGATGTCGACACGCCGCACCGGCTGCGGCTTGTAGGCGCCTTCGAGCAGTTGGGCGCGAAGTTCGGGCCAGTGGTCTTTCAGATGCAGCGCCAAGGCGTCGACACTCATGCCGTCGACCCCCGGCGCTCCCTTGTTGCGCCGGACCTGCACCAGCGCCTTCCTCAGATTGTCGCGATCGACAATCGCTTCCATGCACGGTCCGGCCATTGCCGCCAGACTTTCGGAGGCGGCGTTCGCCGCACAGGCTTCGATCCCTGCCTCAAGGCGGTCGCGGGCTTCACCCGTTCCCGTCTCGGGGAAGGCCAGCTCGAGCTGGGTTTTCCGCCGCATGGCCAATGCGAGAACTCCGTCCTACTTGTCCTTCCAACCGTTCGGGCCTTCGTTCGGCAGACGCCTCCCTACTATGCCCTCTGCTGACTTCTGCACCGCGATCAGCGCGCCTCACGGCGGGCTCAGTCCGGATTTCCGGACACGGCACAGATCTCCCGAGGTAAGATCGACCGCCTTCCCCGCACACCCGCCGAATTTACCACCCCGGTCCTTGATGACTGTGGACATCGCGGTCATTTGCCCGCTCGTCCGGCCGGGTAGGCCTCATATCCGGTTCTTGTCCATCGGGTCGCGGGTTTGCTCCACGCTTCCTTCAGACCCCGCCTCGCGGCGACGCCCTTGCGCTTCGCTAACCCTTCGCCGCCATCAGGCTGGGTAAAGGACTTACACCTCCAAGCTGTCGATCATGCTCGGCACACAAAAAAGCCCGCCGCGCCTTCGGCACGGCGGGCGAGACGTCTTAGTCGTTCACCAGGGGGCGATTATATCTGACAAAGCCGCCTACCGCTTGGCGGCTAGGGACTTTGCTTCCCGGAGCAGCGATGCCCAATGGAGCCCGAGGAAGAAGATCAGCTCTCGGGCCTGTTCTTCGGTAATGCCGGTTTCTTTGACCAAGCGTTGAACGACGATTTCAGGGTTGTTAGGCGCTCTATCCTGTTCGTCAGCCATAGGAGAAACTCCTTACGCTGCTAACTTCGCTATCTGGCGCTTGTTCCCAAGCGCGTGACTAAAAAAGCACCGAGCTAGCCCTTAGCCGACCACGGCCTTACGGCTGTCAACTGAAAAGCCCGCGCCTCTAGCGGAGAGCGCGGGCCCGATCGGGTTTGCGGCCAGATCTACAGCGGGCAGCGAGAGGGGCATGCCCACTGGTCATAGACAATTTTTAGAAATCGCTAAAGTTCCATCCTAACTAGTACTTCGGAAATGCTTGCAGGAGCGCCGCCGGCTCGAGTCCATTCCGCCGATGGAACCGAAGCTGGTTTGCCAAGCCGCCGACGGATGGACTCACGAGGTCAAGTTAGGCGGCAACCACGCAGGGACGCAGAAACAAAACCGTGGTTCCGGCGTTGCCACCGATCCGAAGCTCATCAGGAGAACGACATGGCCGACGACAAGAACAAGCGAGACTTTCGCGATCGCAATCGCGTGTCAGCCGACGAAAATTATGAGGTGGAATATTTCGCCCGCGAGAATGGCGTGACGATCGAGCAAGTCCGCGAGCTCATCGAGGCCAACGGCAACGATCGTGAAGCCCTGATAGAAGCCGCGAGGGTATTGCGGGAGCGGAAATGAGATATCGGACCAACAACGAAGGTACGGGATATCGAGGCAAGGACCACGACCGGCCGATTAAGCCGGAGGCAGAGCATTTCCAGCATTGTCCAGTGTGCGGGCAAGATTTCGACATGCGCGATCTTGGCCAGGTGCTTGTTAGGGAGAGGGCATATGGGTCTGGTTTTTACTGGCGAAGGTGGAGCCACAGAGCGATTCGAGTTGTGGCTTGAAGCCTTTGATGGAACAGAGCGTGTCCTCGTCGTGACATCGACTGAAGCGATCGAAGACTTCGGCTTGGATGCCGTCCGTGAAATGGCATCTAAAAAATACGATGCAGGGCAGTTGGACGAGATCGGCCGCGTTAGAATTCTGACTAGCGACCTGCAAGGAAGATAGCCCGCCACCATGAGGGCAGCGTGGCTTGGCTGCCTCAGTGAAAGCCCTCGCCCCACGGAAGGGAAGGACGCGGGCCGATCGGTGCATCGGGCCGATCTGCAGCCGTTCATTGGGAGGGAACAATTGCTGCACGTGCCAAACTTTCGTCTCGAGTATGTGTTCCCAAGAAGGGGAAAAAACTTGGGAAAATTAGGCGATTACAAAATATAGGAATGCTGAAGAGGCTGGCCGAGTCCGCAAAAACCTTTGGAACCGTTGCAGAAATCACGCATTACAACTGCAGCGGTCGATTCCTCGCCAGGATGTAGCCGCGAAAGTGCTCCTAATGCATAAGGTCCCGCTGCCGGTTCCCTCCCGCAGCGAGCTTTCATTCGCGCTACCCAGCACGAATTCGAATTCTGCGGATCGCGCGGAGACCAGAGGCGGCGCCTCTGCAACACGAAGTCGCGTCTCAATGACTAGCTCATAGCACTAGAGATCCGCCGCGTGCCGAGTGAATACTAGTTGTTGCATATCCGGTTCCTCTTCGGTTTCGCTACCAATGCAGCAGGAAGATCGGATTCAGCCTTAAGCCGCTGTTCTCGCAGCCGAGCCGTCTTTGCATCTCGAGCCACGCGCTCAACGTCTATCAATGCCCGTGCAGCATCCGACGTGCGCTCCTGTCTTTCTTGTTTCTCTTTAGGGGTAAATGTTTGCCTTTCACGCATTGCCTGTCCTCGATCTGACGGTACGGCGCTTTGTTGGCGACCCGAACGATTGTCGGCAGATCGTGTTCCCCCAAGACAACAAAAAAAGCCCGCCGCACCTTTCGGCACGGCGGGCGTCAGTCTGAAGAGTTCGTGTCAGTCGTAGACCTTCACAATCTTGCGGGTAGATGGGTCGACCAGGACGGTTCGGCCATCGACGACTACGTAGCGGTACTGAACGTCGGGCACCTCGTAAAGCTCGACTGTGTCGGGCAGAGCTGTGCCGATGTTGAGCTCCACGCCGAGAAGGCTGACGGATGCCATCGGTTTCTTTTTCACATATTCCCGGATCACAGTGTCCTGCTCGGGTTGTATGACGATCACTTCCTGGGCGGCGGCGGCGCTCACGCCGACGAGCAGAACGACACCTGCCGCGGCCGAGGAAAATTGCTTTTTCATATTACCTCCAAACAAACTGCGCTCCGGCGCTTCATTGCTGCCGCGACGGGTTGCTTAGCTTGAACGGTGCGGAGCAATTGTTGTTCCACTGGCGGTGCGCGAATCCGCGTACAAAAACGCGCGCCCGCTCAAAGCGGCGAGGTGCTGCATCATTATCCCCCGACTATGAGCCGTGGAAACTCGATGGATAGGTGAACCATCTTTCGCACGGACTAGGTCGTCCATGATCGTTACCGGTCCCAATCAGACGGTACCGAAATCGATTGCGGATGTGGTCGTTGAAATAGCGGCCTTTCGCAAAGGCGGCTTTGAACGCGGCGAAGGTCTCCGGCGGCACGTCCTCAAACTCTACCGCTTGTCGCTGGCGACGAACCACATCGAGAGGATTCTGCTGTCGGGATCGTAGGCCATTTTTCGTATCGAGGTCGATGGCATGATACGGCTCGATCAAAAGTCTTCAACGATCGCAGAGCCTGTGACGTTCCTTCGTGGTGTTGCTCCCGAGCAGCGCACGAGGATTTTCTGCGGGCCACCTAACGCATCGCGGCATCGCAAACGCGGCAGGCACGGTCTTCCGGGTCTCTCTTTTCTACGTCGGCAGCGAACTTCAACCTTCTAATCACTTCGACCGCTTGGGCTAGGCGCTGTTGAATAGCCAATCGACCCTCATACATAGGCGATCAGACCTATCCGAGTTCAGCAGGAAGCGCCGCGATGCTGATGATCGCGAGTTTGGCCTTGGTGGATTGGCCTTTTGCAGCCGGAGCGGGAATGTTCTTGTTCGCCCCACGTTTCGGCGCGGTCGAGATCTGGTGCAGGCGTTGATCACGAACCGCCAGTTCTTTGCCCGGGACGCCTGCGTTGTCGCTCGCGATATGATTGGCGCCACGCTTCTTGTGCACGGTATGGGCGGGATCGTCGTCGAAACGGAAGCCTATCGCGCCGATGACCCAGCCTCACACACTTTTTTTGGTCGGACTTCGCGAAACAGCGCAATGTTCGGTGCCCCAGGGAGCGCATACGTCTATCGCTCCTATGGTCTGCATTGGTGCCTGAATGCCGTCTGCCTTCCCGGTAGTGCTGTCCTTGTGCGCGCGATCGAACCGCAATCAAAGCTCGACCTGATGCGGGCCAACCGCGGCGTTGATGACCTTCGATTTCTTTGTTCGGGCCCCGGTCGCCTTTGCCAGGCGCTTGCTCTCGATGCATCTTATGACGGGCTGCCATTGGACGAGCTTCCGTTCCAGTTCAAGCTGCCGTCAGGAGCCAGAACCAGCTCCATCTTGACGGGACGCCGGATCGGCATCTCCAGGGCTGTCGATGTCGAGTGGCGGTTCGGACTGGCAGGCTCGTCGTACTTGAGCCGCAAGTTTTGAGTTGCCTCTGCACGAGTAATCGCCTGGAGGTGAGTTCGGGTAATTAGCGATGTGCCGGCACCCTACGCGATACTAGGTTGGCCCGCGATTTCGCCCAGCTTCAACTGTCAGGAGGCGATGGAGCCTGGCTTTCAAGCGATGGTCGATTGCATGCTAGAAACGGCTGGACGCGCCGAGAGAGGCGCAGCTCGCGGTCGCCCACGCCTATCCGCGCCGGCCGGCCGCCAAGCCACTGCAGGTCCTGGGCAGGGCAGTGTTGCTATCAAATCAACTCGTCGCATGGGGATGGCGCAGTGTTTCTGCAGTCGGCGGAGGTTTATTTGTGAGCGCAGGTCTGCACCTGCATCCTTTGGCGCTATTACGCGTTTGCCCCGCGAAGAAGGTGCTCCGGGCCGGCAGCCATGTCGAAGAAAACAACCGACGACGCTTACGAAGTTCAAGTGCAGCTTGAGCGGCGGGCCGGACGGGAGGGCCGCGGGCGCGATGCCGAATGGCCGTCAGAGATTCCCAGCCGCGGCTGGAAGGACGTGCTGTGGCGGCTCTTTGCTGAGGTAACCGAGGACCGTGTTGTGCTGATTGCGGCCGGGGCCGCATTCTATCTGCTCCTTGCCCTCTTTCCAGCGCTTGCCGCGTTCGTGTCCATCTACGGGTTCGTCGCCGATCCTCAGACCATCGCTGAGCACATTGCGTTCCTTGGCGGCGTACTGCCTTCGGGCGGTCTGGATATT
>NZ_SUEO01000185.1:2090-12562 GCF_004962925.1 Mesorhizobium sp. | reverse complement strand
GGTCAAGCGCATCTACGAGCCGCCCTCGCCTAGCGATGGGCAGCGGGTGCTCATAGACCGCGTATGGCCGCGCGGCGTCCGCAAAGAAGACGCCGAGCTGACGCTATGGCTGAAGACCATCGCGCCAAGCGATGAATTGCGCAAATGGTTCGGCCACGAGCCGACGCGCTGGATGGAATTCCAGCAGCGATATCGCGACGAGCTCGACAGGAACGGGGACGCGGTCGGCCAGTTGCGCGCCCTGCTCGACAACGGCCGGCTGACGCTGCTCTACGGCGCCCAGGACGAGTTGCATAATAACGCGGTGGCTTTGGCTGACTATCTCAGCCTAAAGGGCTGAGGCAGCGCGCTGCCGGGTCACATCCACGCCTTCGAATCCCCTCAGGCGACACGCAGTTCCGTGGCCGCATCGAAGAGGTGCACCTTGCCCGGCAGTACCGAAAGATTGATCGCGGTGCCGGCGTTGCGGCGCTCGTCACGCGGCACCACGGCGACGGCGTCATATCCCGCCACACGCAAATGAATTTGGACGTCCGCACCGGTCGTTTCGGACAGCACGACCTCGCCCTTGATCTCCCCCGCATCCGAAATGCCGAGATCGTTTGGCCGGACACCCATGATGACCTTTTGGCCTGGCTTCGCCTTGATCTCCGGTGAGAGGCCGATCGACACGCCTTCGGCAACGAAGCGAGGACTGCCGCCCGCGGTCTCGACAGCGCCAGCGATGAAATTCATCGAAGGCGAGCCGATGAAATCAGCGACATATTTCGAGTTCGGGCGCTCGTAGACCTCGTCGGGCGTGCCGATCTGCATGATCCTTCCGGCGTGCATCAGCACGATCTTGTCAGCCATCGTCATCGCCTCGATCTGGTCATGGGTGACGTAGATCGTGGTCGTGCCGAGACGATTGTGGAGTTGGCGGATTTCCACGCGCATATGAGTGCGCAGCTTCGCGTCGAGATTGGAGAGCGGCTCGTCGAAAAGGAAGACGGCAGCATTCCGCACCATGGCGCGGCCCATGGCGACGCGCTGGCGCTGACCACCCGACAGTTCCTTGGGATAGCGCCCTAGGTAGGGCGTAAGATTCAGGATTTCCGCCGCCCATTCGACTTTCTTCCTAATCTCCGCCTTTGGCACTTTCGCCACTTCGAGACTGAAGCCGATATTGTCGAACACCTTCATGGTCGGATAGAGCGCGTAGTTCTGGAACACCATCGCGATGTCGCGATCGCGCGGGTGAACATCGTTGACCCGCCTGTCGCCGATCAACAGATCGCCGCTGCTCACGCGCTCGAGCCCTGCTGTCATGCGCAGGAGCGTGGTCTTTCCGCAGCCGGACGGCCCAAGAAGCACGACGAATTCGCGGTCGGCAATGCCGAAGGAGATGTCCTTCATCACCTCGACATGCCCGAAACTCTTGGCGATATTCTTATATTCTACGGTGGCCATTCTCTCTCTCCAGAAGCCCGGATTCGGGTCGTCAGTATTTCTGCCTGGTCGGCGTGATGACGATTTCCTGCACGAGGGCGTTCTGTGGCATCTGGTAGGTGTGCAGCATGAGGTCAGCGACATGCTCCGGCCCGATCCCGCCGCCGATCTTGAGCTTGTTGGCCTTGTAGTTGGCTAATGTCTGCGGATCGAGGACGCCGCTCAGAACTTCGGTTTCGATCACACCGGGCGAAAGCACGACCACGCGGACATCGTAATCGGAAAGATAGTCGCGCAGCGATTCCGATACGGCGTGAACGAAGAATTTCGTCCCGCAGTAAACGGTATGATCCGGATAGACCTTCCGGCCAGCGATCGAGCTCATCATGAACAGCGTCCCATGGCGGCGCTCCATCATCCCCGACATCACGGCATGGACCGAATTCAGCACGCCTTTCGTGTTGATATCGATCATCTCGTCCCATTCCTCGGGTGGCTGGCGGCCTATGTCGGCAAGACGCGCGATGCCGGCATTGGCGAATAGCATGTCGACCGGTCCGTATTCGGCCTCCGCCTCCTTCACGGCGGCTGCGATTGCGGCGCGGTCCCGGACATCGACCTGCCGGGCCATGCTGTCGGGCAGGTTTAGCGCCTCCATGCGCTCCAGACGGCGGGCCATCATCAGAACAGGGTGACCGGCGCGCGAAAACACCTTGGCGACCGCCTCGCCGATACCAGAACTGGCTCCTGTCACCGCTACAAGCTGTTTTCCAGCCATTGCTTTTCCTCTTGGGAATTGTCGATACCCAGGGTGGCGGCCAAGCCGCCACCCTGGAACACTCAGCCCTTGGCGACGAGATCGTCGACCTGGGTTTTCAGAGCATCGAGCGACTCCTTGGCCGAGCCCGACTGGCCGGCGAAGTATTTGCCCAGCGCAACCGGGATCATGTCGCTCGAGAGTTCTGCCCATGCCGGCAGGTCGGGCTCAGATCCCATGTAGTTGGCGATGGTGTCGCGCACGACCGGCAAATGGCGGGTCGTGCCGGCGCCGACACGCGCGTTGGCCAGCACGCGCGGATCGTCATAGACGCTGGTGCGCGTTGGGCCGGTACCGCCACCCAGAACGGTTATCAGCGCCTGGGTATCGGCCGAGGTCGCCCACTGCATGAAAATCCAGGCAGCGTCCGGGCTCTTCGAGTATTTCGACACCGCGAGCGAAGAACCGCCCTGGTGACCAACGCCAGGAATTTCGCCGTATCCGGTCTGTTCGACCGTGCGTAGCGTGGCGGCAGGTTTCGGCGGAACCATCGCTTCCATCAGACCGGAGACCTTGGAGGCATTGGGATCGTCGAAGAACGGGAAGAATTCGCCCCAGGACAGCATCGAGGCGGCGACGCCCTGGCCGACCGATTGGCCCTCGCCATCCCATGTCCAGCCGTCGACGCCGGGCGGCATCGTCGCCTTGAGCTTGTCCCAGTAGGCCATGGCGGCCAAGCCAGCTTCGTCATTGCCGGTGAATTTGCCGTCGGCGCCGAAAATCGAACCGCCATGGCCCCAAAGCCAGGCCGTCCAATCGCATTCGAGGCTGTAATGGCCCGATTTCATCTGGCCGCTGGTGCCGTACATGTTCGGGCCCTTGGCGTCGGTGATCGCCGCAGACGCCTGCAGCAAATCGTCCAGCGTAGCCGGAGGCGGCAGCTTGAGCTCGTCCCAGACGTCCTTGCGGTACTGCATGATGAAGATCGGGATGTCGTAGGGCACGCCGACCATCCTGTCCTCGTACATGGCGATACCGTCGACGAGCGGCTTCAGAAAGTCGTCGATGTTGTAGTTCGGCATTGCCAGATCGGCGTTCTTGAGCTGCTCGCGCGGATCGAAGACGTCCTGGCTGAAGCTCGCCGCCCAGCTCTGGTCGATATAGTAGAGGTCGTAGGTGCCGAGGCTCGACGCCACGTCGAGCGTCAGCTTCTGCAGCACCTGCTCGAGCGGCAGCACTTCGATCTCGACCTTGATGCCGGTAGCCTCCTCGAAATACTGCTTGAGCTGCGTGGCGATGGCATTCGACGGCGGCGTCGATTCCGTGGCGAGACGAAGCGTCGTTCCGGCAAACGGCTTGCCGACATCCGAGAGCCACTTGGTGACTTCGGCGCTGGGCTTTAGCTCCTGTTCCTGAGCCGATGCCTGGCTGATGCCGTAGAACGGACGTCGTCCCAAGCCCATGCCGAGCGCGCCAGCGCCGAGGCCGAGAATGCTTGCTGCGCGAAGAAACGAGCGCCGGTCCATCTGTCCGCGAACGAAGCGATCGGTGACAGAGGCAAGATGCGCCTTTCTGATGCTGTCTTTCATTGTCTACTCCTCCGGTTTAATTCGCGATTTTCACAAGGCTGCGAATTCGAGCCTCCCATCTATTGTTTCAACGATCCCATCGTGAGACCGCGCACGAGGTGCTTTTGAACCAACAGAATGAAGATGAAAGCGGGAATGATGGATGCTGCGCCAAGCGCGGCCATGTTGCCCCAGGCGGTGCCGATCGAGGTGACGAAAGTCGACGACACGACAGGCACGGTCTTGAGCGACGTGGTGGTCAGGGTCAGCGCAAAGAGGAATTCGGTCCAGCTGAAGATGAAGCAGAGCACCGCCGTGGCGGCGATGCCGCCCTTGGCCATCGGCAGCACGATCCGCCGGAAGATCATGAAGCGGCTGGCGCCATCGACGATCGCGCTCTCGTCGATCTCGGAGGGAATGTCGTCGAAGAAGCTCTTCATCAGGAGGACGGCGAGCGGCAGGTTCATCAGCGCGTGGATCAGCACCATGCCGGTATAGGTGTCGATGAGCCCGAAATTCTTGTAGATGAAGAACATCGGAACCGCGACCGCGACGGGCGGCATCATGCGCGTGGACAATACCCATCCGACGAAACTGTGCCGGCCGCGGAAGTTCATGCGGGACAGGGCATAGGCGGCAAGCGTGGCGATGACGACGGCGAGCAGGGTCGACAGCGTCGCGATCACGATCGAATCCCAGACGCGGGGTGCCATGTAGAAATTGCCGCCGCCCGGCGTCACGGTGATGCCGCCGCTGCCCAGCGAAATCCCGAACACCTTCTGGAAATTGTCGAAGGTCGGCGTAAAAGCGAATAGTTTCGGCGGCCGGTTGAAGATGTCATTGCCGTGTTTGAACGCCACCGACGTCCAATAGTAGATCGGAAAGAAGAAGACTGCGACCACAACCCAGGCGGCGATGGTGCGAAGCATGCGCGTCGAGAAGGAGCCGTTCATTTTACCATCTCACCTTCGCGATACGGATGAAGACGTTGGCAATGACGAGGATAATCACGAGGGTGACGAGGCTGAGCGTGGCTCCGTAGCCCCACTTTACGAAACTGAACGTCTGCTGCCATGCATAGAGAGACAGCGAATAGGTCGACGCTCCCGGCCCGCCGGACGTCATGACGAAGACGTAGTCGAAGACGCGGAAGAGATCGATGCCGCGGACCAGGACGGCGATCGCGATCACCTTCGACATCATCGGCAGGGTGATGCGCCGGAAAATCTGGAACGACGACGCGCCGTCGATCATCGCGGCCTCGTAAGGCTCCGGCGGCAGCGCCCTGAGACCGGCAAGAAAGATGAGGACCATGAACGGTGTCCACTGCCAGATTTCCGCGACGAGAACGCCGGCAAGCGCGGTCGATGCCGTGGCGAGGATGGGGTTGTTCGGATTGAGCAGCCCGATCGACTGCAGGAGATAGCTGATCACCCCGAACTGCGGATCCTCCATCAGCAGATACATCATGCCGACAATGGCCGGCGGGATGACGAGCGTCATCGTCAGCACGCCGCGCAGGAATCCGAAACCGAAGCCGTCGCTGTCCAGGAGCAGCGCGATCGCCATGCCGAGCACCAGTTCAAAGACCAGGGCGATGGCGAAATAGGTGAAGGTGATGACGAGCGACTGCCAGAAGCGCGTGTCGTTCCCGAGCTGCACCCAGTTTTCCGTACCGACGAATTCGAGCGCCCGCCTGCGCGGGACGAACTCGTGGAAGCTCAGCCAGATGTTGTAGATCAGGGGGTAAACGGTGAAGACAAGTAGGATTGCCACCAGCGGCGCCAGCCAGGGCAGCGGATGGTCCGAAATGACGAAACGTCTGGCTTGGGCAACCCGCACGCGTTCCTCCCGAACCGCTTCGTTTTGCGATGCACAAATGTTCATATCTTGTGCATTTGTTCAAATGCTATATCGTCACCATGTCCGTGGCAAGCACTTGTTGGCCGGCGACAGCGGCTTTCGGACGGGTGCGCCACCAGCATCGGAGGACCCTCATGACGTCGATCGGCCTCCTGGCACGGGTTGCCCATCAATATTTCGTGCTGGGTGAAACACAGCAGGCCATCGCCGAGCGGCTGCAGATCAACCGCACCAAGATCCACAGGCTGCTGGCCGAGGCGAAGGAGCGCGGCATCGTCTCGATCCGCATCAACGCCGGGACGTCCCAGGCGCTCGAAATGGAAGAACAGCTCAGGCGGAAGTACCGGCTCGACATATGCAGCGTCACGCCTGATGACACCGGGTCGGAGCTCGGGCTCTCCGAAGTGATCGGCATCTATGCCGCGCAGACCGTCGAGACGCTGCTCAGGGACGACATGACGGTCGCCATGGCATGGGGTCGAACCATGAGATGGCTCGCTTCCAACATCGAACCGGTGGCGCTCAGGAACGTTACCGTCGTGCCGCTTCTCGGCTCTCTGTCGCGCCGGTCGTCGATCGACAAATACGACGCCGCTGCCGTCTTTGCCCAGCGCACTCAGGCCGAATCCTATTATCTCCCTGGACCCATCATCTGCGACAGCCGCGAAAGCCGCGAGACGATCCTGCAGCAACCGAGCGCGCGTGAGGTTATCCAGAAGGCGCTGAACGCCGATCTTGCGCTGATGAGCGTCGGCGGCACAACCAGCTCGACGCTTCGGAGCGTCGGTTATATGACGGACGAGGAATTCGACGACGTCCTGAGAATGAAGCCGATAGGGAACTTTCTCGGTTATTTCTTCGACCGGAACGCCGAACTCATCGACCATCCCGTCAATGAACGCATTGTCGGGGTTTATCCTCTCGACACGCTGAACATTCCCAAACGCATCCTTGTTTCCGGCGGAAAGAACAAGGTCGGCATCATGGCCAAGCTCCTGGAAAAGGGCTTCTTCACCGGCCTCATCACCGACCAGGAGACGGGCAGTTCGCTTTGACATCCACCGGCCGGGATTGCGGTAGGTGCTGTGCGATGCTGCCTGGTGCATCGCGCCCGCTTTCATCTGAAAGCAGACTGGCATCTGAAAGCAGACTGCCGGCGGATCTTTCCTAAGCCGTCCCTGGTCCGGTTCCATCACCTGCAGAACATCCTTTGCGTCTTTTGCGGCCGCACACCTCGCGCCGGCCGATCAGACCACCCTCGACCTCCGGTTTGCCAAGATCATATCGGCAATCTCGACGAAGCCGCGGCCACCCCGCGACCTGGCGACGAAAGCGGGTTCGGCGTCGATGTGCCCCTGGAAATCCATCACATTCGCGACCCCGAACGAGTTCGGAAAGAACCCGAACATCGGGGCGTCGTTCGGGCTGTCCCCGACGAATGCGTAGGCCTGTCTTTCAGCATCGAGATCGGTTCCCAGCCTCTCGCTCGCAAAGCGGCGCGTCATCGACAGCTTGTCGTATCGGCCAAACCAGCCATTCACATGGATCGACGAAATCTTGGCGACAGCGCCGGCCTGCTCGAAAATCTGCTTGATGCGCCTGGCATCTGACATCGGCAGCGCCGGAACATCTTCGCAAAAGTCGATGGCCAGATCGGCTGCGCGATATTGCTGGTCAGCCGATACGGCCGAACCCGGTACTTCCTGGACAATGCGCTTTTCCAGTTCGGTGAGCCTGTGCCTGTTTTCCCGGCGTTCCTCAGCGCTCGCCGCGAAAACCCGGATCATCTTTCGCGTTGCCTGATCATAAGCGAAGTAAAAAGCGCCATTTTCGCCGACCACGCCGGTCACCGGCCAGAACCTGGCAATCATGTCGCACCAGCCTGCGGGTCTCCCGGTAATGGGAGCAACGACGAGGCCCGCCTCATGCAGGCGTTCGAGCGCACGGTAAGCATCGGCCGGAAGACGGCCCTCGGTAGTTAACGTGTCGTCGATATCGCAGAAGACGCCGCGAATGCGCGACGCAGATTCGGGTCCGAATTCGGCGAGATCGCGCATCCGGTCAGGCTTCCCCGCGAGCAAAATCCTCCAGCATTCCTGCATCCGCAGCAATGTCGAGGAAGGAGAAGCGATTGCGCATCTCCCGGCAATGAACGACGGCCTCGCGATAGAAATCGGCTGGTGTGCCCAATTCGGCCGCTGAAATCGGGCCGCCGGTAGATTTCAGCAGGCGTTGCATTTCGTCGACAGGCACCATGAATTGCTTGAGCTCCTGCCTGAGCGTCGGCCAGAACTCCTGCAGCCGCTCGTTGAATGCGGCGGCGGCAGTCTCGTCGAAGGCCTTCTTCTTCAGTTCGTCGAGACATTGTGCGGCGACAGCCGGCCCCATGCGGCGGATCATGTCGTCAGGATCGATCTTCGTCGCCTTCACCACCGGCGGCTTGTCGCTTGCAAGCATTGCTTGCTGCAGTCGCGCCATGGTGAGTGAAGCGACGCCGACCTGGGTGCCGTGGAGCGTACCGGGGTGACGCTCGCCGGCGAAGCAGTCGATGTAGTGCGATACCTGATGCTCGCCCATGGAACCGTGATTGGAGACACCGGTGAAGGAAATGCCGAGGCCGCAGAGCGTCAGAACGCGATAGAGATAGCCATTGGCCTCGATGTCGTGTTCGGCAAGCTTTGCCGCACGCTCGTTGAGCGCCGCCTCATCCTTTTCCTGGATGAGAAACGGTACCTGATGGTAGGCAGTGCCAAGCAGGCGGTGCGACATCCACCAGTCGATCTGGGCAACCGAGCGGCAAAGGCAGTCACCGAACCCCGCCGCCGAGAGATAGGTCGGGGCGGCAGCGGAGACGCCAAGATCGACGAAAAAGCCTGATGGCGCGTGGGAAGGGAGCGACACCTTCAGGCCGCTTTCAAGTGTGATGGACGCTGTCGTCGATGTGTAGCCGTTCATCGAACCGGCCGTCCCGAATACGCAGTAGCGCCGTTCATTCCTTCCGGTGACGAACTTGCAGAGATCGTTGATCGTACCGGAACCGACTGCGACCACGGCGTCCGCATCCGCGAGTTTGACAGCCAGGCTTTCGACGTTGGCCATGTCGGCATGTGGGTGATCCAATATCACGACATCGACAGGGCCGAGTGTCTTCAGTTCGCGCGCAACGCGCTCGCCTAGCGCATCATAGGTCGCGGCATCCGCAACGACCGTGAACCGCTCACCCAGGTCGAGCTCCGAAACGAGATCGGCCGCCCGCCCTTCGAGGCTTTCTTCGATAACAATCCGGTCATACGGGACCACGGCCTTTTTCCCGGTCTCCGGGCTGGTCCAGTTCCCGTCCAAAATGTCGTCGATTAAGATCGTCCAGGATCCGGCTGCCGGATTGGTCATGGCGTCCTCTTCTGGGGCAACGCTCTGATCGAGACGCAGGCGCGCTGCGTGATCGAACAATAGTCACCTATCACTGTCTTTTGTCAAGCTTCTGCCCGCAACGCTTGACTTCGTTCTGCAAACCTGCGGAAAAAGGGACATGAATGCCAACGCCGACATCGACGCGGTCCGACCATCTGGGCTCTCGGCACTGCCGTCCGAATTCGACAGCGCGGTGGCATGGGCTGCCTGGCTCTACTATGTCGATCAGCTCAACCAGAGCGATGTGGCGAAGGTCATGAACGTCTCCAGGGCGAGCGTGGTGCACTATCTGCAGGAGGCGCGAGAAAGCGGACTTGTTGCCGTGCAGGTCGACCACGACGCTTTTGCCCGCACCTTGACCTCGCGACGTCTCATGGAAAAATTCGGACTTCGCGGCGCGGCGGTTATCCCCGACCTCGATCCCAACGATGCCGACCGCCGCATCGGCGAAGCGGCAGGACGGTTGCTCGCGTCCATGGTCGCTCCGGGTGACACAATCGGCGTGGCCTGGGGAAAAACGGTGCTCGCTGCCGCCCGCTCGATCCCACGACTACGGCATGATCGAGACCTCACCGTCGTCCAGCTCTCGGGAAGCTCGATCGGCACCAGCGATTTCTCGCCGGAATTCTGTACCTCGCTGATGGCCAATCGGCTCGGCGCCCGCTGCATCAACCTGCTTGCTCCAGCGATCGTCTCTACCGAGGAACTGCACGACGAACTCATGCAGGAGCCGATGCTCGTCAACCAGTTCCGTATGATACGTGCGGCCGGCAAGGTCATTTTCGGGATCGGCGATATCGGGCCGGAGAGCACCTATGCCCGAGCCGGGATATCGGATGCCGCCGCACTTGCCGGCATGATCGAGCAGGGAGCGCTCGGGGTCATCATCGGGCGGTTCATCGACGCTCAAGGAGCCCCTTTCGCTACGCCGCTCGACGGACGCACCGTCGGCATCACGCTCGACGAACTGAAAGCGGTGCCCGTCCGCATCTGCGCGGCCGGTGGCGCCCGCAAGATGGGGGCGATCAGGGCTGGGCTCGGCGGCGGATACGCGACGCATTTTGTCACCGATATGGCTACCGCGAACATTCTCTTGGAATGACCAGCACTCGGAATGACCAGTACTCGGCGGAACTCATTGTCTCGGGAGGACAATCATGGGCAGCAGCGACGGACCTCTTGTCGTCGGCCTCGACAGTTCCACGCAATCCTGCAAGGCGATCGCCTGGAGCCGGGACGGACGAGCCGTGGCGGAAGGCCGCGCGCCCCTCGATCTGATGAAGCCGAGGCCCGACTATGTCGAGCAGGAGGTCACCGACTGGTGGCGGGCCGCGACGGCGGCGCTGAGACAGCTTGTCGGTGCGGTTGATGCGAAACGCATCGCCGGTATCGCGATTTCCAACCAGCGCGAGACCGTAGCCCTCATCGACGGCGCCGGCGAGCCG
>NZ_SUEO01000185.1:0-2080 GCF_004962925.1 Mesorhizobium sp. | reverse complement strand
GCTGCACCAGATCACCGGCAAGCCGATCGACGTGACGCCGGTCGTCTACCGCCTAAAATGGTTGCGCGAGAACGAACCGGAACGATTGGACCAAGCGAAGAAAATCCTCGACGTGCACGGCTATCTGACGCTGAAACTGACGGGAGCGCCGAGTGCGAGCTGGACGAGCGCCGATCCGTTCGGTCTCTTCGACATCTCGCGCAAGGCATGGTCGCAGCCGATCCTCGATCATCTCGGCATCAAGCCGTCGCAACTTCCCAATGCGGTGCGGTCCGGCACCCGGGTCGGGGCCGTTCATGCCGCGGCCGCCGCAGCAACGGGTCTCGCCGAAGGAACGCCGGTGATTGCCGCCGGGGGCGATGGGCAATGCGCCGGGCTCGGCGTCAATGCCATGCGCGACGGCGTCGTCTACCTCAATCTCGGAACTGCGATCATCGCGGGAATCTGGTCGCGGGAACCGGTGGTCGGCGCCTTCTGGCGTACCATGACCTCGCCGACAGGCGATGGCTATTTCCTCGAGGCAGTGCAGCGGGCCGGTGTCTATTTCGTCAACTGGTTCGTCGACACGTTTGCCGGCGGACGCTCCGATCCGGCGATCTTCGACCGCCTGGAAAGGGAAGCAGCGGCCGTCCCGATCGGCTCGGACGGACTTCTCGCCGGCACAACCCTGGTCGGTTGCATGGATCCGCATTGGGATCCGAGCGCACGCGCGAGCTTCATCGGCATGCACCCCTCGCACACGCTCGGTCATTTTTATCGTGCGGGGCTCGAGGCAATGACGCTGCAAACCGCCCGGGCTCTCGAAGAGATGCGCAGCCACGGTCTTTCGCCGGCGCAAATGGTGGCGATCGGCGGCGGCGCCAACAGCAAACTTTGGACAAAGATGATCGCGGACGCGACCGGGATCTCGATCCATAAGGGTCACAATGCTGAAGCCTCCTCCCTCGGCGCAGCCATTAGCGCCGCGGTCGGCGTCGGATGGTTCGAGAATTTTGCTGAGGCCGCGGACGCCATGACGAGCATCGCCGAGACGATCGAACCGGACCCAGGCAGCCGCGAAGCGTGGGACGCGCTCTCGGCCAGGCAGGGCAAGGTCTTCCCCGCGACCCAATTCGCCTGGCGGAATTAAGACCGGCAAGGATACCGGAGCCCGGTGCATTGAAACGAAAAGGCGTTGCGGCCAATCACCTAAAATTGCGATTTGCCATTTAGGCCCGCAATCGATGCGCGTGAAAAGCGTCGCAGTCCGCTACGCCTACTTCAATCCACACACCGCCTGCTGATAGACATCAGGCTTAAAGCCGACGAGGATCCGATCGCCGAGCTCCAGCACCGGCCGCTTGATCATCGTCGGTTTGGCCAGCATCAGCGCCTTGGCTTTGTTCTCATCGAGGCTCAGTCTGTCCTTGTCTGCCAGTGCGCGAAACGTCGTGCTCGCCTTGTTGAGCAGGATTTCCCAGCCGACGTTGCCGGACCAGCCATCGAGCCGATCCGCGTCGAGCCCTTCGACCCGGTAGTCGTGAAAGCGGTAGGCGACGTTATGGCGTTCCAGCCAGATGCGCGCCTTCTTGATCGTGTCGCAATTGGTGATGCCGTACATGGTGATCGTCAAGATTGTGATCCTCGGACTGATCTGTGTTCGAATCCGGCGGCACCCTAAAACCGCGTTTGCGACTTTGCCAGCGGCCAGCCGGCATCTTCAAATTTTTGGGCTTGCCAATACTAAGGAATTTTCCTAAGTATTTTCCCGAACCATCTTTTGCCGTGCGCAGAGCCGCGAGGAAGACATGACCGTCACAACAAGTCCACAGACCGCGAGTCCGAACGTCCCGCCGATCGACGGCATTTTCCGGGCGCTTGCCGATCCGACGCGTCGGCGTGTTGTCGAGCGGCTGAACAAAAGCCCCACCTCGGTCGGCGAGCTTGCCCAGCCCTTCGACATGGCCCTGCCCTCCTTCATCGAACATCTGAAGGTGCTGGAAGGTTGCGGGCTGGTGCGCTCGCAAAAGACTGGCCGCGTCAGGACCTACCGGCTTGCGCCAGAGCCGCTGAAGCTCGCCGAAGACTGGCTGGCCGAGCA
>NZ_SUEO01000184.1:2588-12803 GCF_004962925.1 Mesorhizobium sp. | reverse complement strand
TCGCGTCCCTGGCATTGCGCGACGGCGGCAGGCGATTGACCCCGCCGCATTTGCCACAAACCACCAGATTTACCTGCGCCATGGACCATTCACCTTTGCTGTCGTCAACTATTGCGTGCCGAGACGTCCGTCGCCAAGGTGCCCTGCATTTCCAAGCTTTGGCACGATTGACGACTCAAGGTGAAAAACGGATCGGCCGGCACAATAGGCCGGCCCTGCGCCCATGCGATGTTCGGATGGGAAGCGACCCTATCCTATTCCTTTGCTTCCCGGCCCGACACCTGCTGGATGAGGATCCTGAAAAAGACATGCGGAGTGGCGTCCGAAATGGGAGGCGTATCCGGCTTTAGAGCGCCTGGCTCCCACCAGTCGGCGTGCTTGCTCAACACTGACCATGCATGGTCGCGCTGAACCTTGCAGCCGATCCGGTCAGGCAGTTCCTCATAGCGACCTTCGGCAACCACACTTCTCCATCCCCGCCCTGGGCCGCGTTCGTCGACCTGGACGGACACCAGAGGATTGGCCCGCATCCAGTCGATCTTCTTGCCCAGCATGGAAAATGCATAAAGATGATTGTCCGCATGCGCATAATACAGCGGGACGACGTAGGGCTGCCCGTCCTTCGCGCATGCCAAGCGGCCGACACGATTGGCCGTCAGCAGTTTCGTACATTCCAAGGCAGCAAGCGTGCGGATCAACATCGGCGCGATCTCCTGTTGTTCGTATGACCCCACTGTGTCGTTGTTCCGGGCTTGCTGTTCAAGTTGGAGCAGTCTCCCGAAATGGCGTAGAGCGGCGTCACCGGGTCGCCGCGTGTCGTGCAGCATAGCAACCTGGTTCGATGATGGCACTTCACTGTGTCGATTATAGTCCTACTACCAGGGAGGTCATTGATTGCGATCAAAGAGTCAGTCATCCGACAGACGAGCCAACATCCATGTCTGGCCCGCTTCGTCGCACGGCGGCCACGTCACGGCATCGGGGCGAATGTCGGAGTGGGCGATTTCGGAAAATGATCCAGATCAAGGCGGGGCCTGCCGCTTCCGCGCATCATAGGGGATGATGTGGAAGCCAATCTCAATCGCTCCGTTCGGTCATGAACTCGAACTCGCCGTCCTCGATGAGGACGGCGAACATGCGCTTATCTTCCCTTGCTTAAAGGGGCGGGAAGGTTGGAAGAACGCCACGACCGGCGCACGCGTTGACATCCACCCGACTCATTGGCGCGACTGGGTGCCTGATAGGGTCCCGGCAGACAACGGCATGTCTCTCCGTGATTCGCCTTAACGTTTGGATTCCACGATCAATGCCATGCGCACGAGATGCGACAGGCTGCTCGCGGCCATCTTGCTCATGACATTGGCGCGATGGATCTCAACCGTGCGCGGGCTGATGCCAAGATCATAAGCAATCGTTTTGTTCGGCAGGCCGGACACAAGACCGTCCAGCACCTGTCGCTCCCGCTCCGACAGCGCCGACAGACGGCCGCGGATTTCCGAGTTTTGTGGGTGGGCCGCATCCGCCTGATTGCGACTGCCCAACGCGGAGCGGATCGCCTCGATCAGCACCTCGTCGTCAAACGGCTTTTCGATGAAATCGGAGGCACCTTCTTTCATCGCCTGAACGGCGAGCGCGACATCGGCATGACCAGTCATTACAATGACCGGAACCGAATGTCCGCGGGATCTGAGCTGTCGCAGGAACTCGATCCCATCGATGCCGGGCATGCGCACGTCCGTGACGATACAGCCGTCGAGATTGCTTGTGGCCGTAGCCAGAAAAGCCGTCGCCGATTCATACAGGCGCACGGCGAAGTCAGCCGTCGCCAGGAGAAAACCAAGCGATTTGCGAACGTCGACGTCGTCGTCGACCACATGCACTAGGTGGCTACCGGGCATTGGTGATCTCTCCCTTCTCCACAATGCGCAAGGTGAACCGGAAGGCGGTTCCTCCAGTCGGCATTGCCTCGGCCCAGATGTGACCACCGTGCGATTCGACGATAGTGCGGCAAATAGAGAGGCCAACGCCCATGCCCTGCTTTTTGGTGGTGACAAATGGCTGAAAAAGCTGGGCAGAAACGTCCGGCGCGAGACCAGTGCCTGTGTCGATCAAGCTTACCTCAGCCATGCCGTCATCACGAGCCACGGTTATGATTTGCAACTCACGGCGTGGCACCCCTTGCATGGCTTCTATCGCGTTGCGCATCAGGTTCAGCAAAACTTGCTGAATCTGGATGCGGTCGGTCAACACCAGTTCCGCGGCGGGATCAAGCTTGTAGCTGACGCGCACGTCTATTTCTCTTGCGCCGACCAAGGCCAGTGACGAGGCTTCCTCGATGATCGCCGGCAGGCGTTCGACCTGTCGCTCGCTTTCGCCTCTTGCCACGAAGTCTCGAAGATGGCGAATGACGTCTCCGGCCCTCAATGCCTGCTCAGCCGCCTTTTCGACGGCCTCCCTCAACATCGGCGCGTGTTCTTCCGTGCTCTTTTCGAGAAGCCGGCGGCTGCCTTTGAGGTAGTTCGTGATTGCCGTGAGCGGTTGGTTGATCTCATGTGCCAACGTCGACGCCATTTCGCCCAGCGCGGTAAACCGCGCCATATGGAGAAGCTCCTGCTGTTGCTCCTGTATTCTTGCTTCCGCTCTGTAGCGTTCGGTCAAGTCGCGACAAAAGCCGGTAAAGAAGCGGCCGGTTCCAGGATGCATCTCGCCGACAGAGAGCTCCATCGGAAAAGTTGAGCCATCCTTGCGCATCCCAGTGACGGTGCGGCCGAGTCCGATAATGCGGCGCTCTCCGGTCGTCAGGTAGCGGTGCAGATAGGCGTCATGCTCCTCGCGATAGGGCGACGGCATCAGCAGATTGACATTCTGTCCCATGACTTCGCTCGACTGGTAGCCGAACAGCGTTTCGGCAGCCGAGCTGAAGGACTGAATACGGCCTTGTTCATCGATGACGACCATTGCGTCAGGCACTGTGGCCAGGATCGAACGCAAATGATCCTCCCGCAATCGTAGGGCAGCGTTTGCATAGGACAGCTCGCTAACGTCGGTGCCTTCGACAAAAATGGCCGTGACGCGGCCATCGTCGGCCTTTATGGGTTGATAGACGAAGTCGAGAATGCGCTCTTCGACCGGCTCGTCATCCTTTTTGCGAAGGGTGACCTTCACGCCCTGACCTCTGTAGGGCTCGCCGGTTTCGTATACCTGGTCCAACAGTTCGTAGAAACCCTGGCCTTCGAGCTCGGGCAGGGCCTCGCGTACCGATTTCCCTATCACTTGCCTCTGGCCAATCAGGCGTTGATAGGAGGCATTGGTCAACTCGAAGACATGACCCGGCTCACGCATCAACGTCATGAAGCCCGGGGCTTGCTCGAACATCAGGGAGAGCCGCTCATGCTCGGCCATGCCCCGCCCTTCGGTCGACAAGTCAGGTGTTTGGTTGTCGTCCAAATCAAGTCCTTTGGTCAGGGAACCTGCCACGCAGTCTAGTTATCATTCATCGCCGTTTCTGCACATCTCTTCCTGCACTCCACCGATCAGACCACAGAGTCGCGGCCAAGTGGGCAGACAGTGTTTTTGACTCGCATCAAGGCGTCGAGTGTCGGGGAATGCGCTTCATCATCGCATCCAAACGCTCCAGCGAAAGGCGCCTCCAGTGTCCTACAAATCAATTATAGTAAACTTGGCAGTAGATGGACCTCCTGCACCCATGGTGAAGTTGGGGATCGAGCTTGCGGAGCGCTTCGGCGCTCACCTTATCGGCCTGGCGGCTGCCGACGTCCCGCCGCTCGTGGCGACAGGCGACGGCATGGTCTACGAAGGCGAGATCATGCAGATCCAGCGCTCGGAGATCGAAAAGCGGCTTGCCGAGTTGCGCGCCGAATTCGAAAGGATGGTCCCTACCTCGATCTCGAGCGAATGGGGACAAGCCGTCTGCAGCCCGACGCGCTTCCTCAGCGTCTCCGCCCGGGCGGCCGATCTCATCGTTACCAGCGGCGATGAGGGAGAAAATGTCTATCGCACCGTAGACATCGGCAGCCTGGCACTCGGCACTGGCCGGCCAGTACTCGTCGCGGCAGACAATATCGAACACGTCATGGCAAAAACCGTGCTGATCGCCTGGAAGGACACCAGGGAGGCGCGACGGGCGCTGGCCGATGCATTGCCCTTCTTAGCCAAGGCCAACGAAGTCGTCATCGCCACAATCGATAGCGATCGCGACGATAGCGTCCGCGATAGCCTCGCCGATGTCGCCGTCTTTCTTGAACACCACGGCATTATGGCGCGAACCGAACTGATCCGCGGCGAGGCTGACGGTGATCGTCTGTTGACATTCGCGCGCTCGATCCATGCCGACCTGATTGTCTCCGGTGCATATGGCCACAGCCGCCTGCGCGAATGGGCGTTCGGCGGCGTCACGCGTACGCTGATCGAGGAGGGCAGCATCAGCCGCTTCATGTCGTATTGACCGTCGGTCAATCGGAATTTCGAGTCCGCCAATCGGCGTTCACGCCCGATCCATGGTCCCCACGATTGACCGAGATCAATGCAGCGGTCGCCGACATGGCAATGATCGGCCGAGAAACAGGAGTGAAACGACATGAGTTTTCTCGACTACCTCATTTCAGTTGACGCCAGGACCGCCTTGATGGGCCGCATGATGCAGAAGCTCGGCGTCGACAAACAATTGAAGGTCGTTCCGGACCATGTTGCCGTCACCAATCGGGCGGTGGACCGCTGCCGCTCCTGCGGGCACCAGGATCAATGCTCGACTTGGCTCGACGAACACCAGCAAGCCGATGATCCGCCAAGCTATTGCCGCAACCGCGACCTGATCGCACGGCTACAGCACGCGGCCGGCCAACGATAGAGCGTCGTGGGGGCAGGCTACTGTTCGCGTCACCAAGGCTGCGTGCCGCAGCTTCGCCGATGTCCTGGACGGTCATCGCTCGCGCAATGTTTCGCATCTGTTGGCTGACGTCGTTCCGGCGCATACCGCCCGCGATGCCTGTACTCCCCTTCCCATATAAACAGCCGACTGCCCTCAAGCCACGCCTGCCCGCATTGTTATCAAGGCTGCCATGACAGGAACCTGGGAGCGGTGCCCGGCAAAGGCGCGCCGCTAACGACAATGCGAGGCGCCGGCAGTTCTGCATGGGGGGATACGTGCGCGATCTGCGGACATCAGTGGCGTTGGCCAATAAAGATATATTGACAATGTTTCTTTAAGGTGCGATTCCGACCCATATCGACGAACGCCTCCCTTTGAAAGCAAATGCATCGATCGCCATCGTCGACGCGACTCCACTCGGCGCGTTGCGGAGCTGTTTGAGTGTGGGCCTCATCTTGAGGTCTTTGGGCCTTCGAAAAACAAGAGCGTGCACATGACTGCGAATGGTCGGAGCAAGAGAACGATCATCATCGGTGGTGCCCCGTTGCCGGACATGCTTGACGAGGCCATGATCCGTCTTGTGGTTCACGGCTTTTATGATGAGATTCGCCGCGACGATCTTCTCGGCCCCATCTTTCATGACGCTATCCAGCCTGAGGCGTGGCCGCGCCATCTGGCTAAGATGTGCGACTTCTGGTCCGCTACGCTGCTCCGGACGTCCCGTTATGAAGGCCGGCCATTACCGCCACACCTGGCGATCTCCGGCCTTGGAGTGGCGCATTTCCGGCGTTGGCTAAAGCTGTTTCGCGCAACGGTGTACCGCATTTGCCCACCCGAGGTTGCGGCGCTGTTTATGGATCGCGCACTGCGCATAGCTCACAGCTTCCGTCTCGCGGTCGCCTTCAGCCGTGGCGAGACTACGATGGGCATAGAACCGATCGCCGACAAGCACCTGTGATGCCGGGTTCGTGGTGTTTACGGGAGGTAGATCCGTGCGGCTGACTAATTTTTCGGATTATGCCTTGAGAATGTTGATGTACGCGGCCTCTGCCGGTGATCGCCTGATCACGATCGAGGAGGTGGCACGCACGTTCAAGGTATCCAAAACGCACCTGAACAAGGTTGCCAACACCCTGACGCGCGGCGGTTACTTGAAGGCGGTCCGCGGTCGCTCCGGTGGCCTTGCCCTCGGGCGGAGCCCCGAGATGATCCGGATCGGCGACGTGATACGTTTGACCGAGCCAGATTTCGCGCTTGTCGAGTGCTTCGCGACCGGAAATCAGTGCGTGCTCACAGGCTGCTGCAAACTTTCAGGCATGTTCGGCGACGCGATGGCTTCCTTCCAGAATACCCTTGACCTTTACACGCTGGCCGACATCGCTCTGATGCCCAAGGACTTTGTCGGCGGGCTGCCTGCATCCGAGGCGTCGGCGTATCGATAAGCGTGGGTAAAGCCCCGAGCTACAATTCAACCGCACGCCGCGCGATTCGCGTCTGCCGGCCCGTGGAGACAAGCATGACTGATCCAAACAAGAACGACACGCCGACGGTCAAGCAATTCGAGCCGGGCGTCGATCTCAGCAATACGCTGCTTCCCATGCTGATAGGCGGGCTTGTTCTGATCGTCGTCGGTGCTATCGCGGTCATGACGTTTGTCTAGTTTTTCCTGGCCAAACGGCAATGCTCATCAACGTTGCGAAAGCGCAAAGAAGGCGGTCCGAGCGGAATCTATGAAGACGCTTCGCAGCAATCACGGAGGACTTCATCGTGAAGGAGCGGAGTTCCATCAGTCCCGACATGGTCGTCGACGAGATCATGAGAAAATGGCCGGCAACGGTGGCTGTGGTGCTGAGATACAAGATGCTCTGTATCGGGTGTCCGATCGGAACATTCCATACCGTGGCCGAAGCATGCCGGGAACATCAGATCGATGAGGCCGACTTTCTTTTGGACTTGGAATCGGTTGTTCGAGGAGAACGGTGACGGTCAGCCCTTGTCCCGGTTCTCAGCCAGAACCACCAAGCGATGCGCATCCTTGACCGTGACTTTCTGGCGCCCACTGACGATGATCCCTTTCTCCTCCCACTTGCTGAGCAGCCGGCTGACGGTGTGCAGCGTCGTCCCTGTCATCTCGGCAATGTCCTGCCTCGAGATCGGGAAGTCGATTTCGATGCCGCTGTCGGTCTTTCGGCCGGTCTGGTTCGCCAGTCGCAGCAGTGCATTCGCAACCCGCTGCTCCACCTGTTCCGTCGACATCTCCACCACCCGCGTCTGGGTCTCTTGCAGCCTGCTTCCAACCGTCCTGTAGGTGGTTGCCCCAAACGCCGGGAATCGTCGCGCCAGCTCCGGCCAAAGAGCATTGGGCCAGGCCAGCACCACGCAGTCCACCGCCGCGACCGCGCTGGCTGGGTAGGTCGTCCGGCCAAGTGCTGCGGCGACGCCAAAGATCTCGCCTTCGCTGATGTATCTGACGATGACCTGTTGTCCGTCCGGCGTGGTGCGAACGACACGGATGTGCCCGGCGATCAGCACGAAGAAGGAATGAGCCTCGGCTTCCTGCGCGAAGATCGCCGTCTCCTTGGCATAACGAGACGACCGCGCATCTCGCAGGATTTCGCCCTGCTCGTCGGGCGTCAGACCCTGGAAGAGCGGCAGTCGCGAAATCAGCGATCGGTCCAGCGCAGCCAAGCGGATTCCTCACGGCCTTAGGGTTCCGCATCAGTCGTGCGGGAGACCTTTCTTATCTTGAGTTTGCGCCAGCGCAAATTGTCCCCGGCCGCATCAGGCTAAATGGCATGGAACGGCGCAATGCCGCGAAGACGAAACAAAGGACAAATCGATGAAATTCTCCATCCTCGCTGCCGCAGTCTCCATCCTGGCGCTCGCTAGCGGCGCAAGCGCGGAAGAACATGTGGTGCAAATGCTCAACAAGGGCGAAAAGGGCGCTATGGTTTTCCAGCCGGCCTTCGTCAAGGCAGCTCCCGGCGACACCGTCAAGTTCGTGCCGACCGACAAGAGCCATGACGCAGAGTCGATCAAGGGCATG
Organism: Mesorhizobium sp.; assembly: GCF_004962925.1. GTDB lineage: Bacteria > Pseudomonadota > Alphaproteobacteria > Rhizobiales > Rhizobiaceae > Mesorhizobium. Next base: position 4,869 of record NZ_SUEO01000184.1, on the reverse strand, counting down.
CTTCCGGACGGCGCTGAAGTCTTCAAGGGAAAGCCCAACGAGGAGATCACTGTCACACTGACCCAGGAAGGTGTGTACGGCGTCAAATGCGCGCCTCACTACGGCATGGGCATGGTCGCCCTGATCGTTGTCGGCAAGCCGGTCAACCTTGACGCAGCCAAGACGGTCAAACATGCAGGGAAGGCAAAGACGGTGTTCGCCGACCTGTTCAGCCAAATCCCGGCCAACTGACTAGCAATCGATGCAGCCATGCCTGCCGCATGAAGGGCAGGCGCGGGCCGGACGGACCGAGGGCGGCGGTTCATCCGGCCCTGTTCATTTGGAGAGCAGATCATGGGGATCCCACGCCTGCGGGCTTACACCGGGCCAGCATTTCTTTCCTACGGATTCAGACCCTTCTTCTTCCTCGGGTCGCTGTATGCCGCGCTCTCCATTCTGCTTTGGCTGTCGATGTATGCCGGCGAACTCGATGCTCACAGTGCGTTCGTTGCCGTCGACTGGCACATTCACGAGATGCTGTTCGGCTATCTGCCGGCGATCATTACCGGGTTCCTGCTGACCGCCATCCCAAACTGGACCGGCCGGCTGCCCGTGCAAGGCCTGCCGCTGCTGGCGCTGGTGGTCCTGTGGCTTGCTGGGCGCGCGGCTGTTTTCTTCTCGGCGGATATCGGCTGGGAAGCAGCGGCCGTGATCGATGGCTCCTTTCTGCTTGCTGTCGCTGCCGCGGCGGCCCGCGAGATCGTTGCGGGACGGAACTGGCGCAATCTCAAGGTGCTGCTGCCGCTTGCCGTCCTGGCTGGTGCCAACGGCGCGTTCCACCTCGAGGCGCATCTTCAGGGCACATCCGACATCAGCCGCAGGCTCGGTATGGCTGCGGCGATCATGCTCATCTCGCTGATCGGTGGGCGCATCATTCCGAGCTTCACCCGCAACTGGCTCGTCCGCGAAAATCCTGGCAGGCTGCCTGCGCCGTTCGACCGTTTTGACATCGCATCAATAGCCATCTCAGCCATCGCGCTGGGAGCATGGACGTTCGCTCCTGACAACAGCGTCTCAGGAATGCTTATGGCCGTCGCCGCAATCTGCCAGGCGTGGCGTCTGTCGCGCTGGGCTGGCGAGCGCACACTGCGGGATCCGCTGGCGCTCATCCTCCATCTTGCATATGCCTTTGTGCCGGTCGGCCTCGCCCTTGTTTCGGCGTCGATCTTCTTCCCCGATACCGTCCCGATGGCGGCAGGCCTACACGCGCTCGGGACTGGTGCGGTCGGCGCCATGACACTTGCCGTGATGACCCGCGCAACGCTCGGCCACACCGGGGGAGATCTCAAGGCAGGGAAAGGCGCCTCGTTCATCTTCGTGCCCGTCCTGCTCGCGGGAGCATTGAGAATCCTGGCCGCCTTCGTCCCCTCTGACGTGGTGATCGATATGGCCGGCACCGCGTGGGTTGCGGCATTTTCCGGCTTCCTCCTGGTCTACGGAACCGCATTGATCAGGCCAAAGGCCCGGTGAGACGGCGGGGAGAGCAGGCGACCGTCGAAACGCGAATGGAGAAGCCGCTTCTGATTTGTCAGGCAATGCCGAGGTAGGCGAGAATACGGTTCGCCCACCCCCGATGGTCCCGGACCAGCCTGAAGCCCAGATTGTCGGGAGGCGTGCCAACGGCACAGCCGCCGCTTTTTCCGTCACTGACGAAGTTCGACATATAGGCTCTGTGAAGGCCTTCAAGGACGTGGACGCCGCAATTGTCGACCGAACTCGCAACACCGCTTCTATCCGCAGCCAACGTGGTGCGGACATAGCAGGTCGAAGTCCATTCCCAGACGTTGCCGGAAAAGTCGGCGAGGCCTAGGGAATTCAAACCAAAAGAGCCACGGCTCCTGGGCAACGGGTCCGGTTTGCGATTGAGGTCCACCTCGGCCTTGTAGCTGGTGAGCCAACGTCTGGCGGGGTTGTTGGCGTCGTTCTCGACACCTTCAAATTCGCCTGCGAACCGCTCCGCCGCGGCAAACGCCCATTCCTCGTCGGATGGCAGCCGCCAGTCGTCGCCGGTCGCCTTCGAATACCATTGGGCGTAGGCTTTGGCGTCGAGATAGCTCACCCCGGTTACGGGAGCATCGGGCGGGATCGCGCGCGTCTCTTGTGCCGGCTGACAGCCGCCGGCCGACACGCAGTCCGCGTAGTCGGCCGCACTGACCTGATAGGCCATGATTTCGAGAGGTCTGTTGAGTTGCCGCTTGAGGCGGGGATTGGCTTGCGGGCGCCCCTCCTTCAGGAACTCGCC
>NZ_SUEO01000184.1:0-2578 GCF_004962925.1 Mesorhizobium sp. | reverse complement strand
TCGGATAGGTGATCGAACCCGAAAGCAGGACAGCCGTCATGGCGATGGGGTGGGGTTGTCGATCCCCGAAGATCGCCGGTATCGAGAGCCCTGCCGGAACAGCAGCGGCGGCCAGGGCGACCGGGAGAACCTTCAGGATGAAAGGAGACATGGCTTTTGTCCATGCCCGGACAGCGTCGCTGTCCGGGCAAATTGGAGTGCCGTCAGTTGGTGGCGATGGGTTTGGGCGCCTCGACCTGCGTCATCAGGTCGTCATCCCACTCGCCCTCGACGATGAAGTGAGCGGTCGCTCCGAGTTCCACCGCCTCAATCAGATTATGATTGACGTAGGCGTAGACGCCCGGCTGCAGGAACGTATAGAGCGCCGAGCCCGCGGAGCCGCCGCGGATGAACCAGGTTTCGAGATCCTTGGCGGGCGGGTTGGCGAACTTGCCCTGTTCCCAGACATAGTCGCCGTGACCGCCGATCAGATGCGGCCGCGTATCGCGGTTGGCCTGTGAATGGACGATTAGTACGGTTTCGCCGACCTTGGCTTTCATGGCGTTGTCGCCGGTCAGAGATCCGGCCTTGCCGTTGAATACCACATGCGTCGGGATCAGCCCGCGCATGACCTTGACGATGTCATCGTAGCCGTCGCCGGCCGATTCGTAGCTCTTGAAGTTGCCCTGCTCGTCGCGCGGAATATAGAAGTCGTTCTCGCCGATGTAGAAGATCTTGTCGTACTTGACCGGTTCGCCCTTGTCGTTCCTGAGGCCATCGCGCGGCAGAACCATGATTGCGCCGCTCATGCCGGACACGACATGCCATGGGATCATCGCGCCGCCAGGGGCGCAGTGATAAACAAACGTTCCCGAGCGGGTCGCCTTGAAGCGTAAGGTCACCTGTTCGCCGGGATTGATCAGCGTGAGCTCGCCGCCACCCAGCGCCCCCGTTGCGGCGTGGAAATCGATGTTGTGGGCGAGGGAGTTGGTATCGGGATTGATCAGCGTCAGTTCGACATGGTCGTCCTGGTGCACAACCATTAGAGGGCCGGGGATCGAGCCGTCATAAGTCATTGCATTGAGCGTCGTGCCGTCGGCGTCGATCACAACAGGTTTTTCCACGATCATCATGGTGAACTCGAGGACTTTCGGTCCGCCTTTGGCGATCTGATCGTGCGGATGCACAAAAGGGGGTGCCACGAGCTTGATCTTCTCGCGGGCGAGTCCCTGAATGTCTGCCTTTGTCACTGTTGCGGAAAATGCCGGCAGTGCCCCCACGGCGGCAGCGCCAATCGCTGCTCCAAAGAGGGCTTCGCGTCGCGTAATCATGTCAATCTCCTGTCTCTCGACCGTTGCGGATGAGAAGAAGCTATCTGACTGACGCAGCATTTCTTTGCGCTGGCGCAAATTGGTGGGTGTTAATCGGAAAAACAACAGCCTCGGAATACAGCGATCTTGCGCATCACGATTGAGGCCGAGAAGGTTGGTTTCGCAGTTTTCTGCAAAGGTGCGCTGTCACCAGCGGCTTCCTTTAGATCAGTGGCCGCTTTCGTCTTCCCGATCGATGAGAATCCGCTCGGCTGCCCCGTCGAGATCTTCGTACTGGCCACTTTTCAAAGCCCACAGGAAGCCGCCCAGGCCAAGCGCACCAAGAAAGAGGGCGACGGGTATGAGGTAGGTGAGGGTGGTCATGGCGACTTGGCCAGTTCTTTGAAGTCGGGCAGCCTATCGCGGCGAACATCTTTGTCCCGTGAATTTGGCTCGGAAGTTTGCAGTCGCAACGCATTTCCAATGACAAGCAGCGATGAGGCGGACATAGCGATCGCCGCTATCAAAGGCGTGACGTGCCCCAATATCGCGATCGGCACAGCCACTGCATTGTAGACGATCGCAATAGCGATGTTCTGCCGGATCAGGCTTCCCGCCTTGCGCGAAACGTTCAGGGCGAACGGCACCGCCATAAGGCTTTCGCGCAGGAAAACGAAGTCCGCCGCGTTGCGGCCAATGTCGGCGGCGGTTGCCGGAGCGATCGAGACATGGGCCGCGCCCAGCGCAGGCGTGTCGTTGAGGCCGTCGCCGACCATCAGCACCTTGTGTCCGTCTTTCGCAAGGGTCTCGATGCGTTCGACCTTGCCGGACGGCAGCAGGCACGGAACGAAGTCGTCGACACCCAGCATTTTTGCAACTTCGCCGCAGGCGCCTGCGGTATCGCCCGACAGCATTTCCACCGGCACCCCGGCGTCGTTCAATTGCCCGATCGCCGCCCTGGCGTCGGCACGCAGCGCATCCTCGAAATCGAAGGTCGCGACAATGATCCCGTCTTTCGTCAGGACCGTCCCGCCATAGCCATGTTTGCCTTCGCCGCCGGTCCGGGCCTTCCATCCAGCCCATCCGCGCCGGCCCAGCCGCCAAATACTGCCGGCGACAGTGGCTTCGATTCCAAAGCCAGGATGTTCTGTCACTGCATCGAATTTGTGCTGCCGGCCAGCAACGGCAAAGCCGGCTATGGCCTTTGAAAATGGATGACGCGAATGCGCTGCCAGGTCGGCTGCTATTACCAGCATGTCTGGATCGATCGACCTCGCGTTGACGAGCCG
>NZ_SUEO01000183.1 GCF_004962925.1 Mesorhizobium sp. | reverse complement strand
CAGTTGCGCCTGGAAGTAGGGCGCGACCTCGCGCGTGTGGGCCAGCACGCTTTCTTCCAGGATATCGAGGTTCTTCAGCGCCACTGCACAACCGACCGGATGGCTGGTATAGGTCAATCCATGGCCGAACATGGCGTCCGGATGGTTTGAGCGGCGCAGCTCCTCGAGAAGCCGTTCCGAGATGATGACGCCGCCAAGCGGGAAATAGCCTGACGTGACGCCTTTGGCAAAGGTGATCATGTCCGGGCCGATGCCGAACATATCGCCGGAAGCAAAGACATGGCCAAGCCGGCCGAAGGCGGTCACCACCTCGTCGGAAACATAGAGAATGTCGTTGTCGCGGCAGATCTCGCGGATGCGCTTGAGATAGCCGTCTGGAGGCACGATGACGCCACCCGACGCCTGCACCGGCTCGCCGACGAAAGCGCCGATCCTGTCGGCGCCAACGCGGGCGATGGTATCGCGAAATTCGTCGACCAGGACATCGGTGAAGGCTGAAATGCTCATGCCGCGCGGACGGCGGAACGGATCGGGCGAGGACAGCTTGACGACCAGATCGTCGGCGCCGTCCATCCAGTCGCGATCGCGCGGGCGGCCGTTGAGCGAGGCCGACAGATAGGTCGAGCCATGATAGGCGCCGCCCCGGCTCAGGATCAGCTTCTTTTCCGGGCGGCCGCGGACATTGTTGTAGAACTGCATGAAGCGCAGCGCCGTCTCCACGGCCGAGGAGCCGCCGGTGGTGAAGAAGACATGGCTGAGGTCGCCGGGCGCATGACCGGCGATGCGCATGGCGAGTTCCGCAGACGGCGCGTTCATCGTGTACCACGGCGTGTTGTAGGACAGCGCCATCGCCTGATCGTACATCCCCTTCGCGAGCTCCTCGCGGCGGTGGCCGATATTGATGCACCACATGCCAGCCGGCCCGTCGATCAGCTTTTTTCCGGTGCCATCGGTGATGTAGATGCCGTCGCCCTCACCGATCAGGGCGCGCGCCTCTGCGCCGACCGACCCGGCGAACGGCCAGGGCTGGACGAGATGGCGCTTGGCCAGCTCGACGGCATCGGCGGGTCCAGCCGTTTCAGTCGCCCTCAAATCTCTTGCAGCCGCCATTGTCGCCTCGCATCGTTTCATCGCAAATTTCATCGGACATGAAGCTCGGCCGCCAACCACCGGAAAAACCGGCTTTCCTGGCTCTATTTTGAATGTCCGTTCAATCAACATTGCAGAAATAGCGCTTGATTTCAATCCACGGATGCGCGCATGATGAAAGAAAGCCGGCAAGCTCGGAGCGCGATCAGCGATTGCGCCCGGGCATAAAAATTGGGAACTAACAGCCGGTTCTAGCAATGGGACGCGCATGGCAGGACAATCCGCGCCAGCAACCGAGATCACGCCCGGGGGCCTGCCCGAGGGCCTGCCATGACGGCGACTGCAGAAGGATCGCCCACGTTTGGCATGACGCGGGCCAGGCGAAACGCCCTTCTGCAGTCCGAACCCGTCCAGGGCCTTGCCCTGATCAGCCCGACCTTTCTCTACGCGCTCGTGCTTCTGGTGCTGCCGATCCTGGTCGTCGTCGCGCACTCCTTCTGGACGCAGAACTACCTGACCATCGATCGCACCTTCACCCTGGAAAACTACCGCGTTGCGCTGACCGAGCCGATCTATCGCGACCTGCTCTGGCGCTCGCTCTACATCTCGCTGATGGTGAGCTTCTTCACGGTCGTCCTCGCCTATCCGATCGCCTATTTCATTTCGTTCCACGGCGGCCGCCACAAGAGCCTGTGGCTGTTCCTCATAACCATCCCGTTCTGGACCAGCTACCTGCTGCGCGTGATGTCGTGGAAGGTCATCCTCGGCTACAACGGCGTGCTCAATTCCGGCTTGCTGGGCCTCGGCATCATCAACGAGCCGTCGACCGCGCTGCTTTACAATTCGAGCGCCGTCATCATCACGCTGACCCACGCCTGGGCGGCCTTCGCCATCCTGCCGATCTTCGTCTCGCTGGAAAAAATCGACCGCACGCTGGTCGAGGCGGCCAAGGATCTCGGCGACGGTCCCATTCGTTCCTTTCTGCGCGTGACGCTGCCGCTGTCGGCGCCCGGTATCATCTCGGCGGCGCTGATCGTCATGATCCCAACCGTTGGAGACTATGTCACGCCGAAGCTTGTCGGCGGCAAGGACGGCGTCATGATCGCCAACGCCATCCAGGCGCAGTTCGGCAAGGCCTCCAACTGGCCGCTTGGCGCGGCGCTTTCGGTCACCACCATGCTGATCGTGACGCTGATGGCCGGCGCCACCGTGCTGGTCATCCGCGCCGCCCAGAGGCTGGCACGATGAGGCCCGCACGATGAGGCTGGCGCGATGACGGCGATGCGGCGCTTCCTGGCCAGCGGCTGGCTGTCGACCTATGCGTTCCTCTATGTCGTTTTCCTCTACCTGCCGGTCATCTTCCTGCCGATCTTTTCGGTCAACAGCGCCGCGACGCCGAAATTCCCGCTCTCCGGCTTCACCCTCAAATGGTATGAAGACCTGCCACGCACCCCGGCGCTGCTTGACGCTGCCTGGAACAGTCTGGTTGTCGGCTTATCGGCTTCCATCCTCTCCACCGTGCTCGGCATTCTCGCCGCCCGCTCGATCACCCGCTACCGCTATCCCGGCCGCCGCGCCATCAACAGCCTGATCATGGCGCCGCTGGTGCTGCCCGAAATCATCGTCGCCATCTCCATGCTCCTGGTGATACTGCAACTGGGTTTGAGCCTGTCGCTGTTCACCATCGTGCTCGGCCATGTCCTGATCTGCATTCCTTATTCGATGACCGTGCTGACCGCCGGCTTCGAGGGCTTCGACCGCAGCCTGGAAGAAGCCTCCGCCGATCTCGGCGAGAGCGCCTTCGGCACCTTTAGACGGGTGACGCTGCCGATGGTGGCGCCGGCCATCATTTCCAGCCTGCTCGTCTGCTTCACCATCTCGCTCGACGAGTTCATCATCGCCTTCTTCCTGACCGGCACCGAGGCGACGCTGCCGATCTATATCTGGGGCCAATTGCGCTTCGCCTCGAAGCTGCCCGGCGTGCTGGCGCTGGGCACGCTCTTGCTGGCTGCCTCTTTCCTGCTGATGACCATCGCTGAAATCCTGCGCCGCCGCGCGGCAAGACGCACCCAGAACGACGGAGGCCTCCTTGCCTAAGCCGCCTCAAGCCGAACGACCCCGCCAAACCGAACGACCAATGATTGAGATTCGCAACGTCACCCGCAGCTATGGGTCGTTCAAGGCGCTGGACGACGCCTCGCTGACCATCAAGGAGGGCGAGTTCTTCTCGCTGCTCGGCCCGTCAGGCTGCGGCAAGACCACGTTGTTGCGCATGATCGCCGGCTTCGACAATCCGACCAGCGGTTTGATCTCGGTCGACGGCCAGTCGATGGAGGGTATCCCGGCCAATCGCCGGCCAACCAACATGGTGTTCCAGAGCTATGCGATTTTCCCGCATCTCAATGTCGAGCAAAACGTCGCCTATGGGCTGAAGCGGTTGAGGCTCGAACGGTCGGAAGAAAAGCGCCGCGTCGAAGAGGCGCTGGTCCAGGTGTCGCTGACCGGCCTCGGCAAGCGCCTCGCCACCGAGCTTTCCGGCGGCCAGCGCCAGCGCGTGGCACTGGCCCGTGCGCTGGTGATGCGGCCCAAGGTGCTGCTGCTCGACGAGCCGCTGTCGGCGCTGGACAAGAAGCTGCGCGAGCAGATGCAGGTCGAGCTGCGTCGGCTGCAGCAGGCGGTCGGCATCACCTTCGTCCTGGTCACGCACGATCAGTATGAGGCGCTGGCGATGTCGGACCGCATCGCCGTGATGTTCGGCGGCAGGATCGCGCAGGTCGCTTCACCCAAGGAGATCTACCAGCGACCGGTCAACCGTCAGGTCGCCGACTTCCTCGGCGGCATGAATTTCGTCAAGGCCGAAATCGTCGAAGAGGACGGCGCTGGTTGTCGACACGCTGGGCTTCGGCCGCGTCAAGACCGACAAGCCGAAGGCTTTCGTCCGCAATGGCGGGGCTGCGACGCTCGGCATCCGTCCGGAGCGTCTGCGCGTGTTGTGGGACAATGCGACGGCGAAATTCGAAGTGGCCGGCAAGGTGGTGGAGCGCCATTACTTCGGCGAGATCACTCATCTGATCGTTGAGATCCCGGGATTGGAAAAGCCGCTTTCGGTGACCGAAACCAACGATTTCGGTGCCGACGATATACCGGTCGGCACCTCGATCCGCCTCGCCTACGATCCCGAGGCGCTGGTGGCGATGGCAGACTGAAGCCCCGAAATGATCTTTCGTGCAGCGATGCGCCCGGCCACAACAGCGCCCTCGATGTAGCCCGGGAATGACGGCGACAGCTCGGACGCGGCGAAATGCAGCGGTGGTGCGCCGGCCAGGATGATGCGTTCGGCGTCGGTCGCCGTCGCATCGACGATAAGATCACTGTAGCCGCCGCCGCTCCAGCGATCATGCGTCCAGTCGCGATAGCTGAGATCGAGCATGTCTGCGGCCTCTGTGCCGAGCGCGCCCTCCAGCCTCGTCGTCACCTCAGCGCGCAATGCCGCGTCGCCGAGCTCACGCCAGCGCAAGGCCAGCGGCCCGCCAACGAAGACGACCAGCGCGGCGTGGTCATCGTCCTTGCTGACGTCGCAGGCAAACAGCCCCGGCAGGTCGCGCCACATCACCACGCCGCTCAGGCCTCTTGCACGCCAGAAGGCGCTGGGATAGCGCACCAGAACTTTGATCACCGCGCCGCTTTGCCAGACGCCAAGCGCCCTTTTCAGGCCAACCGGCAGCGGCGGTACAAAGTTCAGCTTCGAGGCCGTCATCGGCGGCACCGCGACCAGGGCCGCCCGCGCTTCGACCGCACCCATCGCCGAGGCCAGACGAACCCCGTCCGGCCGGTGCTCGACGATTCCGACCGGCGTGTTCAGCCGCACACGATCACCGAGATCGCTGGCCAGATCGTCCGCCAGCGACTGCATGGTTTCACGCACGAAATATTGCAGCTCCGAAACCTCGTTGGTGATGCGGCGGTCATTGTCGATCAGGTGCCACAGCGGCAGCTTCTCGAGCGCCTGACACCACAAGCCCTCAATCATCGAACGGAAGGCCGCCTTGGCCTGGTCGGGGTCAGGCTGGCGGTCGAGCCATACCGCGACGGTCAATCCGGCAATGGCTGGCTCGTCCGGCGCGATCGCATTCATCCGGTCGCGGATCGCCATCGAACCCAGATAAGCTCGGTCGGCTCGCTGCGCGCTCATCCGCGGCTGCGTGACGAATTCCCCCTTTGCATAAGTCTCGACCAGGGTCTTGCCGTGCGCCTGCAATAGCGCCATCAGTTCCGGCATGTCCTGGCACAGGAACTGGCCGCCGCTGTCGATCCGCTCGCCGAGCCCGTTGCGCTTGGCTCCAACGCGCCCGCCGACACGATCGCGCGCTTCGAGCAACAGGAAATCGATGCCGGCTTCCTTCAATTCATGCGCGGCCGACAGACCGGTGAAGCCGGCGCCGACGATGACGACGTCGGTTCTTTCGATCCCGCTCTTCAATAGCCGGCCTTGATCTTCTCGAACTCTTCGATCATCCGCCGCTTGAGCTCCGGCGCCACCGGCTGCTGGAACAAGGTCTTGTCGAGGAACTTGTCGAGATCGTCAAAACCTCGTTCGGCCAGCAGCTTAGGCTCGATCGCCGCCATGCCGGCGGCATTGCCGTGGCCGTAACCGAATGTCGTGACCATGTAGCCTGACACGTCCGGCGTGTTGACCGCGTTCAGGAAATCATAGGCCTGATCGAGATTGCCCGGCGCGCCCTTCATCAGCACATAGCCGCACACCCAGGTCGACAGGCCTTCCCTGGTGCCGCGATTCATGGCGATCGGCACACCCTGGCCCTTGAGCGTGACGAAGGTCTCGTTCCAGCCCCAGGCCAGATCGACCTCGTTGCCGGAGAAGGCCTGATTGATGTCGGTATCGTCGGTCCAGTAGAAGCGGATGTTCTTGTGCACTTGGCGCAGGAAATCAGACGCCTCCTTGAACCCAGCGTCGGTCATCCTGGTCCAGTCCTTAAGACCGATGACCAGGCTTGCCAGTGCATAGGCGTCATCGACATTGTCGCCGATGGTGACGCGCCCTTTGAATTTCGGATCGGCGAAGATCCGCAGCGACTGCGCTTCTTCCGCCGTGACATTGTCGGTGCGGTAGAGCAGCGATGTGTTGCCCCAGTCGAAGGGCATGAACCAGGCTTTGCCGTCAGCGGTGGCGAGGTCCTTCATCGCCATGATGCCTGGGTTGAGGTCTTTCCAGCCGGCTATGCGGCCGGTATCGAGTGGCTGCAGCATGCCGGCCTCGCGCCACTTCACCACGCTCTGCGAGCAGGGATGCGCAATATCGGCCTTGAAGCCGGCCCGCATCTTCTGGAAGGCCTCATCCTCGTCGCCGAAGAAAGCGAAGGTCGGCTCGGCAGCGTATTTGACGGCGTAGGCCGGATGGAGCAGCGGATCCTCGTAGCCCGACCAGTCGAACACGACGAGGTCGCTCCCGTCCGCCGCAACCGCGAGGGCAGCGCCTGCGCCGATCGTGCATGCGGCAGCAACGGCAAGGCGGCGAAGCATGGAACCCATGGCGCGAAACTCCTCATCGCGGGAAGCGGCGCAGCGACGTTACGGAATTTCAGTGACCTTGGCGAGCCCGTCTGGTGGGCAGACGAAATAGGTGAAACAAGCTCAATAGCCGGCTTTGATCTTCTCGAACTCGGCGATCATCTTGAGCTTGAGTTCTGAGGGAACCGGCGCCTGGAACAGCGTCTTGTCGATGAATTTCTGCACGTCGTCGTAGCCCTTTTCCTTCAGCACGGCCTGATCGACACCGGCCATGCCCTTGGCGTTGGCCTGGCCATAGCCCCAGTCCTTGACCAGGATGTTGGCGACTTCCGGATCGTTGACGGCATTGAGATAATCATAGGCCTTGTCGGTATTCCCCGGCGCATCCTTGAACAGCACATAACCGCAGACCCAAGTCGAGATCCCCTCGTCGGTATCCTTCTTGGCCTTGATCGGCACGCCGGCGGCGACCGACTGCACCGTCGCGTCGTTCCACGCCCAGGCAAGGTCGACCTCGCCGCCGCTCAACAACTGGACGATATCAGTGGAATCGGTCCAGTAGGAGCGAACATTCTTGTGCACTTGGCGCAGGAAGTCCGACGCCTGCTTTAACTGGTCGTCCGTCATCTTGGTCCAGTCCTTGAGCCCGATCGCCAGCGAGGCCAGCGCATAGGCGTCGTCGACATTGTCGCCGATGGAAACCCTGCCCTTGAACTTGGGATCGGCCAAGACCTTCAGCGACTGGACGTCCTTCTCATCGACCTTGTCGGAATTATAGGTCAGCTGCGAGTTGCCCCAGTCCCAGGGCATGAACCAGGCCTTGCCGTCGGCGGTGGTAGCGAGATCCTTCATCGCCATGATGCCGGGATTGAGGTCTTTCCAGGCCGATATCTTCGACGTATCGAGTGGCTGCAGCAGCCCCGCCTCGCGCCATTTCACCACGCTCTGCGAACAGGGATGGCCTAGATCGGCCTTGAAGCCTGAACGGGCTTTTTCGAATGCCTCGTCCTCGTCACCGAAGAAGGTGAAGGTCGGCGAGTCGCCGTTCTTGTCGACATATTTCTGGTGGAAACCGGGATCCTCGTAGCCGGACCAGTCGAACACGACCAGGTCCTTGTCGGCAGCGATCGCAAGCCCTGCGACCGAGGCCGCCAGGGTTCCGGCTAGTGCCAATGTCAGTGTCAGGCGTCGGGTCATGGTCTTCATTGCTGTTCCATCCTCTTTTTTGATTATTCATGCAGTCTTGTCGCCACCGGCTGTTGGCCGCGGATAATGCTTTGGAAATGCAGCCGACAGGAACTCGTTCGCCGCCTGCAGCGCGGTTTCGCGGGTGACGTCCTCGGTGCCCATCATCAGGCGCAGCCACAGACCCTCCAGCATGGCACTGAGCGCCAGCGCCATGACTTGCGGCTCGAAGGCATAGCCGCCGCTTTGCTTGAGCGTCGCGCAAAGGTCGATGAAGACTTTCTGATAGGCCGCGTCGCGCGCGCCGCACAGCGCCTGATAAGTCGGGCGCGACTTGGCCTCGCCCCAGAAGGCGCACCAGGCGGCCAGCTTGCGCTTGTTGCAGATCGAGCGGTCGAAATCGGCGGCAACAAGAGCCTGCAACTGGCGGGCAGGATCGTCGCCAGCCTTGGTGAGGGCAGCGCGCCAGTGCGTGGCATATTCGTCGGCCATGTATTGCAGCGTGGCGACGAGCAGCTTCTCCTTGCTCTCGAAGTGGAAATTGACGATCCCGCGCGACAGGCCGGCGCCATCGGCGACATCGGCCATCGTCGTCTCCGAATAGCCGCGCTTGGCCAGCGAATCGATTGTCGCCTCGATCAGCTGCAGCTGCCTGACCTCCTTCGACGCCTTGCGACCGCGCTTTTCGGGCTCGTGTTTGCGCGCTGATTCGAGGAGGGCCTCCTTGGCCTCGGCTGTCTTCATGGGCGTGATGGTCTCCAGCATCGCCAGCTATCCAACCGGCTTTCGACCGCGAAGATGAGTGGGACGGTGCTCGCCGCTGTCAAGAACCTTCTGCATGGCTTCCCAGGTTCGTATGTTCTTGTCGGCATAGGCCGCACCGACCGCAGCCGCAACCGCCGGGTAGAGCGGGCCCTTGAGACGTTTCAATTCCTCCCGCGCGACCTCGCGATACCAGGGATTGCGGTCACGCACCGTGACCTCGTCAAAGCCTGCCCGGCGCATCGCCGCGGCATAGCGGGCCGGCGATGCCATGGCGAACGACAGGCCTTCTGCGGCGACATAGGCCTTCATCTCAGGCGATGGTTCGCCGTCGTGCGAGATCATCCAGTCCGATGCCGCGAAGACACCGCCCGGCCTCAGCACGCGAAAGATTTCGGCAAACAAGGTCTCCTTGTCAGACACATGCAGCAGCGCATCCTTGGAGAAGACGACGTCGAAGGAAGCATCAGTGAAGGGCAACGGCCCGGGCGGCGTCTGGACGAAGTTGGCGCGATCGGAAAGCCCGCGTGCGGCCGCCCTTTGCCTGGCTCGATCACCGGCGGCTCGACATCGAAGCCTGTAACGTGGGCAGTGTCATGGCGCTCGAGCAGATGCAGCGTGATGCCGCCGGAGCCGCAGCCTATGTCGAGGATCGTCTTGCCCTTGAGCGCAAGGCCCTCGACAATCCGGTCGACCTCATCCGGCCCGCCAGGCGACAGATAGCCGTCGCCCCACAGCGCCTCGAGGAAGCGGATGGCGGTGTCGTCATACTCCGGCTCGGCATCTACCGTTTCGATCATCAGACCTTAGTCCAAGCCCATATCGAAATGTTGGCAAAGCCTAGCCGATTAACGCGAAAACGCAATATCATTTGTTGAACATTCATTCAAAATGGCTGGACAATACGGCGACAGCCATGCCAGATTTCGCGTATTCGGGGCCGATCACACGAAGGGGTCGGGCAGAAATGAAGACTGGGCCAAAATGAAATCCTGGGACGCGATCGTCATCGGCGGTGGCCACAACGGCCTGGTCAATGCCTGCTACTTGCAGCGCGCCGGGCTCGACGTGCTGGTCGTCGAGAAGAACGGCTGGGTCGGCGGCGCCGCCACCAGCAGGGAGTTGACGCCCGGCTTCCTCTATTCCAATTGCTCCTATGTCTGCTCCCTGTTCCGTCCCGAGATCATGCGCGACCTCGAACTGCCGCGCTTCGGCCTGCAGGTGATCTCCTATGAGGGCGGCGCGGTGTTCACCAGGGATGGTGACTATCTCGCCAACTACCGCGACCACGACGCTCACCGGCGCGAATTCGCCCGCTTTTCCAAGCGCGACGCCGAAGCCTATGACCGTTACGCCCGCGACGTCACGCGGCAATGCCGCTTCATCCAGCCATTGCTGATGCGCACCGCGCCCGATCCGACCAGCTTGCGGCCGCGCGATCTCGGCGAACTTCTGTATCTGGGAAAAAAGTTCGCCGGGCTCACGCCTGAGGAAATGGCGCTGACGCTGCGCTTCTGGACCATGTCGATCGCGGACTTCCTCGACGAATATTTCGAGACCGACGTCATCAAGGCGAATTTCGCGCTGTCCGGCATCATCGGCACCGCGCTCGGGCCAATGTCACCCGGCACTGCCTATGTGCTGCTGCACCACTATATGGGCGAGGTCGACGGCTCGGTCGGCGCCTGGGGTTATGCGCGCGGCGGCATGGGCGCCGTCACCAAGGCGCTCGCCGCGAGCTTCCAGGCTTCCGGCGGCACCATCCGCACCGGCGCCGAGGTCGACCATGTGCTGGTCCGGCGCGGCAAGGCCAGGGGCGTGGTGCTCGCCGGCGGCGAAGAGATCCACGGCAAGCTCGTGGTCTCCAATGCCGATGTGAAACGCACTTTTCTCAAGCTGGTCGAGGAGAAGGAACTGCCCGAGATCTTTCTGCGCCGGGTCAGGAATTTTAGGATTCGCGGCTCGTCGGGCAAGGTCAACATCGCGCTGGATTCGCTGCCCGAATTCCCGGCGCTGTCGAAGGATTCGCCGGTCTATCGCGGCGATATGCACTTCACCGACTCGATGGAGCGCATGGAGCGCGCCTATGACGACTGGAAGGCCGGACGCTGGTCGGCGGACCCTTTCCTCGACATGGTGATCCCGACGACGCTCGACCCGACCATGGCGCCGCCCGGCAAGCACTTCATGAGCTGCTTCGTGCAGTACGCACCACCAAAGGTGAACGGCCGCGACTGGACCGACGCCGACCGCGACGGTTTTGCCGAAAGCGTCATCGGCCAGATTTCAGACTATTCGCCGGGTTTTCGCGACCGCATCGTCCATATGGAGGTGCGCACGCCGCGCGAGATCGAGGCTGAGGTCGGCCTGACTGAAGGCAATATCTTCCAGGGCGAACTGACCTTCGACCAGTTGCTGTTCAACCGTCCGGTGCCGGGCTACGCGCAATACCGCTCGCCGGTCGGTGGGCTCTATATATGCGGTTCCTCGACCCATCCTGGCGGCGGCGTCATGGGGGCGCCCGGTCGCAATGCAGCGGCCGAAATCCTGCGCGACCTCGCCAAACCAACCACCCATATGAGCCCGGCCCATGACGTCATTTGATGTTGTTGTCATCGGTGGCGGCCACAACGGCCTCGTCGCCGCCGCCACGCTGGCGAAAGCCGGCCGCAAGGTGCTGGTGCTGGAAGCCGCCGGCGACGTCGGCGGCGCGGCGCGCACCGAGGAGTTCGCGCCGGGTTTTCGCGTCTCCTCGATCGCCCACCTGCTGAACCGTCTTCACCTCGAAGTGGTGAAGACGCTGGAGCTGGAGAAGCACGGGCTGCAATTCGCGCGCGGCGACTTCGTGCCATCCGTGGCGCTATCGAAAGACGGCCCGCCGCTTGTCCTGCACGGCGCCTATGGCGAGGTGCTGACCGGCGCCAGTTCCTCCGAGCAGACCGCCTGGAAGGAACTGCGCGCTCAGTTGCTGCGCTACGCCGGCATCCTGAAGCCGTTCCTTGCGCGCCGGCCGCCCGATCTCGGCGGCATGTCACTGCTTGAGACGGTGTCGCTCGGCCAAACAGCGCTGGCGTTGAAGAAGCTCGGCAAGGAGGATATGCGCGACTTTCTGCGCGTGCTGTTGATGAACGTTGCCGACCTGCTCGACGAGCAGCTTGCCGACGACCGGCTGAAGGGCCTGCTCGCCTTCGATTCCACGCTCGGCTCCCATCTCGGCCCGCGCTCGCCGACCTCGCTGCTCGGTCTCTATCATCGGCTGGCGGGCGAGGCAGGCGGCACTGCCGGCGCGCAGGTTCTGCCAAAGGGCGGCATGGGTGCTGTCATTTCAGCCATCCGCGCAGCGGCGGAAAAGGCCGGCGTGACCATTCGTACGGCAAGACCAGTGGTGAAGATAATCGTCGAGAAAGGCTGCGCCGTCGGCGTTGTGCTGGCCAGCGGCGAGATGTTCCGCGCCAAGACGATCGTCTCCGCCATCAATCCGGCGACCACTTTTTTCGACCTTGTCGGGCCGCGCGAGTTAGACACGCGCTTCGTGCGCAAGATGAAAAATGTCCGCATGAAGGGCGATGCGGCGAAGCTGCATCTGGCGCTCGACCGGCCGCCGCAATTCACCGGCGTCGATGCCGCCGGCCACAAGGGCCGTCTGGTGATCGCGCCCTCGCCCGATCATGTCGAGCGCGCCTTCAATCCATCGAAGTACGGCGAGTTCTCGCCGGAGCCGGTGATGGAGATCACGCTGCCCAGCCTTGCCGACTCGTCGCTGGCGCCGGACGGCGCCTGCGTGCTTTCAGCAGTGGTGCAATATGCACCCTATGCGCTGAGAGAGGGTTGGGGCGCCGGCAGGCCGAAATTCCTCAAGGCGATCATGACTCAGTTGGAGACCTATGCGCCGGGAATCGGCAAGACCGTGTTCCATGCCGAGCTGCTGACACCGGCCGACATCGAGGCGCGCTACCGAATGCCGGGCGGTCACTGGCATCACGGTGAACTGCAGGCCGACCAGATGCTGATGTCGCGCCCCGTCTCCGGCTGGTCGGGCTATGACACGCCGATCGACGGGCTGTTCCTCGCCGGCGCCGGCTCTCACCCAGGCGGCGGCGTTTCCGGCGCGCCCGGCTTAAATGCCGCAAAACGCATCATTGCGATGAAGGGGTAGGCCATGGCACAGGCGGCCAAAAAGAAACCGAGCGTGGCAAAGACGAGCCCCATCGTCTCGGCCCGCACCTCAGCACAATCCCATTTCCGCACGCTGCGGCTCGGCACGCCGTTCCAGCCGCGCATCGACGCGTTGGCCAGGACCAATGACTGGTACAATTGGGCCGGCTACCGCGCTCCACAT